>CAZZDV010000081.1:0-15482 GCA_964652785.1 uncultured Bordetella sp.
GACGGTGCTCGACCTCAGCGCGGGCGGCGGCTACACCAGCGAGCTGCTCGCGCGGGCCATCGGGCCGGCTGGAAAAATCCACGGGCAGAGCCGCGCGACCGCGAAACGGCCGAACCGCCGATGCCCAAGGACGAGTTCGCGCTGAAGTTCCTGAAGCCCTGACGTTACGCAGGAAGATGTACCGGTACCGGCACAAAATTCCCCCGCAAGGCGCGCCAGGCGCGGAGGTTAAGTAACGAATGTCATGAATTCGGGCGGCAGCCCGGCTCACCGCGTCAGAACTTGTCCGCCTGCGTCGACGGCTCCGCTTTCCTGACCGCCTCCAGCGCCGCGCCCGCCTCGAACACCCGCATGACCCTCGGATAGGGCGCCAGGTCGCAGTTGTAGCGCTGCGCGTTGAACACCTGCGGGATCAGGCACACGTCGGCCATCGTGAACTGCGAGCCGAGGCAGAACTTGCCCGAGCGCTTCTCGCTGACCAGGAACGCCTCGAGGCTCCTGAAGCCCTCGTTGACCCAGTGCGGGTACCAGTCGCCGTTCACCTTCGCCTCGTCCAGGCCATACGTCTTGAGGTACTTGAGCACGCGCACGTTGTTGAGCGGATGCATCTCGCAGCCGATGATTTGCGACACGGCGCGCACGTACCACTTGTCCTCCGCGCCCCTGGGCATCAGCGGCGGCTCGGGATGGATGTCGTCGAGGTACTCGATCATGGCCATGGATTGGGTGAACACCCGCCCTGCGTCGTCGACGAGCGCCGGGACCAGGCCCTGCGGGTTCTTCGCAAGGTAGTCCGCCGCGTGGTGCTCCATCTTCGGCAGGCTGACGAACCTCGGCTCGTAAGCGATGCCTTTGTACGCAAGCGCGATCCTCAACCTGAACGAGGTCGAGGATCGGAAGAACGTGTAGAGCTCCATTGGCAAAATCGCGGCCTAGGCCGCGGCTTTCTTGCTCGCCGCGTCGAGGATGTGCTGTGGCGTGGCCGACACGACCTTGGCGTACTTGGGCACGAAGCCGCTGCCCTTGATCATCCCGACGAAGGCGGGCTTGAGCTCGGTGGCGAGGATCTTGCGGATGCGCGCGTGCTCCACGATGTCCTTCCACTCGCCGATCAGCCAGAAGTGCGTCGGGTCATCCACGTCCTGGCACATCGCGCCGTCCTTTGCCTGCGCGGAGGACATGTGCATCGGGTTGTTGCCGCCGTAGTCGAACTCGTTGAACAGACGAATGAACTCGTCGATGTTCTCCTTCTCGACGTAGAAGTCGTAGATGTGGAGGAAGTTGCCGAGCTCTGCGATCGCTTTCATGATTTTCTCCTTTAGGATTTGCCGCCGAACAGATTCTTGAGCCAGTTCCAGAACACCGTCCCGGCACTGAGGGTCATGACTGGCGCGACAGTCGGCGCCGCTCCAGCAGGCGCGCCGAGGCGCGCGTTCAGGTTGGCGGCGAAATCGGCCACCATTTTCTTCACGAACTCCCGTACCAGGCCGCCGCGCGAGAACTGCGCAAGGGGGCCCTGCAGGCTGTAGTCGATCGCCACCGCAACGCGCGTGCGGCCGGGACCGGCCTCGAAGAGCTGGTAGCTGATGTCGCCCCGCGCACGCGAGCCCGAGAGGCTGTCGGTCCCGTTGCCGCGGATTGCCCCGCGCTTGGCCGCTTCGTCGCGCTCCAGGGCCGCCGCGCCCGCAAACGACGCGCGCATCGGGCCGAACTTGGTCGTGACCTTGCCCTTGAGCGAACTCGGCGTGTGCTCGGTGATCTCCGCGCCGGGCAGGCACCCGGCCACCGCGGGCATGTCGCCGAAGATCTCCCAGACCTTGGCCAGCGGGTGGTCCACGGTGAATTCGTCCTCGATGACGGTGCCGGCGGCCTTCGGGGTGGCGGCGGATGCGGCGGTCGTTGTGGACGCCGCCGGTGTTGCTGAAGACGCCGCGGACGCCGTCGCCTGGAAAGGCGTGAACGCCTGAGCCGGCGGAGGCAGCGTGTCCTCGATCGTCGGGTCGTTGCCGGCGCGGCGCAACTCCAGCACGCTCAGGATCGCTCTCACGATCCCCCGGTATCCCGTGCAGCGGCAGAGATTGCCCGACATCTCGACCCGCACGCGCTGCTCGTCCGCGTCCGGCACGCGCATCACGAGATCGCGCGCGGCGATCAGCATGCCCGGCGTGCAGAACCCGCACTGAAGCGCATGCTCCTTGTTGAACGCGGTGCGCAGCTGCGCCATCACCGCGTCCTCGCCGAACCCTTCGATCGTGCGGATCTCGCGGCCTTCGCAGGCCACCGCGTACGCGATGCACGAGCGGGCCGGGACCCCGTCGATCAGCACCGTGCACGCGCCGCAGACGCCGTGCTCGCATCCGAGGTGGGTGCCGGTGAGGCGCTGGTCTTCGCGCAGGAAATCGCCCAGGTGGGTCCTCGGCTCGGCGAGGGCCTGCACCTTCTCGCCATTGACTACCAATGAAATGGGTTGCATTAGATGAATCCTTTCTGGACTGCGCGCCGCACCGCGGTGACATGCAGGCGGCGGCTCACCGGGTCCTGGCCCGGCACGGCCAGGTCGAGCGCCGCGCTCACGGCAACTTCGCTCGCGGCAAGCGCGCCGCGCATGGCGATCTCGGCCGCGAGACCGTTGAGCGATTGCGGGGCGCCGTCCAGGGCGCCCACCCACAGTCTCGCGAGCCTTCTGTCCGGGTCCATGAGCATTGCAGCACTGGACTCGGGAAACTCGCCCGTCTTGCGGCAGAACTTCCAGTACCCCCAGCGCGCCGACGCGGAAAGCTTGGGGACCTCGACCGCGACGACGAGCTCGTCTTCGGCCAGCACCGTGGCAAAGGCGCCCTTGGTGAATTCGCCCGCGGGCACGCTGCGCTCGCCGGCCGGCCCCGAGATGACGATGTTCGCAGCCAGCGCGGGCAGCGCCAGCGGCCAGTCGGCGGCCGGATCGGCGTGCGCGAGGCTGCCGCCGATCGTGCCGCGGTTGCGGATCGCGCGGTAGGCGATGTTGCGCGCGACGTCGGACATCACGGTGCAGCCGGGCATGCTGGCATCCTCGATCGCTGAATGCGTCACCGCCCCGCCGATGCGCCAGAAAGTGCCCTTGTCCTCGATGGCGCGCATCGCATCCAGCCGCGACACGTCGACCAGCAGCTTCGGGCGCGCAAGGCGCAGGTTCAGCATCGGCCCGAGCGACTGGCCCCCACCGAGCGGCTTGGCTTCGCCCGCGGAGCCAGCGAGAGCCTTGACTGCACCGGCGACGTCCTGCGGTTTCAAATATTCAAAAGCAGCGGCTTTCATGCGGCCTCCCGTTTTGGTTCCGCCCGCTGCCGGGCACGCTCGATTTCCTCGAGCAGGCGGTGCGGCGTAAGCGGGGTTTTGCTTACCTCGACACCGGTGGCCCGCAGCGCGTCGTTGACCGCGTTGAAGATCACGGCCGGCGGCGCAATCGCCCCGCCCTCGCCCATGCCCTTGATGCCGTACATCGTGTAGGGCGACGGGGTTTCCATGTGGAAGATGCGCATGTCGGGAATCTCCGTCGGCCCGGGCAGCAGGTAGTCGGCGAGCGTGGAGGCGTTGGGCTGGCCGTTGGCGTCGTACTGGATCTCTTCGTACATCGCGGTGCCGATGCCTTGTGCGACCCCGCCCAGCGTCTGGCCCTCGACGACCATGGGGTTCACCAAGGTGCCGCAGTCTTCCGCGATCACATAGTCGAGGATCTCGACCTGCCCTGTCTCGGTATCAACGGCCACGGCAACTGCGTGCGACGCGTAGCTGAAGGCTCCCGTGTCGCGGTCGGGCTTGTAGCTCACGCTCACCTCCAGCCCGCGCCGGTCGACGTCGAGCGGCGCGCGGTCGGGGCGCAGGTACCAGACGCTGCAGATCTCCTTGAGGTCGACCGCCTTGCCGGTGGGCCCGACGACGCCGAGCGTCTTGTCGAAGCGGGCTTCTTCGACGGTGCAGCCGACGAGGTGCGCGCCGATCTTGACGATGCGCGGGAGCAGCTCTTCGCAGGCCTTGAGCGTCGCGCCGCCGGCCATCACTATTGAGCGCGAAGCATAGGTGCCGGTCGAATAGGGCGTGGTGCCGGTGTCGCCATGCGTGAGCTTGATCTTCTGCACGTCGATGCCGAGGATCTCGTGCGCGAGCTGGGCGAAGGTCGTCTCCATGCCCTGGCCGTGCGAGTGCACGCCGACCCGCACTTCGAGGCCGCCGTCAGGCGTTAGCTTGACCGCCGACTGGTCGTAACCCGGCACGAGCGGCAATCCCCACGTGGCGAACACGCTGGTGCCGTGCGCCGACTGTTCGCAGTAGCTCGCGAAGCCGATGCCGATCTTGCGCCCGTCGGGCTCGCCTTTGTTCTGGCGCTCGATCCACTTGGGGTGGTCGAACTTCTCGCGCGCGAGCGCGAGCGCTGCCGGGTAGTTGCCGCTGTCGTAGTGCTTCTTGACCACGTTGTCGTAGGGCATCTGCTCGGGCCGCACGAGGTTTTCCATGCGCACCTCGTAGGGGTCGCGGTCTACCGCGCGCGCCACCGCGTCCATGAGCAGCTCCATTGCGAAGCACACGCCGGTGCGCGCAACGCCGCGATACGGCATGAAGCCGGGCTTGTTGGTCGCCACGCAGTACGTCTTGCAGCGATAGCCCTGGAAATCGTACGGACCCGGCAGGTTGCCCATGGCCTGTCCCGGCTCGAGGCCGATCGTGAACGGCCAGTTCGAATACGCGCCGCCATCGATGGTGATCTCTGCATCCAGCGCAAGGAGCCGGCCCTTGTCGTCGGCATACGCGGTGAGCCGGTACTTGTGCTGGCGCGCGTTGGCTCCCGAGACGAGGTGCTCGCGGCGATCCTCGATCCAGCGGAAGGGCTTGCGGTACTTCATCGCGAGCCACGCCACCGAGAGCTCTTCCGGGTGCACGATGACCTTGTAGCCGAAGCCGCCCCCGACGTCCGGGGCGATGATGCGCACCTGGCCTTCGTCCAGGCCGAGGAACTGCGCGATGCCGGTGCGCACGATGTGCGGCGTCTGGGTGGAGTAATACATGATGAGCTGGTCGGCGCGCTCGTCCCAGTACGCAACCACGGCCTTGCCTTCCATGGGCACCATGGCCTGGCGCGAAAGCTCCACTTCACGGTTCACCACCACGGTGGCCTTCTTCGACAGCGCCTCGAAGCCATTTTCCACCGTCAGCGTGAGGAACAGATTGTCGTCCCATTCTTCGTGCACGCGCACGGACTTTTCCAGCCGCGCGGTTTCGGAATCCACCAGCGCGGGCAGCTCCTCGATGTCGAGTTCGACCTGCTCGCACAGGTCCTCGGCCTCGGCGCGCGTGCGTGCCACGCACATGACCACCGGCTCGCCCACGAAGCGCACCTTGCCCTGCGCGAGGGGCGGCTGGGCCGAGAGCTTGTAGCTTGGAAGGGTCGAGGAGGCCACGATGTCTTTCGCCTCGACGAGGTCTTCGCGCACGAACACCCGGCCCTCTGAATTCGGCGGCTTGCGGATCGCGCGAATGATGCCGTGGGCCACGGGGCTGCGCAGGAACGCGACCTCCCGCTGGCCGGGAATCACCGTGTCCGAGACGTATTGTCCGCGGCCGTGCATGTGGCGCGAATCCTCCTTGCGGGGAACGCGCGCGCCTATGCCCTGGCCGGGCTTGCCATGTTCTTGTTCCATGCATTTCCTCCAGTCTTGCAACTACAGGGGGACTCTCCGCCCCCTGTATTTTCTTGCGCCTTGCCTTACTTTGGAATGCCGTAATAGCGGTAGTTGTCGAGGGTGTACTCGGCAACCTTGAACCACAGGTTCTGCTCATCGCGGAACTTGGACCACTGGTCGTAGATCTTCTTGAACTCCGGGCTCTTGCCGGCGAGGTCGGCCATGACTTCCTGGGTGGCCTTGTACGCGGCATCCATGACCGGCTTGGGGAACGCGCGCAGCTGCGTGCCCGCGCCGACCAGGCGCTTGAGCGCCACCGGGTTCTTGGCGTCATAGTCGGCCGTCATGACGGTGTCCTGCTCGCGCGCGGCGCAGATCAGCGCTTCCTGGTAAGCCTTGGGCAGGGCATCCCATGCCTTGAGGTTGACCAGCATCGTGTTCTGCGCGCTGCCTTCCCACCAGCCCGGGTAGTAGTAGAACTTGGCCACCTTGTTCAGGCCGAGCTTCTCGTCGTCATGCGGCCCGATGAACTCGGCCGCGTCGATGGTGCCCTTCTCGAGCGAGGGATAGATGTCGCCCGGGGGGATCTGCTGCGGTGTGACGCCGAGCTTGGCCAGGATGGTGCCGCCGATGCCGCCGATGCGCATCTTGAGGCCCTTGAGGTCGGCGACGGTCTTGATCTCCTTCCTGTACCAGCCACCCATCTGCACGCCGGTGTTGCCGCACGGGATGTTCATCATGCCGTACTGCTTGAACACGTCGCGCAGCAGCTCGGCACCGCCACCCCAGTTGAACCACGCGGCCTGCTGGCGCGCATTGAGCCCGAACGGGATACCCGCGTCGAACGCGAACGCCGGGTTCTTGCCGATGAAGAACGACGACAGCGTGTGGGTCGCCTCCATGGTGCCCTTCTCGACCGCGTCGAACACCTGGTTGCCCGGCACGATCTCGCCCGCGGTCATGACGCGGATCTCGAATTTGCCCTCGGTCATCGCAGCGATCCGCTTGGCCATCGCCTCGACGCCACCATGGGTGGTGTCCAGGCTCTTGGGCCAGCTGGTCTGCAGGCGCCACTTCACCGACGGCGCCGACTGGGCGATTGCCGGCGCAGCCATCGCGCCGAGGGCCGCTCCCGCCCCTGCCTTCGTCAGAAACTCGCGTCTCTTCATTGCATTCTCCTTGGATAGGCCGGCCAGGCCGGCTGGTAAGCAACCTGCTGGGTAAACTCCTACTTCTTCGCGCCCGGTGTGGGCGAACTCTCGAACTGCTTCTGCAGATCCTCCTGCGAGCCGACCGCGCCGGGCGTGCCCATGGGCGCCTCGAGCTCGATCCTGACCTTGTCGGTATCGATCACCTCGTTCTTGTCGAGGAAGTAGGTGATCTGGTCCGGGAACGCGATCACCAGCCCGATCATGAGCACCTGCAGGCCGACCCAGGGGATTGCCCCCATGTAGATGTCCTTGCTCTTCACTTCCTTGGGGGCCACGCCGCGCAGGTAGAACAACGCATACCCGAAGGGGGGGTGCATGTACGAGGTCTGCAGGTTCACGCACAGCAGCACGCCGAACCAGACCAGGTCGATACCGAGCTTCTGCGCCACAGGCGCGAGCAGCGGCACGACGATGAACGCGATCTCGAAGAAGTCTAGGAAAAACGCGAGGAGGAACACCGCCACCATGGTCATCACGAGAAAGCCCGTCTTGCCCCCGGGCAGGCCCGAGAGCAGGTGCTCGATCAGCAGCCCGCCGTCGAAGCCCTGGAACACGAGCGAGAACACGCTTGCGCCGAACAGGATGAAGATCACCATCGCGGTGATGCGCATGGTCGACTCCATGCCCTGCCACACCAGCCGCCAGGTGAGCCGCCCGCGCACCGCGGCCAGCAGGAGCGCGCCCACCACGCCCATCGCGCCGGCCTCGGTAGGGGTGGCCACCCCCATGAAGATCGTGCCGAGCACGAGGAACATAAGGCCCAGCGAGGGAATGATGCCCCACAACACGCGGCTCCACAGCGCCCAGCCGCGCAGCGTGCGAGCCTCGGGCGGCAGCGGCGGGACACGCTGCGGGCTCAGCACCGAAACCGCCCACATGAAAGCGAGGAACAGGAGCGTCTGCACGATGGACGGCCCGATCGCGCCGGCATACATGTCGCCCACCGAGCGGCCGAGCTGGTCGGCGAGCACGATGAGCACGAGCGACGGCGGAATGAGCTGGGTGATCGTGCCCGAGGCCGCGATCACGCCGGTGGCGATGCGCGCGTCGTAGCCATAGCGAAGCATGGTAGGCAGCGCGATCACGCCCATCGCGATCACCGATCCGGCCACTGTGCCGGTAATGGCGCCCAGCACTGCGCCCACGATAATCACCGCATAGCCGAGGCCCCCGGGCAGGCCGCCGAACATCTGGCCCATGCTCTCGAGAAGGTCTTCGGCCAGGCCGCAGCGCTCGAGCAGCGCGCCCATGAAGGTGAAGAACGGGATCGCGAGCAGCAGGTCGTTGGACAGGATCCCGAAGATGCGCAGCGGCAGGTTGGCGAGGAATTCGGGCGCGAAGAAACCCATGTGGACCCCGAGCACTCCGAAGCCCAGGCCCAGCGCGGCGAGCGAGAACGCGACCGGGTAGCCGATCAGCAGGAAGATGAACATGCCCGCGAACATCAGCGGCGCCATCGCTTCGGCGGTGAGCGTCATTGCAGCGGCCTTTCGTAATGCGTCTCGGCGGTGATGCGGCCGGTGATCATGGCGATGCGCTTGATGAGCTCGGAGAATCCCTGCAGCGTGAGCAGCGCGAAGCCTATGGGCAACGCGAAGCGCGCCGGCCAGCGCACGAGGCCGCCCGCATTGGGCGAGATCTCGCCCGACTGCCACGCATCCAGCGCGGGCGGCCACGACAGGATCAGCATGTAGATGGTGGCCGGCAGCATGAACACCAGGAGGCCGAGGATGTCCACCCACAGCTTGCCGCGCACCGACAGCATCCCGTAGACGAGGTCGACCCGCACGTGCTCGTTCACCTTGAGCACGTACGACGCGCCGAACATGACGAGGTAGGCGAACAGGTACCACTGCATCTCGAGCCAGGCGTTCGAGCCCAGGCTGAATGCGTAGCGCAGACCCGCATTGCCGGCGCTCACGAGGCAGGCGGCCAGCACGCAGACGGTGGCGACGTAGCCGAACCACTGGTTCATGCGGTCGACGCCGGCGGAAAAACGCAGGAAAGCTTTCATCGGGTCCTCAGGCCGCGGCCGGGAGCGCAGCGGAGGCGGTGCGCGTCACGGTGTACTTCCGGTCGCGAAAATCGCCCGACAGCACCGGCTCGTACTTGGGCGGCGCATCGCCCGCGCATCCTGGGATGCACTCGATCTTCGCGTCGTAGTTCGGGTGATGGAAGAACGCGATCGACATGCGGCTCGCGGCCTTCGCCATCTCGCGCGGGGGGTTCAGCACGCGATGGGTGTTCGAAACCCACCTGTCGTTCGTCCAGCGCATGAGGAGATCGCCGATGTTGCAGACGAAGCGGTACTTGTCGGTCGCCACGTCCACCCATTCGCCCGAGCGCGTTTGCACCTGCAGGCCGGGCGCGCTCTCGCCCGAGAGGATCGTGAGCATGCCGTAGTCGGTGTGAGCTCCTGCGCGCAGCTGGCCTTCGGCCGGCGGATCGTCCTGGCGCGGGTAGTAGTTGATGCGCGCCGCGGTGATATGGCGGTCGATCTTGTCCTCGAAGAAATTCTCGGGCAGGCCGAGCGCAAGCGCCGAGATCCGGCAGAGCGTGACCGAAAGCGATTCCATCGCGCGGTAGTAGGCATCGGCCGCTTCCGCCAATCCTGCGGGGCGCTGGGGCCACTGGTTCGGGAAGAAGTGCTTGCGGCCCTGCTCGCCGGTGAAATACGGCTCGTTCGGGACCTCGGGACGGCCGAAGTGGTAGTACTCCTTCAGGTCCGGGGGCGTCTCCGGTTGATTAGATGCGGCATTTCCTGCGGCCAGGGCCTCGAAACCCACGGCCTTGTAGCCGCGCGGAAAGTCGGGCCGCGGCGGGGCGACGCGCTGCTTCTCTTCGAGCGTAAGATCGAAAAATGCGTGCGCCGATGCGTACAGCGCGTCCATCGTGGTGCGCGGCACGCCATGGCCAACGATTGCGAAGAAGCCGATCTCTTCCGCGGCCTTGCGAATCGCCGCGGGCACGCTCCTCCTGCCCTCGGCTGTGCCGCCGAGGAAGGGCGCAATATCGATGATGGGGATACGGTCCATGCTAATCTTTTGATGAATACTCTCTAGCAACGAGCATGCCCAATATGAAGCTCGATCGAAAAATTGCATTGGTTACCGGCGCGGGCAACGGCATCGGCAAGGCGATCGCAACCGCGCTCGGTCGCGAAGGCGCGCGCATCATCGTCGCCGACCTTGCGAATGCCGAAAGCTCGGCCGCCGAAATGGCCGCCGAAGGCATCGAGGCCCGTGGAATCAGGGTCGACATCACCAGCGAGGAAGACACCGCGCGCGCGGTGAAATTCGCCGAGACCCAGTTCGGCGGCCTCGACATCGTGGTGAACAACGCGGCGATCTTCTCCACGCTCATCCCCAAGCCGTTCGAGCAGATCAGCGCGGCCGAATGGCGCCAGGTGATGGACGTCAACACGCTCGGCACTTTCCTCGTCACCAAAGCGGCGCTTGCGCTCCTGAAGAAGTCTTCCGCCGCGCGCGTGGTCAACCTGTGCTCCGGCGTCGCCTTCAAGGGCAACCCGCTCTACCTGCATTACGTGGCGAGCAAGGGGGCGATCCTTTCCATGACGCGCGCGCTCGCCAAGGAACTGGGCGAGTACAAGATCCTGGTGAACGGCATCGCGCCAGGTTTCACGCTCTCCGAAAACGTCGAGAACAACCCGGCGCTCATGGAAAAGGTGCGCGGCCCTTCGATCGCGGGGCGCGCGCTTGCGCGCGACATGTATCCCGAGGACCTGGTCGGCGCGGCGGTTTTCTTTTGCGGCCCCGACTCGGCTTTCATCACCGGCCAGACGCTGGTGATCGACGGCGGCTCCTATTTTCATTAACTGCGCCGCTAACTGCGCCACCGCCTGACCTCTATGGCTCGTGCAGCGCGCAAAGCGAAATCCCCCGCGCGGGTCGAGCGCGCGAACGTGGCGGCGCTCGAGCCGCGCCTGCCGCTGTGGTCCCGTCCGGGATATCTCTTGCGCCTGCTTCATCAGATCAACTACGCCCTGTGGTCGGAGGAGCTGGGGCACGCCAACGTGACCCCGGTGCAGTACAGCGTGCTGACCGCGCTTTCGATCCGCGGCGAGCAGGACCAGACGACGCTGGCCGACGAAATCGGCATCGACCGCACCAATGTGGCCGAAGTGCTCTCGCGCCTGGAAACGCGCAAACTCGTGCGCAGGAAGGAAAACCCCGCCGACCGCCGCGCGCGCCTCGCTTGCCTCACCCCCAAGGGGCGCGCCCTCATGACCGGGCTTTTTCCGGCGATGCAGCGTTCGCAGGACCGCCTGCTCGCCCCGCTCACGCAGAAGGAGCGCGACCTTTTCATGGCGACGCTGGTGCGGCTGATCGAGGCGAACAATGGGTACGGGCGGGGCACGTTGCGTTCCGAATAGACCGGGTATCAGACCGGGTAGACCAGGTCGTTGGCGATCAGGACCGTGTCGTAGACGCACTGCCGCTCGCGGATGAGCAGGCGCCCGCCCTGGCGCACGAAGGTGTCGTAGTAGCGCCCTGACTGGTGGATGGTGGTCGGACCATCGACAAGGGTTTGCAGCAGCAGGTAGTTCGATTGCGACTTGATCAGGCTCCCGTCGCTCGAGCCCGTGCCCTCCACTGCCACGATGCGCACGTTGCTGGTGAAATGCTGCATGTAGCGCGGCGCGAACATCTGCGTGTGCAGGATCGCGAAGGCGCGGTCGCGGATCATGCCGCGCCCCTCGGCATACACCAGCCCGACGCGCAAGCCGGCATCCGCGTTCTCGCGCGAGGTGACGCGATACAGCCCGTCCTCGGCAAAGAAATCGACCCAGTGGTCCAGCGCGCCGCGGTCGAGCATGTTGCAGTACTCGGTATGGAATTCCTCGATCTCCAGGCGCAGCTCGCGCACGGTCCTGGCGTCGGGGGGTTGCATGTCGTAGCCGGCGTACATGTCGGTTCAGAGCCCCCGTCTCACAATCCCATCTCCTGGCGATAGTGCGCATACATGCCGCGAATCGCCGATTCGTCGATCACCGAGGTGGTGGTGCCTGTGGTCTCGCCGCCGAGCTTGAGCACGCCCCGGTCCGAGGGTGAGCGGCGCACGCCTTCCTGCAGGAACTTGATCGCCTCGTTGTCTTCGAGCCCGAGGAAGCCCGAGGGGCCCATGAGGTTGCCCTGGCGCAGGCGGTGGCGCGTCATCTCCTCGTCATCACCCTCATAGCCGAACATCGTCCACATCATGATCTGGCTGTGGGGGCCGTTCGGGATGATGTGGCGGATGCCGAGCGTGTTGAGCTCGCGCTGCACGATGAGGTTCGGCCAGATCGTCTGCATGGTGACCGACCAGGGCGAATCGAATTCGCGCACATAATCGAGGAAGCGACCGTCGGCGAGCTTGAAGTCCTCGCGGTAATTGCGCATCTCCTTCTTGGTCGCGTCATCCAGCGCCTCGGCGACGTTGTCCGGCTTGGCTGAGGCGAGCGTGCCGTGGCGGCCCTTCGGGTCGGTGATCATGCCGTTCTTGCTGCCGGCGACCATGAGCCCGAACGTGACGAGGAACGAATGCAGCAGCGTCGCGTGGTAGGGGTCCTTGAGGTTCTCGTGGTAGAGCTTCCAGTTGCCCGGCAATTCGTTCCGGTAGTAGCCGAGGATCTTGAGCTTGCGGCCGGCGAACACCACGTTGAAGTCCTTGAGGATCTCCGGCGACAGGTACTCCTCGATCGGCTCCATGCCGGTCGCGAACGAAGCGAACACCACGCCGTTGAGCGTGGTCACGGAGAGCTTCTTGAGGTTGTGGTCCGAGTTCTTGAAGTCCTTGGGCATGCCGCCGCCCTCGCCCTTCAGGCCGCGCTTGAACGGGATGCCCTGCAGGTTGCCGACCAGGTCGTACGACCAGCTGTGGTAGGGGCAGACGAATTCCTTGGTGTTCCCGAGGTGCTGGCGGCAGAACTCGACGCCGCGGTGCGCGCAGCGGTTCTCGAACACGTGCACGGTGGAATCAAGATTGCGCGACACCACCACCGGCGTCGGCCCCACGAAAGAGCGCTTGTAGTCGCCCGGGTTCGGGATCTCGGCCTCCAGAGCCACGAAATTCCAGGTGCGGCCGTGGAAGATGCGCTCGATTTCGCGCTCGTAAATCTCGGGGCTGGTGTAGATCCAGTCCGGGATCGAGGTCAGGCCCTGCGAGGGCCACTTGAACTCGAAATCCTGCGCCTGCCGCTTTTCCTTGGCGAAGCTGCCGGTCTGCCCGATGACTGTGTTTGCGCTGTACATGGCCTTGCCTCCTGTCCGATTGCCGCCTAGGCGGCGGCCGCACCAACGGCACTTACGCGCGGCTCGGTCCGGGCCGCGAGGTCCTTGAGCTTTTTCGAGCTGTCGGAAAGGTCGCCCGCGCTCACGGGCGTCCGCGATTCGATGAGCTTGCGGGCAAAGCGGATCTCGCCGCCCGCATTGAATGCCGTAGCGCAGACGATACGCGCATCAATCATGCAGAACGCGATTGCGCGGCCAGACGCGGGATCGCCGCGCCACACGGTCTGTGCGCCTTGGCGCGCAAGCCCGGCCATCTGGATGTTGACCCCGTGCTGGTCCGACCAGAACCACGGGACTTCCGAGTAAGCGACCGGCGTGGATGCGGGCAGTGACGTAGCCGCGGCCACGTTGCGGGCAACCGCGATCGCCTGGTTCTGCGCGTTCTGCCACGACTCGAGGCGCACGCGTTGCCCGAGCATCGGGTTGTAGTGGCTGGTCACGTCCCCGGCCGCCCAGATGCCCTCGACGCTGGTCCGGCCGAACTCGTCGGTCACGACGCCATCGGCGGATTCGGCCCCGGCGCTCTCGGCCAATTCCGTATTCGGGATGATGCCGATGCCGATCACCACCACGTCGGCGGCCAGTTCGCTGCCGTCGGCCAGGCCCACCGCAGTGACGCGGCCGCCGCCGTTTCCGCCAGTGCCCATGAGCGCCGACACGCCTGCGCCGAGCCTGAACTCCACCCGCTGCCTGCGATGCAGCCGCTCCACTTGCGCCGCGATGTCCGCTGGCAAGGCGCGCTCGAGCAAGGCCGGCTGCCTTTCGACCACCGTGACTTCAAGGCCGAGCTTGGCCGCGGTGGAAGCGACTTCGAGGCCGATGAACCCGCCGCCGATCACGACGACGCGCTTGCCGGGGGCGAGGTCCTTCGCGAGACGCTTGCAATCGGCAATCGTGCGCAGGTAATGCACGCCGCCCAGCGTGTCGTTAACGCCGATGAGCGGGCGCACGCGGCTGCCGGTTGCGAGGATGAGGTGGCCGTAGTCCAGGCGCTTGCCGTCGGAGAACAGCACGCTGCGACTCGCCGGGGCGATGGCTTCGGCGCGCACGCCGCAGACGAGCTCGATGTCCTTGGCGCGCCAGTGATCGCGCGGGTGGATGAAAGTCGATTCGGGCCCGGATTCGCCGAGCAGAACGCCTTTGGACAAGGCGGGCCGCTCGTACGGCGGCTCGGTTTCGTCGCCCACCATCGTGACCGGCCCCGTGTAGCCCGCGCCGCGCAGCGCTTCGGCCGCGCGCCCGCCGGCCTGTCCGGCGCCGATGATGAGGATATGGGGTGAGGGCACGTTTACCCGCGGCTAGTCGGCAAGCTCGACGAGGATCCTGCCGCCCTCGACCTTGACCGGGTAGGCCTGGATCGGCTCGCTGACCGGTGCGCACATCGCCTTGCCGGTAGTGAGCTCGAACCGGCCCTGGTGCAGCGGGCACTCGATGCAGCCGTCCTCGACGTAGCCGTCGGACAGCAGCGCGTACTGGTGGGTGCAGACGTCGTTTACCGCGTACAGCGCGCCGCCCGCGCGAACGATCGCGATCGGCACCTCGCCCACCTTGACGCCCACTGCTTCGTCATCGCCGAGCGCCTCTGCATCGGCTACCGCATGCCAGCCCATCAAGCCCCCAAAACCGCGTCCGGATTTATTGCTCAGTGTACCCCGCAATTTGTTCAGTGTACCCCGCGTCGGCTGCATGTCAAGAGTGAGCGAACGCGAGACAATGGCGCATGGCGCTCAAGCACAAGCCCCTGCGCGGCATCGCGTTGATCCTCATCGCGATCGCGACGTTCTCGGTCATGGACACGATCGCCAAGTACCTGTCGCAGAGCTACCCGGTCGGCAGCGTGGTCTGGGCGCGCTACGCGATCAACCTCCTCGTGCTCTCCGCTTTCCTGGTCGTGCGCGGGGAGCTCAGGCGCATCAGGACCGAGCGGCCGACCACGCAGATCGTGCGCGGGCTCATGCTCGGCGCCTCGACGCTGCTCTACTTCACTTCGCTCACGGTGCTGCCGCTGGCCGAGGCTGCCTCGATCGGTTTCGTGCTGCCGGTGTTCGTGGCGATCCTTGCGGTGCCGATGCTCGGCGAGCGCATCGACATGCCGCGCGTCATCGCGATCGTCGTGGGACTCTCGGGCGCGCTGATCGTGGTGCGCCCGGGCACGGCGCTCTTCACCATCTACGCGCTGTTGCCGGTGGCGATGGCGCTGTGCAACGCCTTCTACCAGATCCTCACGCGCAAGATCGCGGGGCTCGAGCATCCGCTCACCTCGCTCTTCTACGGCTCGCTGATCGGCACGGTAATGTCGACGTTCCTGCTCTCGGCCGGGGTGGCGA
>CAZZDV010000082.1:0-15455 GCA_964652785.1 uncultured Bordetella sp.
CTTCGAGAGCCAGAAAAACAGGGTTTCCATCGACGCTTACCTGCTTCTGCTCAATTTGGCCTTTCTCCTGGCCGCGCCGCGCGCGATCGTGCCTGAGGCGGCAAGCAGAGAATTCATCTGCTTGCCGACGAGAACTCCGTGCGCAAGGGGCATGTCTTCGACAAGTTGATGCAGCTCGAGGGTCATCTGCACCGATCTTGGATCCAGTCGCGTCAAAGCTGACACGAAAGCTTCGGCTTCGGTTCGCAGCGCGGCCGCGTCGGGCGCCAGGCGCGTGATCAAGCCGAAGTGATCGAGCTGCGCAGCGCTGAAGGTCTCCGCGGACAACAGTAGTTCGAGCGCGCGCCTGCGCGGGAGCAGGTGTGTGAGCACCGCCGTATTGATCGCGGCGGGGAAGCCGTTCTTCATCTCCAGCGCGCCGAACTTTGCGGATTCGACCGCAAGCACGAACTGGCAGCTCATGGCGATGGTGAACCCACCGGCAACCGCGTAGCCCTCGACCAACGATACGGTCGGCTTCTTCATGGCCAGCAGCCGGTTGAGGGCGTCGCCGTACTCGCCATCCCAGCCGAAGTACCAGTCGAGCCCGTCCTCCAGGGGCTCCAGTCCCAGGTCGCGGCCCGAGCAGAAGCTGCCCCCCGCGCCCTGGATCACGACGCAGCGGCAATCGTCGTCTTCGGTTGCGGCGAGCAGGGCGGCGTCGAGCCCGAGCACCATCTCGCGGTCCAGGGCGTTTCGCTTCTCCGGACGATTCAGCGTAAGCGTATGCACGTGGTTCTTGCGCTCGACATCAACGATGCCCATCTAGATCACTCCCTTTTCGCGCAGCGTGGCTTGTTCAGCTTCCGCCATACCGAGCCAGTCGCCGTATACCTCGGCGTTGTTCGCCCCCATCGCCGGCCCGGTCGAGCGGATCGAACCCGGCGTCTCGGAAAACCGCGGCACGATGCCCGGCATTTTCACTGAACCGAAATCGGCATCGGGCACCGACACGACCGCACCGCGCTCGATGAAATGCGGGTCTTCGACCATCTGCTTGTTGTTATAGATCGGCGCGGCCGAGACGCCCGCGGTGCTCAGCTTCTCCAGTACTTCGGCTAGCGGCCGCGCGCCGATCCAGTCCGCGGCGATCGCATCCATCTCCTTGCGGTGCTGCACGCGTCCGGCGTTCTTCGCGAAACGTGGGTCCTTGATGAGCTCCGGCCTGCCGATCAATGCCGCAAAGCGGTCGAAGATGTTCTGGGTCGCGCAGGTGAAGGTGACCCAGAGCCCGTCCCCGGTCGGGAAAATGTTGGCTGGGGCCACATAGGCGTTGTCATTGCCGATGCGCTCGTGGATCAGGCCGAGTTGGTCGTACTCGATCGGGAGGACTTCGAGCAGACGCATCATCGCTTCAGTGGCCGAAAGGTCGATCTCCTGGCCCGGCGAATCCGGATTGCGCAGCCGGTGGTAGAGCGCGGTCACCACGCTGAACGCGCCGAAGACTCCGGCAATCGGGTCGCCGATGGGGTAGCCCGGATGCAGCGGCGGGCCATCGCGCTCGCCGGTAATGTAGGTGAGTCCCGAGTACGCCTCGAACAGGCGGGCGAATCCCGGGAAGTTGCGGTAGGGTCCCGTCTGCCCGAACCCGGTCAGTCGCAGGATCGTGAGCTTCGGGGCCAGCGACCAGAGCGTGGCCTTGTCGAGGCCCCACTTGTCGAGCGTTCCCGGACGGTAGTTCTCGATCAGCACATCGAAGCGCGGCACCAGGCGCTTGAAGAGCGCGGCGCCCTCGGGCTTGCGCAAGTCGAGCGTGACTGCTTTCTTGTTGCGGTTGGTGACCTTCCAGATCAGCGGCTTGCCGTCCTTGTGCGGCGGGATCGCGCGGCAGGGATCGCCGGCGCCGGGCAATTCCACTTTCAGCACGTCCGCGCCGAAGTCGCCGAGCATGCCGGCGGCAAACGGGCCGGCGATCACGTTCGAGATGTCGAGGACCCGAAGCCCCTGCAGCGGGCCAGCAGGCGTCGACGCTTGCATTCCTGTTTGAGCTTCAGTCGCCACGGATGGCCGCCTCGCGGATCACTTTTCCCCAGCCCGTTTGCGCTTGGGCAGT
Organism: uncultured Bordetella sp.; assembly: GCA_964652785.1. Taxonomy (GTDB): domain Bacteria; phylum Pseudomonadota; class Gammaproteobacteria; order Burkholderiales; family SG8-39; genus SZAS-79. Next base: position 2,093 of record CAZZDV010000082.1, read on the forward strand.
GCAGAGCGCGAACGCCATCAGGAATGCGAGTGCGATTGTCCGGGCGATCATGAGGTGAAGTCCAATCCAAGGGATTTCAGTTTTTCGAGATGCCCACCCGTGAAGCCCCAGTCGGCGAGCGCGCCAGAGCCGCCTTCGCCGCGTTCCGGGGGCTTGCGCCGGACCTCGCCGGGCGTGCGCGAGAAGCGAGGGGCGGGCGCGGGCTGCGTGACGCCGCCAACCTCGACAAAGCTTTTCCTCGCGACGTTGTGCGGATGCGAGTAAGCCTCGCTCCAGGTGAGGACCGGTGCAAAGCACGCATCCGACCCCTCGAACACCGCGCACCATTCCTCGCGGGTCTTGCTCTTGAAAGCCGCCGTGTAACGCGCGCGCAACTTGGGCCAGCCCGCGCGATCGTGCTGCTTTGGCAGGTCCTCGCCGGCGATTCCGAGCCGTTCCAGCAAGTCCGCATAGAAGCGGCCCTCGATCGAGCCGATCGAGACATGCTTGCCGTCGCGGGTCTCGTAGGTGTCGTACCAAGGCGCGCCGCTGTCGAGGAAATTCGCGCCGCGCTCTTCGGTCCACCTCTTGGATGCGAGCATGCCGTGAAACATCGTCGAAAGCAGGGACGCGCCCTCGCACATCGCAGCGTCCACCACCTGGCCGTTCCCTGAGCGCTGCGCCTCGACGAGCGCGGCCGCGATGCCGAACGCGAGCAGCATCCCGCCGCCGCCGAAATCGCCCACCAGGTTGAGCGGCGGCACCGGCGCGTCACCGGCGCGTCCGATACCCGCAAGCGGACCCGCGAGGGCGATGTAGTTGATGTCGTGGCCGGCGCGCGGCGCCATCGGGCCGTCCTGTCCCCAGCCGGTCATGCGTCCGTAGACGAGCTTCGGGTTCCGCGCCAGCGCGATCTCCGGGCCGATGCCGAGGCGCTCCATCACGCCGGGCCGGAACCCTTCGATAAGCGCGTCGGCTTTCGATATCAGCTCGAGCGCGGCCTCCGCGCCGCCTTTCGATTTCATATCCAGCGTGACCGAGCGGCGGCCGCGCATCATCGTGTCATGGCGTCGCTCGCGGCCGAGCCCGAGGTCGGTGGCGCCCGGCCGGTCGACGACCAGCACGTCGGCGCCCATGTCGGCGAGCATCATTCCGCAAAACGGCCCGGGGCCGATGGCTTCGAATTCGACGACCCTGATTCCGTTGAGGGGGCCCCTGAGTGCTTCCATGTTCGACTCCAGTCTAGTCCGGCGTGATGTTCTGTTTCTTGATGAGCTGCGCCCATTTCGCGCTGTCGGCGCGGAGCCTGGGCCGTGGCTCAGTCCGGCTTGATGTGCGGGCCTGGATGAGCTTCGTCCACTTGTCGTGGCCCTCGCATGAGGGTGTTCATGGTTCCTCCTCAGGAACGGGCTAGCGCTCGCCGCGCAACAGGTGCCGGGCGATGTTCAACTGGTGGATCTGGCTGGTGCCCTCGTAAAGCCGGAACAGCCGCACATCACGATAAAAGCGCGGCACCGACCCGCCGATGTCTTCGCAGTACCCGGCGCCGCCGAAGATCTGCACTACGCGGTCTGCGACACGCCCGGCCATCTCGGAGGCGTAGTACTTGCACATCGAGACCGCCATCGTCACGTCCTCCCCGAGATCGCGCTTTCGGGCGGTCTCCAGGATCAGCGCGCGCGCCGCCGAGATCTCGACCTTGCAGTCGGCAAGCATCGCCTGCACCAGCTGGAACTCGCCAATCGACTTGCCGCCCTGCTTGCGCGCGAGCGCGTGGCGCAGCCCTTCGTCGAGCAGCCGGATCGCGGGGCCGGTGCAAAGCGAGGCGAGATTGATGCGCTGCTTGTTGAGCGACTTCATCACCGCGCGAAAGCCGGTGCCCGTGGTCCCGCCGAGCACCGCGGATTTCGGGACGCGGCAATCCTTGAAGTAGACCTCCGAAACGGGGGAGCCCTCCTGGCCCATCTTCTTGTGCTCGGGTCCGATCGAGAGCCCGGGCGTGCCGCGCTCGACCAGGAACGTCGTGGTGCCGGAGCCGCCCTTGTTCGATGGGTCGGTTCGTGCGAGTACCGTGAAGAGGTCGGCGATCGGCGCGTTGGTGATGTAGCGCTTGGTGCCGTTGAGGACGTAGTGGTCGCCTTCTCCTACCGCCATGGTCGCGAGCCCGCCGAGCAGGTCCGAGCCGGCCTCGGGTTCGGTGACCGCCAGGCAACCGGTGATCTCGCCGGAGGCGAGCCGCGGCAGGTACTTGCGCTTCTGCTCCGCGGTGCCCTCCTGGATGATGGCCTCGGCGCCTATGCCGGTATTGGTTCCGGCCCGCGCGCGGTAGGCGACCGCGCACTGCGAGATTTCCATGTTCGCAAGGCACAGCTCCTCGGTCGTCAGGCCGGCGCCACCGTACTCCTCCGGGATGCTCCAGCCGAAGAACCCAAGAGAGCGCATCTGCGCCACGATTTCCTCGGGGATCGCGTTCTCGCGTTCCACCCTTTCCTCGTTGGGGATTGCGACGTCGCGCATGAATCCACGCGTTGCTTCGAGCAGCTTGGTCAGCTTCACTTGATCGCGGATCATGGAGTCGCTACCTCAGGTGTGGGCCGCAAGGCCGCGAATGGTGGCTGCGAAACACGGCCGCGCGCGGGCTATCCGTGCGGCAAGTCAGGGGTGGAAGCGGGCTTTGCCCTTGCCGAGAAAAGCGGCGATGCCTTCGCCGGCCTCGTCGTCGTGAAGGGCTTCCACGAAGAGCGAGCGCTCGAGCCCCAAATGCTGGCTGTAGTCGTGGCGTTTTCGCCCAGGGTGAGGAGGTCGCCGCCCGCGCAGAAATGCTCGCCCTCGCCTCGCAGCACCACGGCCCCGACCGACTCGTCGAAGGAGGCCAGCCGCAGCTGGCGGGCCAGTTCGGCGGAGATTTCCGGCTTGATCGCGTTGCGCTGCGCCGGATTGCGGATCGCGAGCTGCAGGATGCGCCCATGCCGGGTGGCATCGACGCCGAACTCTCCTGCGGTCGCGGTCATCAGTGCATGCCCAGGGCGGCCTCGATGTTGCGCACCATCTGGACGAGGCGGGGACCGATATCGTCTTCGATCTGCCCCTTCTTGAGCATGAACGCCGGGATGCTGCAGTTGAAGGCGACGATTTCGCCGTCGACCGTGCGGCGCATCGGCACGCCGACGGCGTGAATCTCGCGGCGCAGGTCGCCATAGGAGACGCAGAAGCCCCGCTCGCGGATCTCCTGCAGGCTCTTGTCGATCTGCGCGCGGTACTTGCGGTGCATCTCGGGCTCTTTGACCTTCATCTGGTTCAGCACAGCTTCGCGCTCCGCAGGCGTGCAGGCGGCGAGGAAGGCACGGCCTACCGAAGCCTGCGCAATCGGGATCGAAGTGCCGATGTCCGGCAGCGAGGGCGACCCGCTGGCCGAGCGGCAGCTCTCGACGAACACGACGTTCAGGCGGTCGCGGATGCCCATCGATACCGAAGCATTGGCATGGTCGGCCAGGTCTTTCATATGCGGACGGGCGACCTGGCGCGCGCTCATGCTTGCGAGCAGCGGGTAGCCGATCGAAAGCACGGCCGAGCCGAGCTGGTACTTGCCCAGGCGCATGTTGTGGCGCAGGTAGCCCAGCTTGGTGAGCGTGTAGGTGAGTCTCGAGACCGTCGGCTTCGGCAGCCCGGTGCGCACGGAGATCTCTTTGTTGCCGAGCATCGGCTCGAGCGGCGTGAAGCAGCGCAGGACTTCGAGCCCTCGCGCAAGCGTGGTTGCGAACTGGCGGTCGCCTTCGTGCTCGTAGCTGTAAGCAGGCGAGCCGGCTGGCGTGGAAAGCGGTACGTTGGACTCTGGGGCGCCCATGGTCACTTCTCCTTGAATCAGATGCTGCCCTGTATACCCGCGGGTGGAGCCGGTAAGGCTGCTACCGCTCGGTTCTACGCCGGGCTGGAAGGATCCGGGGAGTGCACAGTGTGGCAGCGCACTCGAAACTGCAGGCAGCTGAACTTGTTTCGCATAGCGATTGTTCGGGAGGCCGCCCCCTCTGTCAACTTAGTCGTATGACGTTTCGCAGAACGAAATCAAGGGTGTAAAAACCATGCGGATTTTGCATAGGGCGAAACGGTTCAGGCTCCAGCAAGCAGGGGCGGTCGCTACGCTTCAAGGCTGTTATTGGCTACTCTAAGCGCCTTCCAACAGCCCGCAGAGGCTCCCGCCATGGCGACTTCCCTGCCCTCATTGTTCGACCTCTCCGGCCAGGTGGCCATCGTCACCGGCTCCACCAAGGGCATCGGCAAATCGATTGCGGAGGAACTCGGGCGCGCCGGCGCCAAAGTCATGATCTCGAGCCGCAAGGCCGATGCCTGCGAAGCCACCCGCGCCGAACTCGCCGCGCAAGGCCTGACCGTCATGGCGCAGCCATGCAACGTCGGCCGCAAGGAAGAAGTGAGCGCTCTTGTAGCGGCCACGATGAAGGCCTGGGGCAAGGTCGACATCATGGTGTGCAACGCGGCGGTCAACCCGTATTACGGTCCCCTCGGAGGCCTGAGCGACGAGGCGTTCGACAAGGTCATGAACTCGAACGTGAAGTCCAACCTCTGGCTGGCCAACCTCGTCATTCCGGGAATGGCGGAGCGCGGCGGCGGTTCAGTGATCATGGTCGGGTCGATCGCGGGGCTGAAGGCGAACACCATCATCGGCGCATACGGCATTTCCAAGGCCGCGGACCACATGCTGGTCAAGAACCTCGCCGCGGAGTGGGGGCCGAAGAACGTGCGCGTCAACGCGATCGCGCCGGGGCTCGTCAAGACCGACTTCGCCAAAGCGCTCTGGGAGGACGACAATCTGCGCCGCGCGCGCGAAGAGGCGACGCCGCTGCGCCGCATCGGCGAGCCGCGGGACATTGGCGGCATCGCTGTTTTCCTCGCGTCGAAAGCGGCCGCGTTCATGACCGGGCAGTGCATCGTCGCCGACGGCGGCGTAACCATCCTTTGAGCACCTGATGCCAGCCATTCGCGCTTATCGCGTTTTCGAGGAAGGAAAGTTCGGCGCCGGACGATTCACCTCCATGCGCAGCGAAGAGCTCGACGCCGGTGAGGTCGTGATCCGTTCGCTATTTGCCAGCGTCAACTACAAGGACGCGCTCACCGCGTTCGGCAAGGCCAGGATCGTCAATCGCTTCCCCTGCACGGCGGGCATCGATGTCTGCGGCGAGGTTGTCGAATCGAAGGCCCCGGGGTTCAAGGCCGGCGATTGCGTGGTCGCACATGGCTTCGGCCTCGGCGCGGACCACGACGGCGGGTACCAGGACGTGAACCGTTTTCCGGCCGAGTGGCTGGTGAAGGTGCCCGCTCCGCTCACGCCGTTTGAAACGGCGGCGATCGGGGTTGCCGGCTACACCGCGGCGTTGTCGTTAGACCTCATGGAATTGAACGGCCTGCAGCCCGGCAAGGGCAAGGTGCTGGTCAACGGCGCCACGGGCGGCGCGGCCTCGATTGCGATCGACCTGCTCTCGGGACGCGGTTACGAGGTCGTGGCGCTCTCGGGTAAGTCTGACGCCGCCGCGGACTACCTGCGCTCGCTCGGTGCGGCCGAAGTCATCGACCGCAAGAGCTACGAATTCGGCACCCGCCCGCTTGAAAGGCCCCTTTGGCAGGGCGCGGTGGACTCGGTCGGCGGCGAGCAGCTCGGATGGCTCGCGCGCAGCATGCAGACCGACGGCGTGATCGCAGCGTTCGGCAACGCGGGCGGCGTGGATTTCAAGGGCAGCGTGCTGCCTTACATCCTGCGTGGCGTCCGCCTCATCGGCGTATATGCGAATAGCCCGATGCCGCTTCGCACGCGTATCTGGCAGCGGCTCGCGAGCGACCTGAAGCCGCGCCACCTGGATCGGATCGCGCGGAAGATCAGGTTCGACGACCTTCCCCAGGCGTTCAACGATCTCATCGACGCAAAAGCCGTGGGAAGGATGGTGATCGACTTCTCTCTCGGCTAGAATCTGAACAGGGGGTCGCATCCGCGCCCCCCCGTACCCCCCGGTAGCTCCGTTCGAAAAAATAAGGATGCGCCGTGCCGGTATGGCGAAGCGCCATAGGAGCCCCGCATGGACCTCAACTATTCGAACGAAGAGATCGCCTTCCGCGACGAAGTGCGCGGCTGGCTGGCAAAGAATCTTCCCGCGGACCTTTCCGACAAGGTCGGCGACCACGAGCACCTGTCGAAGGACGACCTCGTGCGCTGGCACAAGATCCTCGCCAAGCAGGGATGGATCGCGCCGTCCTGGCCGAAGGAGTGGGGCGGAAACGGCTGGAACGTGGTGCAGCGCTACATCTTCGAGGAAGAGTGCGGCTATGCAGGCACGCCTCCGCTGGTGCCCTTCGGATTGTCGATGTGCGCGCCGGTGCTGCACAAGTTCGGCACCGAGGCGCAGAAGAAGCGCTTCCTGCCGCGCATCTACAACGCGGACGATTTCTGGTGCCAGGGGTACTCCGAACCCGGCTCGGGTTCGGACCTCGCATCGCTGAAAACCAAGGCCGAGAACAGGGGCGACCACTATGTCGTCAACGGCCAGAAGATCTGGACCACGCTCGGCCACTACGCGGACTGGATCTTCTGCCTCGTGCGCACCGATTCGGGTGCCTCCAAGCGCCAGGAAGGGATTTCGTTCCTGCTGATCGACATGAAAACCCCAGGGGTCACGGTGCGGCCGCTGATCCTCATGGATGGCGGGCACGAGGTGAACGAGGTGTTCTTCGAAGACGTCAAGGTCCCGGCCGAGAACCTCGTGTACGAGGAGAACAAGGGATGGACCGTGGCCAAGTACCTGCTCGGGCACGAGCGCATGAACACCGGGCGCATCGGCGTCTCGAAGCGCGAGCTCGCCAAGCTCAAGGAATTCGCCTCGACGCAGGCCAAGGACGGCAAGCCGCTCATCGATGACGTGCGGTTCCGCGACAAGATGTCGCGCGTCGAGATCGAGCTCATGGCGCTGGAGATCACCAACCTGCGCTTCCTCGACCAGATGCGCCGCAGCGGGCAGCCGCCCGGCGCGGACGTCTCGATGCTCAAAATCAAGGGCACCGAGATCCAGCAGTCGCTCACCGAGCTCATGATGCAGGCCGTCGGCCCCATGGCGCAGCCTTTCAAGCCGGTGAACGGCGGCGAGTTCGACGCCTTCACCGCCTCGCTTGCGCCGCGCTACGCCAACATGCGCAAGACCACCATTTACGCCGGTTCGAACGAGATCCAGCGCAACATCATTTCCAAGATGTCGCTGGGGCTCTGAGGAGAAGCCATGAATTTCGACTACAACGAAGAACAGCAGCTGCTTGCCGACTCGGTCAAGCGTTTTATCGGCAAGGACTACGGATTCGAGGAGCGCAAGAAGATCGTCGCCTCCGACAAGGGCTACAGCGAAGACGTCTGGGGCACGCTCGCGGAAATGGGCCTGCTCGGATTGCCCGTGCCGACCGACCACGATGGCTTTGGCGGCGGGGCGCTCGACATGATGGGCGTCATGGAGTCGATCGGCGAGGGGCTCGTGGTCGAGCCTTTCCTCGCCACCACGATGAGCGCGCAGTTCGTCTCGCGCGCCGGTAGCGATGCGCAGAAGAAGGCGCTGCTGCCCCAGATCGTGGAAGGCAAGCTCAAGATGGCGTTCGCCCAGACGGAAAAGGGCGCGCGCTACAACCTTGCGCACGTCGCAACCCAGGCGAAGAAGTCCGGCGGCGGCTACGTGATCGATGGTGAAAAAGCCGTCGTCATCCACGGACCCTGCGCCGACAAGATCGTGGTTTCGGCGCGCACTTCGGGGGGCACTACGGATGCCAGGGGAATCAGCCTTTTCCTCGTCGACGCAAAGGCGTCCGGCATGACGATGAAGGCTTACCGAACGCTTGACGAGCTGCGCGCCTGCGACATCACGTTCAAGGGCGTTTCGGTGCCAGCGGATGCACTCATCGGCAAGGAGGGCGAAGGCCTTGCGCTGATCGAGGAAGTCGTCGACTACGGCACGGCGCTCGTCTGCGCGGAAGCCGTCGGCGCGATCAAGTCGACCAACGACGCAACGCTCGAATACCTAAAGACCCGCAAGCAGTTCGGCGTGCCGATCGGGGCGTTCCAGGCGCTCCAGCACCGCATGGTGGACATGGTCATCAGCTACGAGCAGGCCAAGTCGATGGCGTGCCTCGCCTGCGACAAGGCCGATTCGGAGAAGGACCCCGCCGAGCGCAAGCGGCTCGTCTCGGCGGCCAAGGTCCGCGTGTCCGAAGCCTGCCGCCACGTCAGCCAGGAGTCGATCCAGCTCCACGGCGGCATGGGCATGACTGAGGAAATGAAAGTCAGCCACACCTTTCGCCGCCTCACCATGATCGCCCAGCAGTTCGGCGACATCGACCACCACCTCGAGCGCTTCGCCGGCTAAAAAATAAATGGGGTCAGAGTCGACTTTCCGCGTAGGCCGTCAATGTTGCGTGGTCTGTACGGAAAGTCGACTCTGACCCCACTTATTCCTGCAAGCGCGGCAGGTCTGCGGGGGCCTCGATTTCCATGCGCAGCAACTGCGCGGCGACGATCTTGCCCAGGTTGTCGGTGCGCAGGCTGCGCGCGGCTCCGCCCTGCAGCGCGCTGTTCAGCACGATCTTGATCGCGAGGATGTTCTCCAGCGGCCAGACCTCCACCGGCCCCGAGCAGATCGCGCGGAAGTGCTCCGCCAGCTTCTCCTTCGTGACTTCGCGTTTGAGCACCTCGTAGGTCGGCGCGTCCCAGGCGAAGAGGCCGATATCCGCGCGGTCGGCCTTGTCGCCGCTACGCGCGTGCGCGATTTTCCAGAGCGCGACTTTCATCCCGCGGTCTCCACGCTGACCTGAACGCCGGATTCGATGAGTTCACGCTTCACCAGCGTCGGCCACAGCCCCAGCAGCTGCTTGGCCCTCTGGATGCCGTGGAACCCGCCGAGGTACGGCGGCCCCGAAAGCCCAAGCCACGGGAACAGGCGCCCGAACCCGTCGGCGACGCGCTTGTCCTGCGTGCGGATCGTCATCCTCAGGAAGCACTCGTTCAACTGGTCGCGGTAAGTCGGGTCCGCATTCGCCCCGAGAAGCGAGTTGTAGCCGATGTATTCGACGTTGGTCTCCTCGACCGCGAGCCCGCGCTCCGCGATGAGGCCCTTGATGATGTCGACGCTCTTCTCGCACTTGCGATACGCATCCGGCCACGAATAGCCGATGACGCCGGTGCCCATCCAGCCGTCGTGATAGCCCGCCACGATTTTCAGCGTATCGGTACGCGCGGCGCCGCCCGCATTCGTCACCTTGACGCGATCGTTGCCCTCGTCCTCGAGCTTGAGCGTGCTCATGTCGAGCACCACGTCGGGCGAGTAGTACGCATGCGGGTCATGCACTTCGTACAGGAGCTGCTGTCGCACCGTGTCGAACGAAACGCGTCCGCCGGTGCCCGGGGCTTTGGTGATCACCGCGGTCCCGTCCTCGCTGACTTCGGCGATCCCATAGCCCAGGTTGAGAAAATCGGGAATCTTCTCCCACTCCTGCGCCGAGCCGAAATTTCCGCCGCTGGCCTGGCCCGAGCATTCGAGCAGGTGCCCGACGGTCAGTCCTTGCGCAAGCCGCTCCCAGTCATCCCAGCGCCAGCCGAACTCATGGGCGAGAGGACCGAGGAAGAGCGCCGCATCCGCGACGCGGCCGGTCACCACAATCTGCGCGCCTTGCGCCAGGGCTTCCGCGATCGGCTGGGCGCCGAGATAGGCGTTGGCAAACAGGAGCCGATCCTGCACGGACGAGATGGCCGCGCCGGTGTCGAGATGCGCAAGCGCCTGTCCGGCGGCCCTGAGCTCGTCGATACGGCCGGTCACCGAATCGCCGGTGACGACGCCGATCTTCGCTTTCCACCCTTTGGCATGAAAAGCCTTCGCGATCGCCTCGCGCGCGCCTTCGGGGTTCAGCCCGCCCGCGTTGAGCACGAACTTCACGCCGCGCTTCGCGGCCAGCGGCCAAAGCTCGGTGAGCATGGGCACCGCGTCGCGGGCGTAACCGGCGGCGGGATCCTTCTGCCGGTCTTTCTGGAGGATCGCGAGCGTGAGCTCCGCGAGGTGGTCCGAGCCGATGTATTTCACGCCGCCGCGCTCGATCGACGCGCGCACCGAGCGCCATGAGTCCCCATAGAAGCCGAGGCCGGCGCCAACGCGAACCGTTTTCATTGCGCGAATCTCATTGCATAGGATGAATGCGGGTTTCGCTGCGGCCCAGTCTAGGTCGCGCCTCTGCGAAAAGCAATTGCACGGTCCGGCATGCTTGGTAGAATCCGCCGCGGAGGAGTGGACGTGCTCAATCAGCTGCTGCAACTGACGGTAGCCGGAGTCGCGCAGGGCTGTGTGTACGCCCTTGTTGCGCTCGGCTTCGTGCTGATCTACAAGGCCACCGAGACCGTCAACTTCGCCCAGGGCGACCTGATGATGCTCGGCGCATTCTTTGCGCTGACCGCGAGCGTCACGCTGGGCTGGCCCTACTGGCTGACGATCCTCTTTGCCGTCGCGGTCATGGCGGTCGTCGGCATGCTGCTCGAGAAGATCGTGCTGCGCCCCGTGCTCGGGCAGCCCGCGTTCACGGTCGTGATGATCACCATCGGCGTGGGTTACGTGCTGCGCGGCGTCGTCACGATGATCCCGGGCTGGGGCAGCGACACCTACACGCTCCCCACGCCCTTCTCGGAAGGCGTGGTCAAGGTCGGCGGCATCATTTTCGCCGTGCAGCAGCTCGCGGTCATCGGCATGACCACCGCGCTTTGCCTCGTGCTCTACGTCTTCTTCCGCTATGCCAAGCTCGGCGTGGCGATGCAGGCCACGTCGCAGAACCAGCTCGCCGCCGCCTACATGGGCATCCCGGTGCGCCGGGTGAACATGCTGGTGTGGGGCCTCTCGGCCGGCGTGGCCACGTTCGCCGGCATCCTGCTCGCGCCCGTGACGTTCGTGCATTCGAACATGGGCTTCATCGGCCTCAAGGCTTTTCCTGCGGCGGTTGTCGGAGGGTTCGGCAGCGTGCCCGGGGCGATCGTCGGCGGCCTCATCATCGGCATCGTCGAGGCCCTTTCCGGCTTCTACCTGCCCGAGGGGTTCAAGGACGTCGCGGCGTACGTCGTCGTGCTGGTCGTCTTGCTCATCAAGCCTTCGGGCATCTTCGGCGAAACCGCCAGGAAGAAGGTGTAGCCGGTGCGGTTTGTTTTCAAGACGAACTACGACCAGGACATCCGCCTGTTCAAGCACAGCGGACAGGTGTTCTGGTATGGCCTGTTGATTGCGGCCCTGCTCGTCGCGCCTTCGCTGGTGGACGAGTACGTGATGTCGCAGCTGCATTTCATCCTGATCTACTCCATCGTCGGCCTCGGCCTCATGCTGCTCGTGGGTTTCACGGGACAGATCTCGCTCGGGCACGCGGCGTTTCTCGCGATCGGCGCCTATACCGAAGCACTTTTACAGGCGAGGGGCGTGCCCTTCGTGATCTCGCTGCCCTGCGCGGCCCTCTTTTCGGCCATGCTGGGATTCATCCTCGGCCTGCCGGCGCTGCGGCTGAAGGGGATCTATCTCGCGATCGCGACCCTGGCCTTCAACGTCATCGTCGAGGAAGTCATCACGCGCTGGGAAAGCCTTACGGGCGGCAACACGGGCCAGCACCTGAAGCCCATCGTGATCTTCGGCTATTCGCTCGCCAGCGACGCCGCCTTTTATTACCTGTGCCTCGCGCTCACGATCCTGTCGATCCTCGCAATGATGAACCTGCTGCGCTCGCCGACCGGCCGGGCGTTCGTCGCAATCCGCGATTCCGAGATCTCGGCCAGCTGCATGGGCGTCAACCTGGCCAAGTACAAGACGCTTTCGTTTGCGATCTCGGCCGCGCTCACGGGCATCGGGGGCGCCCTGTATGCACACAAGGTGACCTTCATCTCGCCCGAGCAGTTCACGCTGCTGCAGTCGATCGAGCTCGTCACGATCGTGATCCTCGGCGGCGTGGGGTCGCTGCACGGTGCAGTGCTCGGGGCGGCTTTCCTCATCGTGCTGCCGCAGCTGATTTCGATCGCCAAGGACTACCTGCCGGGCAACGTCGCCGGCTCGGGCCTGCAGGCCGTGGTCTTCGGGGTGGTGCTGATCGGTTTCATCGTGTTCGAGCCGCTCGGGCTCTATGGCCGCTGGCTCAAGGTCCGGACTTGGTTCGAGCTCTTCCCGTTCTATCGCAAGGGCATGTTCCGCCGCCAGAAGAGCTACATGAAATCGGAGCGGTTGCGATGAGCTTCTTCAGGGTCGAGAAGCTCGGCATCCGGTTCGGCGGCGTGGTGGCCGTGGACGACGTTTCCTTCGAAGTGAAGCGCGGCGAGGTCTACACGATCATCGGTCCCAACGGCGCCGGCAAGACCACGATCTTCAACCTGATCGGCCTCATCTACCCCGCGAGCTCCGGGCGCATCGTGTTCGAGGACCAGGACCTGACCGGCCTCGCGCAGCACAGGGTGGCGGAACTCGGCATCGCGCGCACTTTCCAGAACATCGAGCTCTTCGAACACGCCACGGTCCTGCAGAACCTGCTGATCGGACGCCACCGGCATCGCTCGACTTCGCTCTGGGAGGAGATGCTCTTCACGGGATCAGTGCGCCGCGCCGAGATTGCGCAGCGCGAGGCGGTGGAGAAAGTGATCGACCTGCTCGATCTGGCGCACTACCGCGACAGCAGGGTGGCGGGCCTCCCCTACGGCGTGCGCAAGGTCATCGAGCTTGGCCGGGCGCTGGCCTCCGAGCCCCGCCTGCTGCTGCTCGACGAGCCGTCTTCGGGGCTCAATCCTGAAGAAACCGACGAGATGGCGTTCTGGATCGAGGACATCAAGAAAGGGCTCGGGGTGACGGTGCTCATGGTCGAGCACGACATGAATCTAGTCTCGCGCGTCTCGGACCGCGTGCTCGCACTGAGCGAAGGTCGCGTGATCGCCGAAGGCACGCCGGCCGAAGTACAGTCGCATCCCGCGGTGATCGAGGCCTATCTCGGTGGTGCCGCAGTGAGTCCCCCGTTGAGTCCCCCGTTGAGCGCGTCGTCATGAAGGCCGGGACATGACTACTCCGGTGCTCGAGCTCGCCAACGTCGAGTCCAGCTACGGCCCGGTGCAGGCGTTGCGCGGTGTCACGCTCACCGTCGAAGAAGGCAAGATCGTCACCGTGCTCGGTGCCAACGGCGCGGGCAAGTCGACGATCCTCAAGACCATCTCGGGGATCATCGATCCGTCCAAGGGCCAGGTGAAGCTGCGCGGCGCCGAGATCCAGGGGTTTGCCCCGGACCGCATCGTGCGCGCCGGCATCGGGCACGTGCCCGAGGGCCGCGAAGTGTTCCCGCTGCTGTCGATTGAAGACAA
>CAZZDV010000083.1:0-1835 GCA_964652785.1 uncultured Bordetella sp.
CGCAGCTCGGCATGGGTCTGGGTGGATGGATAGGCGGCTGGATCTTCGATAGGACCGGCTCGTACCAGGCCGCGTTCGCCTTTGGCGTCGGCGCCAATATCGTCAACATCGGGATCGTCCTGTGGCTGATGGCCCGGGCCGGCATCGACTTCGGGGCCGATCTTCAGCGCGTCTTGCGCCCGAACCGTCCCGGCAAAGCCTTGATCGGATCGTAGTACCGGCCGGCGCGTTGAACGTGTTAAATCAGGAAACATAATTGACCTATCAGCCGCGCGCAGACTCGGTCTACAGAACTAAATGTTCTACTTTCCAGAATTCGCCGCAACCCCAGACAGCCAGTGCGACCAGTTCCGGGGTTTCATTGCCGCCCAGCAGCCCAGATTCGCCAAGCTGGTGAAGGATTCGGGCGTCACGCCGGAGTAGATTTGCGCCGACGAACCGAAGCCAGCGCGAAGAAGATCCCGAACGCGAGCGCCGAGTAAACGAACACCGACTGGAACGCTGCAAGAAACGCTTCCGTCCCACCCTGCCCCGCGGCGAGGTTGCGCGCCTCCAGGGCATGCAGGGCCGCAGTCAGCGCCGCCGCGCCGACCAGGATCCCGATCGTGCGCGTGAGGATCGTGAGGCTTCCGGCCACGCCGCGGTCGTGCTGCGGCAACGCCCCGATCACGCTATCGGTGTACGCGACCTGGAAGAGGCCAATGCCCGCGCCGTGCACGAAAAGTGCGAGCAGCATCAGGGACGGCCCCGCAGGCCATTGCCCGATGGCGAACTGGCCGGCGACGAGCAGCGCGCCGCCCAGCAGCGCGGCCGGCCTGCTGCCGAGCCGACGTGCGGCCGGCACCGCAATCGCCGAGCCGGCCATCATGCCCACCGCCCACAGCGTCAGCAGGGCGCCGATCTCCATCGGTCCGTAACCCGAGATGCGCGCCAGGTAGTAAGGCACCAGCAGCGGGACTGCGAATCCGGCGAGGTGGACCGAGGCGCTCGCCAGGTTGAGCAGCACGAAGCCCGGATCGCGCACGATCGCGCCGGGCAGAAAAGGATGCTCGGCGCCGCGCTGGCGAAAGATGAACGCGCCGAGCAGGACCACGCCGGCAAGCGCGGAAGACACGGATAGCCAAACCAGGCCGTCGGATTGCGCGAGCGTCGGCGCGAGCAGCACGAGGGCCACGCCGGCTGCAAGCAGCACCGCGCCACCGAGATCGAAACCGCGCTGGACTTCGGCATGCTCCGGCTCCGGTGCCGGGGGAATGAACGCAAGCAGCATCAGCGACGCAACGGCCAGCGGCGCGCGAAACCAGAACACGCCGGCCCACCCCAGCAAGGCGATGCTTGCGCCGCCCACCAGCGGCGCCACCACGCCGGCCGCGGCGCCCATGCTCGCGTAGGCGCCGAGGACCCAGGTGCGGCGGCTTTCTTCGTAGAGCGACGTGGCAAGCGCGGGCGCGCAGCTGAGCAACAACGCCGCGGCCACGCCCTGGACCATGCGCGCCCCGAGCAGCCACCCGTAGTCCGGCGCGAGCGCGCACAGCACGAAAGCCACCGCTGCGAGCACGAGCCCGGCGCGGAAAACGCGCCGATAGCCGATCGCGTCGCCCAGCTTTCCAAACGCCAGCATCAGGCTCGAATACACCAGCACGTAGGCGGCGATCACCCAGCGGATCGCCTGCGTCTCGAGCGCGAACGCCGCGGTAATCGCGGGAAAAGCGACGTTGACCGCGAGATCGAGCGGCGCGAGCGATGCGCCGAGCCCCACGACAACGAGGCCGGCTAGGGGCCGGGACGCGGCCTTTCCCCGAAAGTCGACTCTGACCCGGCTTTTACAGCAGGCG
>CAZZDV010000083.1:1935-14974 GCA_964652785.1 uncultured Bordetella sp.
CCGCAACCGGCGAGCGCCGCCGAGCCTGCAAGCGCCAGGCCCATGCCCATGAATTCGCGTCTTGTGTTCTTCATTTGTCTTCTCCCATGGTGTTATTGGCAAACGGGAGGAGGATGCGGCGGACCGGAACGCCCGTCAATGTGGCGGCGCGGCGGCCCCGCAAACGAAACGGCCCGCACTTGGCGGGCCGCTGCGAACGCTTGCCGTAGCGCGATCAGTCGTCGTTGCGGTACTTCGTGTAGAAGGAGAGCACCTTCGGCACGTACTGGCGCGTTTCCTTGAAGGGCGGGATCTTGTTGCCGTGCTTGATCACGTTGCCTTCGCCCGCGTTGTAGGCGGCGATCGCGAGCTTGGGGTTCTGGAATTTGTTGAGCAGGAAGTTGAGGTACTTCGCGCCGCCGAGGATGTTCTGCGCCGGATCGGTGCGATCCGTGACGCCGAAGCGCGCGGCCGTCGCGGGCATGAGCTGCATGAGCCCTACGGCGCCGGCACTGGACACTGCAAGCGGATTGAAGGCCGACTCGGCGGTGATCACGGCTTCGATCAGCGCGGCCGGGACATTGCTGGCTTCAGCCGCGGTCTGCACATGCGACGCATAGCGCGCGCGCTTCTGCGCAGTGGTCTCGCGCTTGACGGGGGCCGGCGATTGCTCGACGCCCTGCTCGTTGCGCTGGACTTGTTCCGCATCCACGGCCTCGGGCTGGGACGGGAGGATGCGATACACCGCGTTGGCAATCGCTTCGGCGCTCGGGAGGCTCTGGTTCAATCTGCTCACCAAGCCCGCAGTGACCAGCAGGGTGGCCAGGACAAACATGTGCAGGGGGGTCGCTTTGTGAATCGAGGTCATTAGTTCTTTATCCAGGTTGGGGTAAAGGACCGACAGGTTGCTCAGGCCTGTCCGAATTACCGCTTATGCCTACTCGCTTGTAGGTATGGGTCTGACACGGGGTAGGCGAAGGGAGTTCCGGCGATGCGACAGGCATTTGTAAGCAAATGCAACTGAACTTGTGCTTAATTTTCAGCTATTTAGCACGCAAAGACCGGTTCAGGGGGCAACTCAACTCCCCCTGGAAGCCGCTCCAGATGCGGCTTCCTGCAAATAATGGTTTCACTTTGCGCTACAGGTCGCGCGCCTTTTCACGCAGCACGTATTTCTGGATCTTGCCGGTGGCCGTGGTGGGGATCGCCCCGAAAACCACCTTCTTCGGCACCTTGAAGCGCGCGAGGTTGTTGCGGCACCACTCGATGTATTCCTCCTCAGTGCCGTTGGTGCCGGGCTTCAATTGAACGAAAGCGCACGGCGTCTCGCCCCACTTCGCGTCCGGCCGCGAAACGACCGCGGCCAGCAGCGTGGAGGGATGCTTGTAGAGTGCGATCTCGACTTCGACCGACGAGATGTTCTCGCCGCCGGAGATGATGATGTCCTTCTTGCGGTCCTTGATCTCGATGTAGTTGCTCTCGTCCCACACGGCGAGGTCGCCGGTGTGCATCCAGCCGCCATGGAAGGTCTCCGCCGTCGATTTCGGGTCCCTGAGGTAGCCGAGCATCACGGTATTGCCCTGGATCAGGATCTCGCCGATGGTCGCGCCGTCCTTGGGCACCGGTTCGCAAGTGAGCGGATCGCCGACGATATGGCCTTCGACGACCTGGTAGCGCACGCCCTGCCTGGCCATGAGGTTGGCGCGCTGCTCGCTCGACAGGCCTGCCCAGTGGTCCTGCGGCTCGCAGGTCGTCGAAGGCCCCTGCAGCTCGGTCATGCCATAGATGTGCATCACGTTGAAGCCGAGCTGCTCCATCTCGAGCAGCACCTTGGCCGGGGGCGGCGAGCCCCCGGTGAGGATGTTGACCGGCTTGGCGAACCTGAGCCGCTGCTCGGCAGGCGTGGAGGTGAGCATGGTCAGCACCGTGGGCGCGCCGCACATGTGGGTGACGTTGTGCTGGACGATCATCGGGAAGATCACCGCGGGGTCGACCGCGCGCAGGCAGATGTGCGTGCCGCACATCGCGGTGATCGACCAAGGAAAGCACCAGCCGTTGCAATGGAAGAGCGGCAGCGTCCACAGGAAGACGGGCGCGGAGGGCAGCGGCCACGCCGCGATATTGCCCAACGACTCGAGAAACGTCCCGCGATGGTGATAGACGACGCCCTTGGGCCGCCCGGTCGTGCCCGAGGTGTAGTTGAGCGAAATCGGCGCGGATTCGTTCTGCGGCAGCTTCCACGGGAACCCGGGATCGCCGGCCGCGATGAAGGCCTCGTACTCGATCTCGCCTTGCTTTTCGCCGGGGCCGGCATAGAGCGGATCGTCGACGTCGATGACGAGGATCCTGCGATTGAGCTGCCGCTTCAATTCCATCAGCGCCGGCCCCACTACACCCGCGTACATGCGATCGGTGATCAGCACCTTGCTGCCGGCATGCTCGAGGATGTAGGCGATGGTCGCCGAGTCCAGGCGCGTGTTGATGGTGTTGAGCACCGCGCCGAGGACGGGCACGCCATAGTGCGCTTCGAGCATGGCGGGCACATTCGGCAGCATGACCGAGACGACGTCGCCCTTGGTAACGCCGCGCTTCGCGAGCGCGGAAGCGAGCTGGCGCGCCCGGCGATAGAAGAGCGCATAGCTGATGAGGCGCGTGCCATGAACCACCGCCGTGCGCTGCGGATGGATCTCGGCTGCGCGCGGCAGGAAAGTGATCGGCGAGAGCGAAGCGTAGTTGGCCGGGCCGGGCACCATGCTGTCCCAGATGCTGGCCTTGTCGTTTCTTGCAACCGGCTTGGCGGACGCGCGCTTCTTTTGCGGCGCAACAATCTTCTTTGCGGCTTTGGATTTCTTCGGCGTCACACGCTTGAGCGCCGTTTTCTTCTTTGCAGGCTTTGCCATTCTTTACTCCTCCCGTACACTGGCCGGAGCATCCTAACAGAGGGGGGAGACCCATGAACAAGATCGACGTAACAACGCGGCGCAAGACCGCGTATGCCATCGCAGCCGTTTTCGCGGCAGGCACATTTGCCGCTCCGTCATTCGCGCAGGAGAAAACCATCCGCATCTCCGGCTTCGGCGCCAAGTCAGGCGTCGTGCGCTCGTTCGGCATCAACAGCGAGGCGGCAATGCTCGCCGCGGCCGACCAGATCAACAAGTCCGGCGGCGTAAAACTCGCCGACGGCTCGAAAGCGAAGATCGTGGTCGACTACTACGACGACCGCTGCACGGCGGAGGAAGGCATCTCGGTTGCGCGTCGCATGGCCGGCACCGATTCGCTCATCGGCGTCGGGCCCACCTGCTCGAACGTGGCCGAGCCGCTCTTCGGCATCCTGCAGAAAAAGGCCGGCGACGCGAGCGACTCGGGCCTGCAGTTCCCGATCTTCAGCGACGTCGCGATCAAGGGTGGCCTTGCCAAGATCTCGGAGTGGTCGTTCCGCAACGTGCCGAACGAAATGACGATGTACTCCTCGCTCTTCTACTGGCTCAAGCAGCAGCATCCCGACCTGAAGACCGTGTACGGCGGCGTGGAGGAAGACTTCGCCCATTCGCGCGCCACCTGGTACGTGGTGATGAAGGATCGCGCCACGGCCAACGGCTATACGGTCGCGGGCGAATCGAAGTGGCTGCTGAACGACACCAACTTCGCCACGCAGGTGCGCGAGATGAAGAAGGCCAACGCCGACATCGTGGCGATCTCGGCGCACCCCTTCACCACCTGCGGCGTGCTCAAGGAAATGCAGCGCCAGGGCGTGAAACCCAAGCTGCTCGTCGGGCTCACGAGCACCTCCAGCCTCGAGACCATGCAGGGCTGCGCCAAGCAGGCCGAGGGCATGATGATCCCGACCAGCTTTGCGCCGGTCAACAAGGAAGGCAAGGCGGCAGCGGATGCAACGGCGAAGTTCAAGGGCTCGGCCGACCTGCACAGCATGGCCGCCTGGGAGAACATGTTCATCCTCAAGCAGGTCATGGAGTCGGAGAAGATTTCCGGCAACCCCAAGGACGTGCAGGCCGACCGCCGCAAGATCCGCGATGGCCTCGCCAAGCTCAAGTCCACGGCCGGGCTCATGGGCACGACGCGCAGGACGGAGGACCGCGAGGCCGACAAGCCCTACCTCTTCGTGCATGCGAAGGGCGGCAGCTGGCAGGTACTGCACAATCCTTTGTAACGCGCTGACGCGCGCTACCAGGGCAAGTAGGCAAAGGGGGGCTGCCGCCCCCCTTCAGGTCCCCCCGCTTCCATTCCATGCTTGATTTTCTCCAGGCCCTCTCCGACGGCGTCCTGTTCGGCTCGACCTACGCGCTGATCGGCATCGGCTTCACGCTGGTGTTCGGCGTGATGCACAAGCTGAATCTCTCGTACGCGGCCGCCTCGATCGGCGGGGCCTACTGCGGCCTGCTGATCCTCAAGGTGGTCGCAGCCCCGCCCCTGGTGGTCTTCTTCTGCGCTTTCCTTGCCGGCGGCGTGATCGGCTACCTGGTCTATCTCACCTGCTTTCATTTCATCCCGATCTCCAATCCTTTGGCCACGCTGATGGCTACCGTGGGCATGCTGCTCCTGATCGATGAAATCATCGTCCACATGACCAACGGCATGCCGCTCAACTACCCGGCGCTGTTCGACGACGTGATGCTGCGCTGGGGCGACTACACGCTGCGCGGCGACTTGCTGATGGTGTTCGCGGTCAGCGTGCTGTGCATGGCCGGGCTGCTCGCCCTGATCTACAAGACGCGGCTCGGCCTTGCCACTCGCGCAGTTTCGCAGCAGACAGTGGCCGCGCAGTTGTGCGGGATTCGCGTCGGCCAGGTGAATGCCATGACCTTCGTGATCACCGGCCTGCTCGGAGGCATCGCGGGCGCAATGATCGGCGCTTCGGTGGGCACGCTCTCCCCGCTCTTGACCACGCCGCTCACCGTTAAAGGCCTCATCGTCACCGTGATCGGCGGACTTGGCAGCGTGCCGGGCGCGATCATCGCCGGCCTGCTGGTCGGCGGGTTCGAAAGCGTGCTGCAGCAGTTCCGCGGCGTGACCGAGCGCGACCTGTACGTGATGCTGCTGCTGTTCGTGTTCCTCGTCTTCCGGCCCGACGGGATCTTCGGGCCAAAAGGAGGCCGCGATTAACGCGGCCGTGGGAGGCCGGGACTGATGGACTTCTATTTCGGCCTCGCGCAGATCATCGGCGTGCATTCGCTGCTCGGGTTGTCGGCATACGTCGTGCTGCTCACCGGTCAGGTGACGCTCGCGCAGGCGGGGTTCTTCGCAGTCGGCGCGTACGTGGCCGGCATGCTCACGGTGCTTGCGGGCTGGACGATCCTCCCGGCGCTGGCGGCGAGCTCCGCGCTCGGCGCGGTGGTGGCGTGCGCGGTGGGATTTCCGGCGCTGCGGGTCAAGGGATTGATGCTCGTGATCGCTACCCTGGCGTTTGGCGAAGCGGTGCGCCTGTTCTTCTTCAACTTCGATTACCAAGTGGCCAAGGGCGGCGTGAAGCTGGGGCCGCTGGGCGGCGAAGGCTTCCGCCAGATCCGGTATTTTCCCGAGAACGGCTGGACGACGATGGACGTGATGCTGTTCATCTGGGCGTTCGTGGTGCTCGCGATGGCGCTGCTCTGGTGGTTCGACCGCTCGCGCTATGGCGCGGTCCTGCGCGCCGTGGGCGAGGACGAGCTTGCGGCGCAGTCGGTCGGAATCAACCTCACCGCGGTGAAAGTGAGCGCGATGACCGTTGGCGGCGCGATTGCCGGCCTCGGCGGCGGGATCTACGCGCACTACACCACCCACATCGAGCATGCGAGCTTCGGCATCCTGCTGGCGACTTTCGCGATCGCGTACCCGATCCTCGGAGGATTGGGCAGCGTGTTCGGCACCATCGTGGCGGTCGTGTTCGTGCAGGGCTTCCTCGTCGAAGGGCTGCGCTTCCTCGGCGACTGGCGCAACCTCCTCTTCGGCGCACTGATCGTGGTCGTGATGAACGTGCGGCCCAAGGGCTTCCTCGACGCGCCCACCCTGCTCTGGATCAGGAAGCTGTTTGGAGGCAAGCGTGGCGCTGCTTGAGCTGAAAGGCGTCTCGCGCCATTTCGGCGGCGTGCGCGCCGTGGACGGCCTCGACCTCGCCGTCGAGCAAGGCCAGATCTTCGGCCTCATCGGTCCCAACGGCTCGGGCAAGAGCACCACGGTGAACCTCGTCACCGGGCTCTTTCCCCTCACCGCCGGCTCGATCGTCTTCGACGGGCGGGACTTCGGCACGCTGGCGACGCATCTGCGGATCGGGCGCGGCGTGGCGCGCACCTTCCAGAACATCCGCCTGTTCGGGCAACTCAGCGTCTGGCAGAACCTGTGGGTCGCGCAGAACTCGCCGGCCGACCACGCGAAGCGCGGCTTCTTTTCGCGCTGGCTCGGCGGGCAGGCCGGCGTGCGCGAGGAGATTTCACGGCTGCTGGAGTTCAGCGGCCTCGCGCACAAGCAAGACGAGCTTGCCGCGAACCTCGCTTTCGGCGAGCAGCGCAGGCTGGAACTCGCGCGCGCGATGGCCACCCGGCCCAAGCTCATCCTGCTCGACGAGCCGGCCGCCGGCATGAACAGCGAAGAGATCGCCCAATTGAAAGACCGCATCGTGAAGATGCGCGACGAGGGCATCACGGTGCTGCTGGTGGAGCACGTCATGGAACTGGTCATGGGCGTGACGGACCGCATCGCGGTGCTCAACTTCGGCCAGAAGATCGCCGAGGGGACGCCGACCGAGATCCAGGCCGACCCCGCGGTGCAAAAGGCGTACCTCGGCGGGGAAACCGTCTGACGCCATGACGACCTCAGTCCTCCTCGAAATCCAGGACCTCGTCACCTCCTACGGCAAGATCGAGGCGCTCAAAGGGGTCTCGCTCACTGTGGAGGAAGGCTCGATCACCTGCCTGCTCGGACCCAACGGCGCGGGCAAGACCACGCTGATGATGAGCACCGCCGGCATCCTCGAGCCGCGGCGCGGCTCGATCCGGTTTGCCGGTCAGGACATCGCCGGCAAGGCGCCGCACACGATCGTTGCGGCGGGTGTTGCGCTCGTTCCGGAGAACCGCCTCGTATTCCCCCGGATGTCGGTGATCGAGAACATGCAGGCGGGCGCCTACCAACGCAACGACACTGCTGAAATCGCTTCCGACATCGAGCGCATGTTCACGCGCTTCCCGCGCCTGCGCGAGCGCTCCGCGCAGGAGGCCGGAACGCTCTCGGGCGGCGAGCAGCAGATGCTGGCCGTGGCCCGCGCGCTCATGAGCCGGCCAAAGCTGCTGCTCATGGACGAGCCCTCGCTGGGTCTCGCGCCGCTCATCGTGGCCGAGATCTTCAGCATCATCACGGAGCTGAACAAGGACGGCGCGACGATCTTCCTGGTCGAGCAGAACGCGCACATGGCCCTCAAGGTGGCGAGCCACTTCTACCTCATGGAACAGGGCCGGGTCACCTTCAGCGGCGATCCGGGGTCGCTTGCCGAGGACGAAGTCATCAAGCGCGCCTACCTGGGATCCGCACGCCCCTGAGCGAGGGAGGTCGACATGCTCGCTGACCTCCTGCAGAACACCCTCGACGGTCTCGCACAGGGCGCGACCTACGCGCTGCTGGCGCTCGGATTCACGCTGATCTTTGGCGTGCTGCGGCGGGCCAATCTCTCGTATGGCGCCGCGATCATGTTCGGGGCCTACTGTGCGACCTGGGCGTCGCTGCGTTTCCAGAGCGGGTTGCTCGTGCTCGCGCTGGTCACGATCGCGGGCGCGGTGCTGGCGGGCGCGTACGTGGAGCGCCTGTGCTTCGCGCCGCACAATGCGCGCGGATTGAGGCCCGGCAATGCGGCGATCGCCTCGATGGTCGCGAGCTTTGCGTTGTGGATGCAGTTCGAGGAGATCGTGACCCTCTGGATGCCGCAGCACCTGTATGCCTTCCCGGCACTGTATGAAGGCGCGCCGCTCGACATAGGAACGCTAACGCTCGGGGGGCCGCTGACCCTGCGCGTCGAATCGCTGATCACGCTCGCGTGCGCGACTGCAATCTGCGCGGCCCTCTGGCTGATCCTCTATCGCACGCGTTTTGGACTTGCGGTGCGCGCAGTGATCGACGAGCCGGGTGCCGCGGGCCTTTCCGGCATCAACGTCTCCTGGGTGCTGATCCGGGTGTTTGCACTGGCCTCGGCCATCGGCGGCCTTGCAGGCTACCTGGTAGTCGCGACGCATGGCCAGGTCACGCCGATGCTGGGCATGTGGTCGACGCTCAAGGGCATGCTCGCGATGATGATCGGCGGACTGGGCTCGCTCCCCGGCGCGATCGTCGGCGGCCTCGTGCTCGGACTTGTCGAGGCGCACACCCAATGGTTCCTCGGGCCGCAATCGCGCGACCTCGTCTCGTACCTGCTGCTGTTCGTGCTGCTTGCAGTGCATCCGGCCGGTCTGTGGCCGCGCAGCAAGCCCGTGGAAACGTAAGGGGCGCATCCTGGACGCCTACCTGATCGGTGTGTTGACGAACGTCGGGCTCTTTTCTTTCCTCGCGCTCTCGGGCTACCTGCTGCTCATCGCTGGCGAACTCTCGTTTGGCCAGCAGGCGTTCTTCGGCATAGGCGCCTATGCGGCGGGCGCAGCCACCGCGATGTACGGCGCGCCGTTGTGGCTTGCGATCATTCTCGCGATGGCGCTCGGGGCGGCGGCCGCGTTCCTGATCGGCCTGCCCACGCTTCGGTTGCGCGGCTTGTACTTTGCAATGGCCACGCTGGCCGCGGCGGAAATGATCCGCATCCTGTTCGAACTCCTGCATTTCCAGCGCGTGGTCGATGGCGAACTCGTCGGCCCCGACGGCACGCAGGGGTTTCGCGGCATCCGCTGGATTTTCGAGGCGGGCTTCGGCCCGCAGGACTATCTCTGCCTCGTATGGGCCCTGCTCGCCGTAGTATTGCTGGCCTTGCTGAAGATCGAGCGTTCGAGGCTCGGCGTCACGCTGCGCATGGTGGGCGAAGACCCGGGCCTGTCCAGCCAGCTCGGGATCGACGTGGTGCGCTTCAGGCTCGGGGTCGCGGCCGCGGCCGGGTCCCTTGCCGCGCTCGGCGGTGCGCTCTTCGCCCATCACAACACGTATGTCGAGCCGCGCAACTTCGACATCATGCTCGGCGTGCATGGGCTCGCGTATGCCCTGATCGGCGGGCTGGGCACCGCTTTCGGCCCGCTGCTGGGCGTGCTGCTGGACATCGGCCTGCTCGAAAGCAGCCGGGTGCTTTCCGGTTATCGCATGATCGTGTTCGGCGGGCTGGTCGCGCTCCTGCTGGTGTTCCGTCCGCGCGGGCTGCTCAACGAGGCGCTGGTGCATCGATTGACGGGAGGAAAGCGATGAAAATCTTCGCCATTGCAATTGTGCTGCTGCTCGCCGCGCTGCCGGCCCACGCGCAACGCGCGAACGGCAAGATCGACTGCAAGGCGACCGGCACGGACTTCGTCTACGACTGCACGATCCGCCTCACCCAGGCCGGCAAGCCGCTGACCGGCGCCAAAGTGACGCTCGGCGCCGACATGCCCTCGATGCCCATGGCGCATAACGTGAGGCCTTCGAACGCGGTGCCGGGACCCGCGCCCGGCGAATACCGCGCAAAGCTGGACCTGGAAATGCTCGGCGAATGGGCCGTGAAGATCAGGCTGGACGGGCCGGTGAAGGACCTGCTGATCCTGCACTACTCTTTCGACGAGAAAGGTGCGCACCCGGCGGTCAGACCGCCCAAAACGCCGGTCAAGCCCGGCGCGCCCTCACACCGGCATTAAACGATCTTGCAAGCCTCGTCGAACGAGAGGCGCGGCAGGCGCGCCATGACCTTCGAGGGATCGCCCTTGCCCAGGGTACACAGGAAGTTCGACTTCCATTTGCCATCGGGGAAGAAAGCGTCGTCGACCTTCTGGTTGTCGAACCCTGACATCGGGCCGCAGTCCAGGCCAACGGCACGCGCCGCGAGGATGAAGTAGCCGCCCTGCATCGAAGCATTGCGGAACGCGGTCTTCTCGGCATGCGCGGCCTTCTCCGGGCCCTGGAACATCTCGATCGCCTGCGGCCGGTGCGCGAACATGCGCGGCAGGTTCGTGAAGTAGTGCGTGTCCCACGCCACGATCACGCAGACCGGCGCGGCCATCGTCTTGTCGTGGTTGCCCGGCGAGAGTGCGGGCTCGAGCTTTTTCTTGCCCTCCTCGGACTTGATGAACACGAGGCGCATGGGCTGCGTGTTCATGGTGGTCGGCGCCCATTTGACGATCTCGTAGAGCTCGCGCAATTCTTCGTCGGGCACCGGATCGCTGCCGAATCCGTTCTGGCTGCGGGCATTGCGAAACAGCAGGTCGAAAACTTTATCGTCGAGCACGAGTGAACTCCGGGTGAATGTCTGAGGGGAAAAAGCGGGGTGCCCGAATGTTAGCATCGGCCATGGAAAACAGCGTCCCGGACCTCGACCTCTCCAAGTACATCCGACCCGGCGACGGCGTGGTGTGGGGCCAGGCGTGCTCCGAGCCGCTCACGCTCACCGAAGCTTTCGTCGAGCAGCGCGCGAGCTATCCCGGCGCGAGCGTTTTCCTCGGCGTGAGCTACGCAGGCACCGTCAAGCCCGGGCACGCCGACAAGCTCAGGCTCCTCTCGTATTGCGGCGCCGGCCACAACCGCAAGCTCGCCGACGCGGGCGTGCTCGACATCTGCCCTTTCCCTTACTCGCAGCTCGGCGGACTCATCCGCGGCGGCCGCCTCGGGGCGGACGTCGTGCTGGTGCAGGTCAGCCCGCCGAACGAGCGCGGCGAATACAGCCTCGGCCTCTGCGTCGAGTACCTGGGCGCCGCGCTGGAGAAAGCGCGCGTGGTGATTGCCGAAGTGAACGACCAGGTGCCATGGACCCACACCACGCCCCTCCTCAAGGCGGCGGATTTTGCGCACGTGATCCACACTTCGCGGACGATCGTGCCATTGCCTTATGGCGCGCCTGGCGAAGTGGAGCTTGCGATCGGGCGGAACGCCGCGGAGTTCATCCCGGACCGTTCGGTGCTCGAGTTCGGGCTGGGGTCACTGCCCGACGCGATCCTCGCGGCGCTCGAGGACAGGCGCGACCTCGGCGTCCATTCCGGCCTGTTGTGCAACGGCGTCGCACGACTGATGCAAAGCGGCGCGATCACGAACGCGCACAAGTCCATCGATCCGGGCGTGACCGTGGGCGGCGTGCTTTTCGGGACCCGCCTGCTGTTCGATTTCGCGCAACGCAACCCGGCCATCAGCCTGCGCTCGACCGATTACACGCACAGCGCGCGGACGCTCAGCCGGATCGAGCGCTTCGTCGCGGTCAACTCCGCGGTCGAGGTCGACCTCACCGGCCAGGTCAACGCGGAAATCGCCGGAGGCAGTTACGTCGGGGCCGTGGGCGGCGCGCTGGATTTCATCCGCGCGGCCAACGCCTCGCCGGGAGGCGCCTCGCTGATCTGCCTGCCCGCATCGGTGGGCACCAAGGCTTCTCGCATCGTTTCGAAACTCTCCGGCCCGGTCGCCACGCCGCGCAGCGAAGCCGGCGTCTTCGTGACCGAGCATGGCGCGGCCGACCTGCGCGGCGTGCCGCTGGCGCAGCGGCCGACAAAAATGATCGCCATCGCGCACCCGTTATTCCGTGAATCGCTCGAGCGCGAGGCGCACGCAGCCGGATTGATGCGCGGCCCATGAGCACTGCGGCGCAAAGGCCTGACCTGCCGGTCATGGGGATCCGCGTGGCGGCGGAGGTCATCATCGCGGTGCCCAGCCGCATCGATCTGCTGACGCCCTACGTCCTCCTCGAACAGGAAAACTGGTTCGAGGACGAGATCGTCTTTCTTGCGGGCTGCATTGGCGAAGGCGCGCGCGTCGTCGACATCGGCGCCAACTACGGCTCCTATTCGCTGTCGCTGGCGCGGGCGGCCGGACCGTCGGGCCGCGTGTGGTCGGTGGAGCCTGCGTCGCAGACCGCGGCTTACCTGCGCAAGAGCATCGAGATCAACGGCTTCGAAAACGTAACCGTTATCCAGAAGGCGCTCTCGAACAAGGCCGGCACGGCGCGCCTGTCGGTCGAGGCCAATTCGGAGTTGAATTCGATTGCGCAAGGCGGGAGCGGCGCTTCGGAAGAAGTCCCGCTGGACACGCTCGACGCGCTCGCCGCCGAGCACGGATGGACCGGCATCGATTTCCTCAAGCTCGACGCCGAGGGCGAGGAAGAGCGGATCCTCGAAGGCGCCACGGTCTTCCTGCGCGAAGCGAATCCACTGGTGATGTTCGAGATCAAGCACGGCGGTCGCCTTCACCTGCAGCTGGTCGAAAAATTCAGGGCCGCAGGCTTCGAGCCGTACCTGCTGGTGCCCGGGCTGGGCCTGCTGTCGCCTTTCGATGTCTCGCAGGCCGTGGACCTGTTCCGCCTCAACTTGTTTGCCTGCAAGCCGGAGCGTGCGGCCATGCTGGAGCGACAGGGCGTGCTGACGCGGGCTGCGGCACCGGTACCGAAGGCGGACCCGTTCGATCACTTTCGGGCAGCGCACGAGAAAAAGAACGCGGCCGGGCCCCGGCTGGCTCACCTCAAGGCCGCGTATTCCGGCTTGGCGCAGCTCAGCGCGTCGCGTCCGGACGCCTGGACGCTTTCGAGCTGCGCCCGCGTGGCTCGCGAGCTCGGACTGCGCCTGCGCGCGGTGGAACTCATGAACGAGGCTTTGACGCTGGCCCTGCAGGATGCGCGCGCCACCCTGCCGGCACGGTATCTCGCGCCTGTGCCGGCCTTCGACGCGATCGATCCCGGATCCCGGCCAAAGGAGTGGCTCGAGGCCGCGCTGCTCGACGGGCTCATCGAGCTCAGCTCGTTCTCGACCTACTACGCGAGGGGCACGCACCTGCAGCAGCCGACGCTCGACCGGCTCGAGGCGCTCAAGAGCTCCGGCTTCATGCGCGCCCCGATGGAGAGGCGCCGGCAGTTGCTGCGCGTGGGCTGCGGGCTCCAGCCCGGGCCGGTGCCCGACCCTCTGCTGGCTGAAGATCGCCCGGACAACCTCAATCCGGGGCTCTGGGT
>CAZZDV010000084.1:0-5909 GCA_964652785.1 uncultured Bordetella sp.
AGCGCAGCGAGCTGTCCTTGGCCCAGATGGAAAGGCTGGGGGTATTGGCCTCGGTCCGGTCATAGGCCTGGGCGGCATCGTCCGTGTCGACGAGCGCCAGCCGCACGAACTTGTAGGTCAGGGTCTCGTTGCCGCACGATGAAACGTTCATCACAGTAATCTGACGGGCCTTCGATCCGAACTTGCTCGCTGCGGCAACCCGCGTGCCCTGGTTGCCCGCAAAGGTCCAGGTGCCGCCGGCGGGATGCGACCACGCGCCAGAGAGCCTTCCGAGGCAGTGCGACATGCCATGGGCCGACTGTGCCACCTGCTCGGCGCGGGTGTGTTCCGCTTCTGCGTCCGCCTTCGCTTTCGCCTTGGCTTTGGCTTCCGCGTCCGTCCGCGCGCGTGCCTCCGCTTCGGCCATCGCGCGCGATTCCGCGGCCAGCAGGTCTTCCCGGCGCTTGTCGAGTTCCGCCTGCGTCGTCTTCCTGTCGTTTGCGATGGCTGAGCGCATCTGGGTGAGCGATGCCACTGTTTCCTCGAGCAGCCTGATCGCCTCGGCCCGCTCGCCGCCTTTGGCCGCCGCGGTCGCCGCACCTAGCGTTCCTTCGGCCTTGGGCAGGCCGGAAGGGCCTTCGACCCTTTCACGGATCTTGTTCTCCAGCCCGAGCGAAGCCCTGGCCATGCGCCGGGCCTGGTCGAGCGCGGCATCCAGGGCCAGGCGGTCCTGGCTCGAGCGGGTCGAGCGCACCAGGGCCTCGACACGCTCGATGTCGCGGCCCGAAGCGGCAGTCGCCTCCCTGATCTCGCGCCGGTCGCTGTCCACGAGCTTGAGCAGCGACCTTGCCTCGCCTTCGAGCCGGGCGATCGACTGCTCCGATTTCTTGCCCTCCGCGCTGTCTCTGATCGCGGTCC
The DNA here is from genome assembly GCA_964652785.1 of uncultured Bordetella sp. Taxonomy (GTDB): domain Bacteria; phylum Pseudomonadota; class Gammaproteobacteria; order Burkholderiales; family SG8-39; genus SZAS-79. The sequence goes on from CAZZDV010000084.1 coordinate 898, forward strand.
AGGAAAAGGCGATTACTACAGCGGCGGCAATGGCTGACCCGATCGCGATCCATTTTGCGCGCCCCATTGCCGGGCGGGGGCTTTGGACATTGACGTGAACGGGACCGGTCAGGCGCTTGGGCGCGGAGGAGGGCAGGGGCGCGTTCGAGGGCCGTATGGGTGCGGCCGATGGCCGCGCCGTCGCCGCCGGAGGCGGTTTCGCCACCGACACACTCACGACTTCCAGCTCGTACTCCACCATCGCGAGGATGTCGCCGGCGTGTACCGTCACTTCGCTGCCCTGAAAATGCGAAACGCCGTTGACGATGACCGGCGCCATCCCGGACATCACCCGGAGCAGGTAGCCGCGCGCGGTCTGCTCGAATTCCGCGTGAAGGCGCGACAGGTACTTGTTCGGGTCCTCGAGGATCACCGTGCAGGTCGGCGCGCGCCCCACGGTAATGCGCGCGCCGTCCAGCACACGCTCGTCTATGAGCTTTCTCCGGCCCGGGCCGCGGCTGAAGATTTTCAACGATAAAGGCATCTGCACTTGCTCCCAGTTCCGGGTTTGTTCACGAGGCCGGTTCCCGCGTCGCGCCGCGGAGTTACATCCGGCATTCGGATTTGCGCAAGCCTACCACCGGGCATTTGGAGTGATGGGCGGAAAAAATACGCAATTCTTGATGATTGATGTTTGTTGGCGCGCACGATTTCAGGCTTTGTTCCAGTCTGTTCGGGCCAAGCGTGCGAGAGGTTTCGCGCCACTGCCCAAAAACTGAATACTGCCATTTTCAAGCCAAAGCGCCCATCCGGCGCGGCTCGGCGGCCGAAATGCTGCCATGCTGCTCGAGTGCACGAAGACGTCCATGTCGAACAATCCGCTGAAGGCGATCGGTTTTGGGTTCGTGCTCGGGTTGCTCCTTCGCCGGATTCTCTGATCGGTAAGATCCGGTCCAGGTCCGCGTCGGGATTGGGTCGGTATTCCCGACTGGTCCCGGCCTGTACACTGGGTTCATGAAACGAATTGCAATTCTCACGAGCGGCGGTGACGCGCCCGGCATGAACGCCGCGGTGCGCGCCGCTACACGCGCCGCCATCGCCCAAGGCTGGGAAATTCACGGCGTACGCAACGGCTATTCCGGGCTGATCGCGGACAACATGGCGCCGCTGCTCGCGCGTGACGTCGGCGGGATCATCCATCGCGGCGGCACTTTCCTCGGCAGCGCACGCTGTCCGGAATTTCGCGAGTCGTCCGTTCGCGCGCTGGCATTGCGCAACCTTGCCCTGCGCGGCATCGAGGCGCTGGTGGTGATCGGCGGCAACGGCTCGCAGACGGCTTCGCACTGGCTTTGCAAGGACGGGTTTCGCGTCGTCGGCGTGGCCTCGACGATCGACAACGACGTATATGGCACGGACGTCACCATCGGCGTCGATACCGCGGTCAACATCACGCTCGAGGCCATCGACCGCCTGCGCACCACGGGTTCTTCGCACCAGCGCGCTTTCCTGGTCGAGACCATGGGCCGCGACTGCGGCTACATCGCGTTGATGGCGGGCATCGCCGGCGGCGCCGAAGTCATCGCAATTCCCGAATATGACGTGGAGCCGCAGATGGTGGCCGAGCGCTTGCGTGCCGCCTACCAGCGCGGCAAGACGCATGCGGTGGTCGTCGTGGCGGAAGGCTCGAAGCACGATGCACGCTCGATGATGCGGCACTTCGAGGAGAACCGGGACACCATCGGCTTCGAGTTGCGCGCAACGACGCTCGGCCACGTCGTGCGCGGCGGCGCGCCGACGGCGACCGATCGCGTCCTCGCCACGCGCCTGGGAGCTGCTGCGGTCGAGAAACTGGCCGCGGGCGAGTCCGGCATCCTCGTGGGCATGGTAGGGCGCGACATCGTGACCACGCCGCTCGAGGAGGTGGCCGGCCGCACCAAGCCCATCGACATGGCACTGCTGGACCTGGCCCGGGTGCTCGCGCAATAGCGCAATTTCTTCCGCAAACACCTACACCGCGCAGGACACCGCAGTACAAAGCGCGCAATTTTGCGTGGCCTGGCGCATAGAGCGTCCGCCGGGAGCCGGGTACTGTCCATCCCGTCACTGGGTCCCGGAGAGTGAAATGTCGATCGATGCCAAACCACTGCGCGCGCGCGTTCTGGCGCTTGCCTGCGCGCTTTTCACTTGCACGCTGTTCGTTGCGCCAGCCGATGCGACCGATTCGGACGATGCCGCGCGCGTCATCGCGGGGTTCAACTCGAACCATGCGCGGCTCGGCAAATCGGATGACGCCTTCTGGAAAACCTATGGCCAGGAAGTTTCGACTTTCTGGCGCGAATACGAGCGCAAGATCGGGCTCCCAATGCAGGAGTGGGGCTGCCGGGAGCTGGACAGCGCGAAAGGCGCAACGGTTTTCTATCCCTTCGCGGGCCCCGACCTGCCCACCGCCTACCAGTTGTTCCCGGACGCGGACCGCTATGTCCTCGTGTCGATGCAGAAGGGCGAGCCCCCGCTGAGGCTGGAAAAGCTTTCCAAGGGCGAGGTCGAGGACTACATGGAAGCGTTTCGCCGCGCATGGAAGTTTTACGGGACGCTCGGCTTCTTTCGCACCGACGACCTCGACGGTCGCGGCAAGATGGAAGGGCGGCCCGTTGGCGTCACCGGCGGGTTGATGGCGTTCGCGGTGCGGCTGGGCTTCGAGATCGAATCGATCGAGCCGATCCAGCTAGAGCTGAACGACGATGAGATCAAGCCGCGCGCGCTTACGCCGGAGCGGCCCGAGACATGGGATTCAGTGCGCATGACGTTGCGCAAGGACGGCCGCAGGGTCATCGTCGACCATGTGCGCGTCGACCTTTCGAACGCATCGGTCGGCAGGCCCAACGGCCCGGGCGAATGGCTCGAGCGCATGGCGCGCAACCCCATGCTGCTCAAGGCCGCCTCGCACCTCCTGCAGGAACCCGGTTTTTCGATCTTCCGCGACATCGTGCTCGCGAACGCGCCGATGATCGTGCAGGACGAGACGGGCATCGACTATGCCGCGTTGTCCAGGGACTTCAACGTGCGCCTGTACGGCAAGTTCACGCGCCCGAACACTTCCTTCGACCAGGGCATGCAGCGCTCGCTCGCGGCCGCCTACCAGAAGGGCACCGTGAAGCCGCTGCCTTTCCGCTCCGGCTACGAAAAGGATTCCGGCTCCGCGCTGCAGGTGGCTGTTCGCAGTCCCGCGGCGCCCCAGGAGGCGCGCAGGTGCGTCACGGATTCGTCTGCAAGGTTGAAAATGCGGAGGTAGACTCGAGCATGGCGATCGTCATCCAATACTGCTCAGCCTGAGGCTACAAACCCGAGGCCCTCCGTGTGAAGGCCTGGATCGAAGCCCGCGGGCACGGGCCGGTCGAAACCTCGACCGGCAAGTCCGGCCAGTTCGACATCAGCGTCGAGGGCAAGCTGGCCTATTCGCGCTACGAGACCGGCCGGTTCCCCTGGGAAACGGAGCTCGAGAAGATTCAGTTCTAGATTGCCTCAGGGCTTGATCTGGGCAATGCGCTCCCTGGAAACCGGCTCGGGAAGATGCGCGCAGGCGGCCGCCAACACAGCGAAGGGGACGAGGGTCAGAGATCTCAGGTTCATAGCTGGTGCTCCCGGTGTGGTTGCGGCCACGGAATTTTCGGGCCGGTCGGCGGTCCAAGGGGCATGAGCCCGTTTCGCGCATCGTACCTTGCCCTGCCCGTGGTGTTGGCGCTTGCGTGCGCGGGCGCCCGGGCACAGGACAAGCTGGCCTACGAGGTCCTGATGCCTTCGGTTTCGTCCACAGCGGTGAAGGATCCCGTCGACAAGTCCTACCGCAAAATGATCCGGGGCATGGAGCTCTTCGAGCAGAACCGGCGCATGGCGCCCAACGCGTCGCTGCGCTACAAGCTGCTGCCGCGAAACCGCGCCACGAAAATGGACGGTGTCTCCGTCGACATCGTGGGCGAGACGGTCGCAATCGCGGTGCCCGTTTCGCGCGACCACACCTTCACGCTCGAGCGTGACGCAAAGGCGATCACCGAGGACGCTTCGGTGATCCCGAACCGCGCCGCGGGCAGCATGACCTGGCGCACCGAGATCCGCACGCCGGGCCTGCCGCCGAACACGCGGCGCCTGGGCGACCTGCGGCTGGAGTGCCTCGTGGGCATGGAAGCCGGGCTGATCTCGAACGTGAAGCCGGTCTTCGGCCAGATCGCCAATCTGATCATCGGCGCGATGGACTACTGCAATCGCATCGACTCGCAATACCTCTTCTTCTCGGACCGGCCGCTGTTCGGCGTGACGCTGGTGAACGGCGCGCGCCGCGAGGTCGTCTCGGTGGACCGGCTCTACGCCGGCGCGACCTACGACACGAACCTGCAAGCCGAACTGCGCTACTGCGATTGCGAGGTGCTCGTCGAGCGCACCTACTTCCTGCCGCTGGGCGACCGCGGCTGGCCGGACGACACGCTGGTCGAGTTCGAATTCATGGAGGACCGCGATGGGCGCAAGCCCGCGCAAGCCGCTGTTTCGGGTTAGCCGCCTTCTCGGGCTCGCCTTGTGCGCTGGCCTCGCCGCCTGCGCCTCGGTGGCGCCGAGCGATGCGCCCTCGCTCACGAAGGCAAGCCCGCTTGCATCGGCAGCAGCGCGCGACACGGCGATCGTCGGCAAGACCAAGGGCGAAGTGCTGGCCGCGCTCGGCAAGACGGTCAGCGTGCCCTTCGACAGTGGCTACGAGATCTGGGTCTACCACCTCAGGGAGGGCGCCTCGCAACGCACGGCCATCCAGGCGGAATTCGTGGTGCTCTTCGATCCTTCGGGCGTTGCGACCAAGACGCGCGTGCGTCCCGTGCCCGCGCCTTCAGAAGCGCGGGCCAGCCGCTAAATACTGCCAATTTCGAGCTGAAGTCCGCGCTGCAAGAGGCGGCCATGGCGAAATGCTGCCATGGGGGTCGAGCCTGGCGTGGCTCAATCCAGCTTGACGCCGTCACCGTGCGGCACATTAGAATGCACCGATGGATAGC
>CAZZDV010000084.1:6009-14961 GCA_964652785.1 uncultured Bordetella sp.
AGCAACCCGGGCTGGCCGAAGACCGGCGTCATGGGCAGCGGCGCCGTGGGTTGCTACTACGGCGGGATGCTTGCGCGCGCGGGCGCGCCGGTCGCTTTGGTCGCGCGGCCGCGGCATGTCGAAGCGATTTCGAAGCGCGGCCTGCATTTCCAGGGCCTTGCCTTCGATGAGCACATTGCGCTCGATGCGTCATCCGATGTAAGCGCAGTGCGGGATGCGCAGTGGGTGCTGTTCTCGGTGAAGTCCGGCGATACCGAGGCGGCCGCGCGGCTGCTCGCGCCAATGCTCGATCCCAACGCGATCGTCATCGGACTGCAAAACGGCGTCGACAACATCGAGCGCATCCGCAAGCACTTGCCGAACCGCGTGCTGCCGGCCGTGGTGTATGTGGCCGTGGCGATGGCGGGACCCGGCCACGTGCGCCACACTGGGCGGGGCGACCTCATCGTGGGCAACATGGGCAAGCGCCGCGACTTCTCGCAAGTGGAGCTCGATGCGATCGCCGCAACGTTCGCGAAAGCCGGCGTCCCCTGCCGTGTCTCGGACAACGTCGAAGGCGAGCTCTGGCTCAAGCTCCTCATGAACTGCGCGTACAACGCCATCTCGGCGCTCGGCCTTTCGCAGTACAAGCGCATGGCCGCAAGCGCGGAAGTGCGGGACGTCATGCGCACCGTGGTCAACGAAGTGCTGGCCGTGGCGAAGGCTTCCGGGGTCACGATGCCGCGCGGCGACCTTGCCGAAGCCGCGCTGAACCTGGCCGGCTCGATGCCGGAGGCCACGTCTTCTACCGCGCAAGACCTCGCGCGCGGCAAGATGAGCGAGATCGACCACCTGAACGGGTTTGTCTTCCGGCGGGGGCGCGAGCTGGGCGTGCCGGCGCCCGCGAACCAGACGCTGCACGCATTGGTCAGACTTCTGGAGAGCGCAACCGCACCTCGACCAGGCGGCGCTTGAGTTCCTTCGAGGCGAGGAAGAGGCCGCCGTCCGCGCCGTCGATGAAGTGCAGGTGCTTGCCGGCATAGGTAAAGATCAGGCAGGTCATCTGCGCGCGGTTGGTGGTGTGGATGCCGTAGACGAGCTCGTCGGCCTGGAAGCGTTCGTTTAGCCACGCATCGAGGATCTTCCTTTGCTCGGCGGTGCCCGCGAGGATCTGCCGGTAGCCGTCGTTGAACTTGCGCACGTCCGAATTGCGGATCAGCGTCTGCTTGTAGGTGCCCCAGTCCGTCTCCTCGGTGCGCACGCCGAATTTCATGAGCAACCAGCCGAGCGCCGCGAACCAGCGCATGCGCATCTTCCAGCGCCATTTTCCCCACCAGCCCTTGCCCGCGGCCCGGATGCCCGCTTCGTTGCCGAGCTGGTTCGAGTCGATGCTGAACGACAAGCCGGGGAGTGAAAGGGGGTGGCAGGCATCGGGCGTGCCATAGACCTCCGCCACTTTGGCCATGACCAGGCGGTAGAGCGCCCCCGAAAGCTCCGCATCCGTCCCGATCGAGCGCACGATCAGGCTCACGGTTTCGCCATGCCGGCTCGGCACGTCCTGCCAGCGGCACTCGAAGCCCTCCATGCTGCCGCGCGGCGCGACGCTGTCGGGGATCACATACTTGTTGTCCGGGCGGGGGTCTTTAAGCAGGTTGTCGGCGAAGGCCATGCCGCCGCCTGAAAACACGGCCTGGTCGTAATGTTCGGTGACGCGGTAGCGGGCGACAAGCACCTCGTGGCCCGCATTGCGGATGTCGGCCATCGGCACGGTGCCGATGCGCAAATCCAGCCCGAATGAATCATTTGCGATCTCCCGTGTCTTCGAGAGGGCGGCACGCGCATCGTCGAGCAGCTCCGGGGGCACGCAGAGCACGCAGCCGTCGCCCTCGAAGCCGAAAGGGATGTCGAGGCCGCCGGCCGCGTTCAGCACCGCGGTGATCGCGGCCGCGCCGAGCGTGTTCACGTGCTTGTACTTGCCCGACTGGATCGCGATGGTGGAGTTGCGCACATCGCAAAGCGCGATATGCCAGTCCCCGGGCAGCGGCGCGCAGTTTTCCGGGCGAGTCGATTCGCCGAGGTCGGACACCACAGGGAGGTCGGCGTAGAAGCGGGCGCCGGCGCCGGGAGCGGAGCTCATTCGAACCAGCATACCGCAGTTGATGTAGGCAAGACCACGGCTGTGGCGCTATGCTTGGCGCTCGCAGGAATCGAATCGAAAACCCCAAGGAATCGACCGAATGGATCTGGGCTTGAAAGGCAAGGTCGCCATCGTCACCGGCGGCACCCAAGGAATCGGCAAGGCCGCGGCATTGCTGTTCGCCAGGGAAGGCGCCAGCGTCGTCATCGCCGCGCGCAGGCAGGCATTGCTCGACGCCGTGGCCGGCGAGATCCGCGCGGCCGGCGGCAAGGTGGCCGCGGTGCGCGCGGACATCGGCGACAAAGCCGATTGCGAACGTCTGGTGGGCGAAGCGGTCAAAGCGTTCGGGCGGGTCGACATCCTCGTGAACAATGCGGGCACTTCGCAAACCGGCGAGTTCCAGTCGGTCACCGACGAAACATGGCAGGCGGACTTCGACCTCAAGCTGTTCGGCGCGATCCGCCTCGCGCGCCTGGCCATCCCGCAGATGAAGAAGCAGGGCGGCGGGCGCATCATCAACATCACCAACATCGGGGCCAAGCAGCCGCGCGCAAAATCGATGCCGACCACCGTTACCCGCGCCGCCGGACTCGCGTTTACCAAGGCGCTGTCCAAGGAATTCGCGCCCGACAACATCCTCGTCAATACCGTGTGCATCGGCCTCATCAAGGCCGGCCAGCACGAGGCCAAGGCCGCCAAGGCGGGCACGAGCGTCGAGCAGGTGTATTCGACCATGGCCAGGGACATTCCCCTCGGCCGCGTGGGGCAGGCGGAGGAAGTCGCCAACGTGATCGTGTTCCTGGCCTCCGATGCGGCGAGCTACGTGACCGGCACGAGCGTCAACCTCGACGGCGGGACCTCCGGGGTCCTGTAAGGGAAGCCGTTCCTAGATGAGCAGAAACTGGGTGTTCGCGCGCCTCGGCGCACAAGGGGGCAAGGAAGGCGATCCGCCTTCCGGCGCCGTTCCGATCGAGCAAGGGCCGGTGGCGCCGGCCGAAGACGCTCCGCCTTCGGCCTGGGCCCAAGCCGTGTGCAACGCCACCGACAAGGCGCTCGCAACCGAATGGGCGAAGCGCGTGGAAGGCGACGACCTGCTGGCCGAAGTCGCGGTCCACAGCCGGTTTGCGGACATCCGCCTTGCCGCGGCGCGCAGGATTGCCGATCTCGCCGTGCACCGGCGTGTTGCGGAGGCGAGCAAGGACAAGCACGTGCACCGGCACAGCACCGAAATGCTGCGTGCCTCGCGACAGGAAACCGAACGTGCCCGGCGCTCGATCGAGCTGGCCGCAGCGGTGCGCCAATTGCTCGATACGACCCCGGTAGCGATCAACCACCTGCTCGAGATCGAAAAAGAACTCGCCTCGCTCGGCAAAGGCGGCGAGGAGACCGCGGAATGCGAAGCGGCGCTGGTCGAGGCGCGCGAGCGCGTCCTGCAGGAGACGCAGGCCCAGTTCGACCAGCGCAGTCGGCTCGTATCGGCCGAAGCGTTGCTCGCAACGATCCGCGACGCAGTCGACCCGGCCGCGGAGCAACTGGGCGAGTGGAGCGAGAAGCATAGCGAACTCGTCGAGGCCGCCTCGGCCGCGCCGAGATGGCTCGCGCCGCTGGCGGCCGGGCGCAGCTTCGCGAAGGCGCTCGAGGACATCGAGAACCGCGTGATCGCTTTTGGCGACGCGATCGAGCGCACGATCCTCGAGGAAGAGCGCAAGGCGGTGGAGGCCGAAAAGCTCGCGGCCGACGCCGCTGCGAAGGAAGCGGCCAGGGAGGCGCTGGACGCAGCCTCGCACGCCTCGCCCAGGAAGAAGATCGACCATGAAGCTGCGCAAAAGCTGCTAGCGGAGCTCGAGGCGCATCTCGAGGAAGGGCGCATCGCCGAGGCTGAAGCGCTGACGAAGTCCGTCGACAAAATGCTTGCGGGCGCATCGCCTTCGGGCCAGCTGGCGCGCAGGCTGCAGCGCGCGCGCGCGCAGCAGGCCCGCCTCGCGGGCTGGGCGCGCTGGGGCACCGACCAGGCGCGGGAGAAGCTGATCCAGGAGGCCGAAGCGCTGCTGCAAGGCGAGCCGGATGTGGCGGAACGCGCACGCGCCGTGCCGCTCCTGCGGCGCGAGTGGAAGAACCTGGACGCGCACGGCGGCGCGCCGCAGCCGCTGTGGAAAAAATTCGACCGCGCGCTCGAGCGGGCCTACAAGCCCGTGGCCGAGCAGCGCGCCATCGAGGCCGCGGCGCAGGATGCCGCGCACGCGGTCAAGGCCGCGTTGCTCGATGGCTGGGAAGCCTGGCATGGGATGCTGGCGCAGACCGATCTCAAGACGATCGAAGCCAGGCGCGAGGAAATGTCACGCCAGTGGCGCGCGGCCGCGCGCGCCGGGTTCCGCGACGAGCGCCACCTGCGCAAGCGCTTCGATGCGCTCACCGAGAAACTCGACACGCAGCTCGACCAAGCGCGTGCCAGGGAGTTCGCGCGCCTCAAGGACCTCGTCGACCAGGCTGACGCGCTCAAGCAAAAGCCTGAACTCGCCGAGGCCATGAGCGCCGCCAAGACGCTGCAGCGGCGCTGGAAGGAAGAAGTCACCGGCATCCGCCTTCGCCACGGCGAGGACCAGAAACTGTGGCGGCGTTTCCGCAGCGCTTGCGACGCGGTGTTTGCCCGACGCGATGCCGAGTACGCCGAGCGCGACGCGCAACGCGCCAAACGCGATGAAGAGCGCGCGGCAGAACAGGAGGCCGTGCGCCAGGCCGAGCAGAAGAAGAAGGACAAGCACGCGGCCCGTTTTGCCGAGATGGCCGAGAAATCGGCGGCCGCTTCGACCGAGGCCGCGCCGGACCTGCTGGAGCGCGGCAAGGCGGAGCGCGACACGCTCCTGCTCGATCTCGAAATTGCGCTCGACCTGCCGACGCCCGAATCGCACGCTGCCGCACGGCGAGCGCGCAACCTTGCCAAGCTGCAGGACCGCTTCAGCAAGAAAGCCACTGCAGCCGTGCTCGAGCCCGAGGCCATGGTGAAGAAGTGGTACGAAATCGCCGCCGCCGCGGACGAAGCGCAGTCGGCGCGAATGGCCGCCGTGGTCGAGCGGCTGCTGGAGCAGAAGCCGCCGCCTCAGGCGCGAAGCGCCCCGTTCCCGTCGCGAAGCGCCTCGTTCCCGTCGCGCAACGCCCCGTCATCGCCGCGCAACGCCCCGTCATCGCCGCGCAGCGGCTTCCCGCCGCGCAAAGACTCGCGGTCGTAGCCGGCGACTTTCTTGTAGCCGTCCGAGATCGCCATGATCTCGGCTTTCGTGATCACCTCGTCGATGTCCGTGAAAGGCTTGTCGCCGGTGCGCTGCCAGACTTCCCGCAGGATGGCGTCGGGCGGGTTCTTGCGGTTGGTGAGCACCACGCTGGCCGTCGCGGGCGAGCGTTTTTCTTCGTAGGCCTCGAGCGCGACGATCGGGTCTTTGCATGCCCTGAACGCCTCCTTGAGCGCCACGGTGTCGAGAATCGCCTGGCCCGCGCCATTCGAGCCACGCGGCACCATGGGATGCGCCGCATCGCCCAATAGCGTCACGCGCCCCTGCGTCCACCACGGCAGCGGGTCCTGGTCGATCATCGGGAACTCGAGGATCATGTCCGAGGCGCGGATCATTGCGGGCACGTCCAGCCAATCCCAGTCCCAGTCCTCGAGCGGGCCGATGAAATCGTCGATGTTGCCGGGCCGGTTCCAGTCGCGCTTCTCGTACTTGGGCGTGGTGATTTCCACCACCCAGCTGATGAGGGTGCGGCCCTCGGCGTCGATGTTGTTTCGGATCGGGTAAATGACGGTCTTGGCAGGCGTCAGCCAGCCGGCGCGCGTGTAGCTTTCGCCGGTAAGGTAGGGTTTCCAGCGCGTGACACCCCGCCACATGTTCACGCCCGAGTACACGGGCTCGCCTTCGTTGGGGTGCAGCTGCTTGCGGATCACCGAGTGCAGGCCATCGCAGCCGATCAGCGCATCGCCTTTCTGCGGGGGCAGCGCTTCGCCGGTCGTGCGCGAAACGAATTTCGCCGTGACCCCCGCATTGTCCTGTTCGAAGCCGGTGCACTGCCAGCCGAGATGGAGGCGATCTTCGCCGATGCGCGCCTTGAACGCATCGACCAGCACCGTCAGGATGTCCGCGCGGTGCGCCTGGAACTGCGGCCACTCGTAGCCCGCGTGCCGGCCGGTGGGCTCGCTGTGGATGCGCTGGCCGAAGCGATTGAAGAAAACCGACTCGCGCGTCGAGACCGCGAGCCTTGCAAGGTGGTCGACGAGCCCGAGCTCGCCGAGCACTTTCACGCAGTGGGGCAGCAGCGTCACGCCGACGCCGACCTGCTTGATTTCCGGCGCGGATTCGTACACGCGCGTCGGGATTCCGATCTCGTGCAGTTCAAGCGCGAGCGTGAGCCCGCCGACGCCCGCGCCGATGATGATGATTTCCATGCAATGTCCTGGAGGGGGTACGGGGGAACTGCGTTGCTCGAAAGGAGGTTCGCCGCAGGTTATTTCAAGGCCGCGGCGTTGACCAGCATAATGTCGAGAATTCGAGGAGAGTCGCTTGGAAAAGATCATGGAGGACCGGCTCGCGATCGCCGAAGTCGTGCAGAACTGGGCCCTCTGGCGGGACGCGGGCGACTGGGAGCGTTTTCGCACCGTCTGGCATCCGGATGGCTGGATGTCGGCGACGTGGTTCCAGGGTCCCGCGGAACAGTTCATCGCGGTGAGCCGCGCCGGGTTCGAGAAAGGCGTGAACATCCTGCACTTCCTCGGCGGCATCGCGGTCGATGTCAAAGGCGACCGCGCGGTCTCGCAATGCAAGATGACCATCAGCCAGCGCGGCCCGCTCGAAGGCGAGACGGTGGACGTGGTCTGCACCGGGCGCTTCCACGATTTCTTCGAGCGGCGCTCAGGTCTTTGGAAGATCGTCCGTCGCCAGCCGATCTACGAGAAGGACCGGCTCGACCCGCTGAACCCGGGCTCGCAGCTCATGCTCGAATCCAAGCTGTTGATGAGCTTCCCGGAAGGCTACCGGCACCTCGCGTACCTGCAATCGAAGCTCGGCTTCAAGATCAAGATGGACATGCCGCAGCTCAAGGGGCCGGTCGTGCAGGCGCTCTACGCGCGCGGCAGTGCCTGGCTGGAAGGCGCGGAGTCGGCCTTCGACACGCCGCCGGTGGTTTCGGGCGTTCCGGCGAACTGATCATGGCCGCGGAAATCGACGCACTGGTCATTGGGGCGGGGTTCGCCGGCCTCTACCAGCTTCACACCCTTCGGAACCGCCTTGGGCTGTCGGCCAAGCTGCTGGAAGCGGGCGGCGACCTCGGCGGCACCTGGTACTGGAACCGGTATCCCGGCGCGCGCTGCGACTCTGAAAGCCACGCCTACCGCTATTTCTTCTCGCGCGAGCTGAACGAGGCGTGGGAGTGCTCCGAGCGCTATCCGGGGCCGCCGGAGATCCTGAAGTACCTCGGTCAGGTCGCGGAGAGGTTCGACCTGCGGCGCGACATGCGCTTTGGCTGTCGCGTCGTCTCGGCGCACTATGACGAGAAGGCCAACCGGTGGGCCGTGGAGACCGATGCGGGCGAGCGCTACGTCGTCACCTACCTTGTGGCCGCGGTCGGGTGCCTGTCATCGGCCAACGTCCCGAAGATTCCCGGGTTGTCCGATTTCAGCGGCAAGTGGTACCACACGGGAAACTGGCCGCACGAAAGCGTGGACCTCGGCGGCAAGCGGGTCGGGCTGATCGGCACCGGCTCGACCGGCATCCAGGCCGCGCCCGTCATCGCGCGAGACGCGGCCCATCTCACGGTTTTCCAGCGCACCCCGACCTACAGCGTGCCGGCGCGCAATGGCCCGCTGACCCCGGAATTCAATCGCTGGGTGCGCGAGAACCACGAGGAGATCCGCGCAATCGCGCAGTCGACGCCGAACGGGCATGCCTTCCGGATTGCCTCGCGGAACGTCGCCGACGTAACTCCGGAGGAGCGGCAGGCGATCTACGAAGCGGCCTGGGAGACGGGCGGGCTGCAGTTCCGCGCCACTTTCCGCGACCTCATGATCGACCAGGCGGCAAACGACACGGCCGCGGCGTTCCTGAAGGGCCGCATCCTCGCCACCGTCCGCGACCCGAAGACTGCGCGGGCGCTCGCCGACATCGACCATCCCTATGCGGCCAAGCGCCCGCCGATCGACACGGATTACTTCGAGACCTTCAACCGCGTCAACGTCGCGCTTGTCGACCTGCGCGCCGATCCGATCGAAGCCATTACGCCGCGAGGCATCCGCACGCAAAGTACCGAGCATCCGCTGGATGTCATCGTGTTCGCCACGGGCTATGACGCGATGACCGGGCCACTCCTTGCGATCGACATTCGCGGGCGCGGGGGACGCTCGCTGCGCGAGGACTGGCGCGCCGGACCGAACACCTACCTCGGCCTGCAGGTGCCCGGGTACCCGAACTTCTTCACCATCACCGGCCCGGGCAGCCCTTCGGTGCTCACGAACATGCCCGTCGCGATCGAGCAGCATGTGGAATGGATCACCGAGTGCATTGCCCACCTGCGGCGCAGCGGGATCGATTCCGTCGAGGCCGACCCCGAGGCGGCGCGCAAATGGGGCGAGCACGTGAACGAGACGGCGAACGCGACCCTGCTCTCCAAGGCGAAGCATTCGTGGTACTACGGCGCCAATGTGCCGGGCAAGCCGCGCGTGTTCATGCCTTATGCCGGTGGCATGGCGCGCTATCGCGCGATCTGCAACGACGTCGCTGCAAGGGGATACGAGGGATTCCTGTTCAACCGGGGCGGGGTGCGCGAAGCTCCGGGCGTCCGCGGTGGCGAGGTCG
>CAZZDV010000085.1:0-14677 GCA_964652785.1 uncultured Bordetella sp.
CTACTTCGGCGCCATGCGGATCGCGCCGTCGAGCCGGATCGTCTCGCCGTTGAGCATTTCGTTTTCGACGATATGCCGCGCGAGCGCCGCGTACTCGGGCGCGCGTCCGAGGCGCGAGGGGAAAGGCACCATCTTGCCGAGCGCGTCCTGCACTTCCTTGGGCATGCCGAGCAGCATCGGCGTCTCGAAAATCCCAGGGGCGATCGTGCATACGCGAATCCCGTCTCTGGAGAGGTCGCGCGCGATCGGCAGCGTCATTCCGACAACACCACCCTTGGACGCCGAGTAAGCCGCCTGGCCGATCTGGCCGTCATAGGCCGCAACCGATGCGGTGTTGACGATCACGCCACGCTCGCCTGAAGCATTCGGCGCACCTTTCGCCATCGCCTCAGAAGCGAGGCGGATCATGTTGAAGGTGCCGATCAGGTTGACTGTGATCACGCGAGTAAACGTATCCAACGCGTGCGGCCCGTTCTTGCCGATGGTCTTCTCGCCGATTGCGATTCCGGCGCAGTTGATCAGCACGTTGAGGCCGCCGAACTCCTTGAGCGCCAGCTCGACCGCGGCTTTACCGTCGGCCTCGGCCGTCACATTGGTCTTGATGTAGCGCGCGTTCGCGCCGAGTTCCTTTGCGTAGGCGGTGCCGTCCTGCAGGTCGGCAATGACGACTTTTGCGCCATTTTCGATGGCCATGCGCGCGCTGGCTGCTCCGAGACCCGAAGCGCCGCCGGTCACGAGAAATACGCTGTCTTTGAGTTGCATGTCATCATCCCTTTATGGCGAGGCCGAGATGCTAAAGGCTCCGACCCGAGCCAGCAACCAGGGACAGATATGAACAAGCACGCTTTTCGCATCGAAGACGGCGGCATCTGGGCCGCGATCCATACCCCTTTCCGGCCGGACGGTGCCCTCGACCTGGACGGAATCCGGCACAACGTCGGGATCTACACTCAGGCCCTCGGCCTGAAGGGGGTGTTCTTCTGCGGCCTGATGGGTGAGTACTGGTCGCTGACGCTCCCTGAGCGCAAGCTCTTGGTCGAGACGCTCGCCTCTGCGGCAGCCGATGGCCTGGGCATGGCGCCGAACTGCACCCACCATTGCCTGACCGAGACGATCGACCTGGTCCGGCATGCGGCCGCATCGGGCTGCCACTATGCGACGCTGATGAATCCGCCGGCCGGGCCGCGCACCGACCAGGCGCTGTTCGACTATTTCGAGGCGGTCTGCTCGGCCTCCGACATCGAGATCATCCTGTTCAACACCCCGGCCTCCGGGTACCTGCTGAATCCGCCGCTGCTGGCCCGGCTCTGCGAGCTTCCCAACGTTCGCGGCATCAAGGCCGCCGGGAACGACCAGGATCGCGTCGACGTGCGCCGGGCGTGCGGCGGGAAAGTGGTGGTCAGCGACCCGATGGAAAAGCACTGGCTCGAAAACCTCACGAAGAACGGGCAGACGCTGCTGTTCGCCGATCCCGAGCCCTACCTCTACCAGGAAGCCGGTCGGCGCCCGATCGCGGATTACTACGCGCAATTCCAGCACGGCGATCCGGAAGGCTGCCGGGCGGGCTTCGAGCGCCTTGCACCGCTGCGCACGATCTATGACCGCTGGATCATGGAGCCGATGCGCACCTCCGGCCGACCGCCGAACGCGGCGCTGAAGGTCTGGGCGGCGCACATGGGCCTGGCCGCAGGCCCGACCCGCAAGCCGGTGCGCGGGCTGACGGCCGCCGAGCACGACGCGCTCCTGGACGACCTGAAAAGCGTGGAGTTCGCTCAAGCCGCCTGAGGCTCGCCTAGGGGTCCAGCGGTCTGAGCACAGAACCAGATCTTTCTTGAGGGCGTGCCCGCGCTCGGCGATAATTGCATGTTTTTGATCGGGAAATCCTCACCGCCATGACCTTCACCCCCGCCTTCAGCCTCGCCTCCACCCCTGCCACATCCGGCGCGCCTGCCCTGCGCTTCGGCTTTTCTTTCGGCGATCTCTACGATCGCAATGCGCTCGTCCGCCTGGACACCGCGTTCGTCGATTTCCTGCGCCAAGGCGACAGCTCGCTCGCCGACCGTCTCGTTGCCGCGCGTAGCGACCCGTCCGCGATCGCCACCAAGGACGAATCCGAACTGCTGATCGCCCTCGCGCCGCACGTCGAGGACTTCCTCGGCAAGCTGTTCGGCATCGAGACCGAGCTGCACGCGCTGGCCGCCGAGCACCACGAGCTGGCGCCGATCTATTCGGTCAAGCGCCTGTTCGTGCAGCGGCGCGCGGTCCACAAGGTCAAGGCCGAGGAAGCCGCCGCAGTGGACGGCGATGCCGCCGAGAAACAACTCGCCGACCTGTTCGAAGAGCCGTTCAGCGAGCTCGCGTTCTCATGGCATGTGACCGAATGGCAAAAGGACGAAGCGGTCAACGCCGCGCGCCTCGATCTCGCGGCGCGCTACGCCGCGTGGGCCACGACCACCCCCAAGGGCAAGAAGAAGCATGGCAGGGGTGTTCTCTTCAAGGTGCCGAGCAAGCTCGACTTCATGCGGCTCGTGCCGGTGCATACCGAAGAGTCCCAGGGATTTCCGCGGCACACGCTGGGAAACGAGCATCTGCGCGAGCGCCAGGGCTTCAACCTGACCGATCCGGGCACCGACCTCAACGGCGCGCTCGACCAGGCCAACTACTGCATCTGGTGCCACGAGCAGGGCAAGGACTCGTGCTCCAAGGGCCTGCGGGAGAAAGCGCCCGCGGGCGGCTACAAGAAGAGCGTGTTCGGCGTCACGCTTGCCGGCTGCCCGCTCGAGGAAAAAATCTCCGAGTTCCACCTGGTGAAGGCCCGCGGCCAGCCGCTCGGCGCGCTGGCGATCATCTGCGTCGACAACCCCATGGTCGCAGCCACCGGCCACCGCATCTGCAACGACTGCATGAAAGCCTGCATCTACCAGAAGCAGGCGCCGGTCGATATCCCGCAGGCGGAGACCCGAACGCTCAAGGATGTGCTCGAGCTGCCCTGGGGCTTCGAAATCTACTCGCTGCTCACGCGCTGGAACCCGCTTAACCTGGCCCGGCCAGTGCCGCGGCCGGATTCCGGGCGCAAGGTGCTGGTGGTCGGCCTGGGCCCGGCCGGGTTCACGGTGGCCCACCACCTGATGAACGACGGCCACGCCGTGGTCGGCATCGACGGCCTGAAGATCGAGCCCCTGGCGCGCGAAATCTCCGGCGTGGACGCACTCGGTTCACGCTCCGCGTTCGAGCCGGTGCGCAATGTGCGCGACTTGTACGAGCCGCTCGGCTCGCGCGTCATGGCCGGGTTCGGCGGTGTCGCCGAGTACGGCATCACCGTGCGCTGGGACAAGAATTTCCTCAAGCTCATCCGGCTGCTGCTCGAGCGGCGCCGCGAGTTCTCGATGTTCGGCGGGGTGCGGTTCGGCGGCACGGTCACGCTGGAGGATGCCTGGGCCATGGGCTTCGACCATGTCGCGGTTTGCGTAGGCGCCGGCAAGCCGACAGTGCTGGAGATCCCGAACGGCCTGGCGCGCGGCGTGCGCGCGGCCTCGGATTTCCTCATGGCCCTGCAGCTCACCGGCGCGGCCAAGCCCGACTCGATCGCCAACATGCAGGTGCGCCTGCCGGTGGTCGTCATCGGCGGCGGCCTCACCGCGATCGACACCGCCACCGAATCGCTCGCCTACTACGTGGTGCAGGTGGAGAAATTCCTCGCGCGCTACGAGACGCTGGCCGCGGAAATCGGCGAGCACGCCGTGCGCGAAACCTGGGACGACCAGGAGCGCGAGATCGGCGAGGAGTACCTCGCCCATGCGCGCGCCATCCGCGCCGAGCGCGAAGCCGCCCGCCGCGAGTCGCGCGAGCCGCACCTCATCCGGCTGCTCCAGCATTGGGGCGGCGTCACCATCGCCTACCGGCGCCGGCTGGTCGACAGCCCCTCCTACACGCTGAACCACGAGGAAGTCGAAAAGGCGCTCGAGGAAGGCATCACGTTTGCCGAGGGCCTGACGCCCGTCATGGTCGACGTCGACAACTATGGCGCGGTGAAAGGCATGCGCTTCAAGCATGAATCGGGCGAGAAATGGCTGCCGGCGCACACCGTGTTTGTCGCCGCCGGCACGCAGCCCAATACCATTCTCGCGCGCGAGGATGGGGAGCACTTCGCGCTGGAGGGCAAGTACTTCGCCGCCTGCGACGAGGAAGGCAACCCGGTCAAGCCCCAGCGCTCGGCCGCCAAGCCCGAAACGCCCCATGTGCTGCTCACACGGGCGACGGACGGCCGCTTCGTCAGCTACTTCGGCGATGTGCACCCGTCGTTCTTCGGCAACGTCGTGAAGGCAATGGGCTCGGCCAAGCAAGGTTACCCGGTCGTATCGCGGGTCCTCGACCGGCGTAAACCGCAACTCGATGCGCCGCCGGCCGAGTTTTTCGCGCGCATCGCAGGCAAGCTGGTCGCCACCGTGGAGCGCGTGGAGCGCCTCACGCCGAACATCGTCGAGGTCGTCATCCGCGCGCCGCTGGCGGCGGAAAAATTCCGTCCGGGGCAGTTCTATCGCCTGCAGAATTTCGAATCCCTTTCGCCGTTCGCCGCAGGCACCCGCATGCAGATGGAAGGCCTCGCGCTGACCGGCGCATGGGTGGACCGGGCGAGAGGGCTGGTGTCCACGATCGTCCTCGAGATGGGTGGCTCGTCGGACCTGTGCGCCATGCTGGAAAAAGGCGAACCCGTGATCCTCATGGGGCCGACCGGAACGCCGACCGAAATCGAAGCGGGCGAAACCGTCGTCCTGTGCGGCGGGGGCCTTGGCAACGCGGTGCTGTTCTCGATCGGCCAGGCTTTCCGCGCCGCCGGCTCGAAGGTGCTGTATTTCGCCGGGTACAAGAAAGTCATCGACCGCTACAAGATCGAGGAAATCGAGCGCGCGGCCGACGTAGTGGTCTGGTGCTGCGACGAGCAGCCGGGTTTCGAGCCGCGCCGGCCGCAGGACCGCGCGTTCGTCGGCAATATCGTGCAGGCCATGGATGCGTACGCAAGCGGGAGGCTGGGGACCCGGGAGCTGCGCATGGAAGACGCCGACCGCCTGATCGCGATCGGCTCGGACCGCATGATGGCGGCGGTGGCGCGCGCGCGGCACGATGTGCTCAAGCCACATATGAAACCCGCGCATGTGGCCATCGGGTCGATCAACTCGCCGATGCAATGCATGATGAAGGAAATCTGCGCGCAGTGCCTGCAGCCGCACCGCGACGCCGTCACCGGCGAGACGAGCTGGGTGTTCTCGTGCTTCAACCAGGACCAGCTGCTCGACAGCGTCGATTTCTCCGCGCTGAACGAGCGGCTCAAGCAGAACTCGCTCGCCGAAAAAATCACCGCCAAATGGATCCGGCACTGCATGCCGGAGTTGAAAAAGCAGCGCACGTTCGTTTGAGGGGCAAGAAATGACAAAAACCGATGAGCAACGCGATCTCTGTGTGCTGCGACACGGACGGGACGTAGCGATGCGTCTATACGTAAAGCATGAATCCTGCTACTCGCACAGCATTGGCATGGGCGGCATCGGCACTGCTGTCGAGCGCAACCGCTTCGGCCGCCGAGATCAACGGCATCACGGTGGCGGAGCACGTTCGACTTGGTTCGATCGGCCCCAGCCTTGTGTTGAACGGCGCTGGAGTGCGCATGCGCCTGGTCTTCAAGGTCTACGTAGCCGCGCTGTATCTTCCCGCGAAGTCGAACGATGGCGAAGAAATCCTGCGCAACGATCAGGGCAAGCGCCTGCTGCTGCACATTTTGCGCAATTTGACATCAAAAGAATTGACCGCCTCGATGATGGAGGCGCTGGAAGAGACACTGACGCCCGCAGAGCGATCGCCTCTAGCGTCGCGTACTCAGCAATTCAATGCCATTCTCGATACCTTGAACGATGTAAAACGGGGAACGCAGATCGTAATCGACTATGCGCCGCAGCTCGGGACGATCTTCCTCGTCGATGGCATTGAAAAGGGGCGCATTCCGGGGGCGGATTTCAACGAAGCGCTGATGCGGATGTGGATCGGCGCCCATCCCAGAGACGTCGAACTGAAAACGGCATTGCTCGGGGTCAAGCCGGGCTCGAAGTAATTTTCAACCGGAATTGCGCCGATCGGCGTTCCTTTCACCGACGCAGGACTGCCAAGAAGATGGAGAACGGGGCAAAATAGGCGCATGTCCGCGCGCCCCGCTCCCGCCTACCTGCGCCCGACCCGGCCCCAGGAAGCCCTGCAGCACCTTGCCAACGGCACTTTCACGATCCTCGCCGGCGGCACCGACTACTACGCAGCGCGCGTCGGGCGCCCATTGGACGACGCGATCCTCGACATCACCGCGCTCCACGGCCTTCGAGACATCGCCTCGGAAATCGACTGCTGGCGCATCGGTGCCGCGGCGACGTGGACCGACCTCCTCGAAACCACCCTGCCCCCGGCCTTCGACGGCCTGAAGCTCGCAGCGCGCGAGATCGGCGGCGTGCAAATCCAGAACAGCGGCACTCTCGCCGGCAACCTCTGCAATGCGTCGCCTGCCGCCGACGGCGTGCCGGCCCTGCTTGCGCTCGATGCAAGAGTTGAACTCTCGAGCACCTTGGGGGTACGCACACTGCCGCTGTCGCAATTCATCCTCGGTCCGCGCAAGACCGCGCGCCGGCCCGACGAGTTGCTCACGGCGATCCTGATCCCGAAACCCAGGCACGAGGCGCGCAGCCATTTCCTCAAGCTTGGAGCACGCAAGTACCTTGTCATTTCGATCACGATGGCCAGCGTGGTGATCGAGCACGAGGCCGGCGTGGTCCGCGAGGCGCGCGTCGCGGTCGGCGCCTGCTCACCGGTCGCGCTGCGACTGCCTGCGCTCGAGGCTGCGCTGCGCGGACAGCCGATGGACGAACGGCTTGCCGGGATCGCGTCCGCCGAACACCTTGCGCCGCTGGCGCCGATCGATGACGTCCGCGCAAGCGCGCTCTATCGGGCCGACTCGGCGCTGACAGTGGTCAGACGGACGATCGCCGGAGCCTGCGCATGAACAAGCCCCGCGCCGAATTCCTCGCGGATGCTCACGTGACCGAGTTGAAGGTCAACGGCAAGGGTGTGCGCGTCGCTTCCGCGCCGGTGACGCGCCTGGCCGATGTCCTGCGTGACGAGCTTGGGCTCACCGGCACGAAGATCGGCTGCAACGCCGGCGACTGCGGCGCGTGCACCGTGCTGCTCGACGGCCGCCAGGTCTGCGCATGCCTCACCGCGCTTGGCCAGGCCGCCGGGCGCGAGGTCACCACGGTCGAGGGCCTTGCGAAGGACGGCCGCCTTTCGACGCTGCAGACCGCGTTCCAGAAACACGGGGCGGCGCAGTGCGGCGTCTGCACGCCCGGCATGCTCATGGCCGCAGCCGACCTGATGGCGCGCAATCCGACCCCAAACGAGGACGACGTCAAAGACGCGCTTGGCGGCGTGCTCTGCCGTTGCACCGGCTACCAGAAGATCATCGAGGCCGTGGTCGATGTGGCCTCGAAGCCGAAGCTCTCCGTTTCTCCCGCAAGTGACCACGCGGTCGGCGCGCGCGCGGCGAAGGTCGACGGCATTCCGCGCCTTACGGGCGGCGAGCTCTACGGTGCCGATGCGATTCCAAAAGATGCGCTGTGGCTGCGCGTGATCCGCTCGCCGCACCACCACGCGCGCTTTCGCCTTGGTGATCTCGACGCGGTCGTCGCGCGGACACCGGGCCTGGAGCGCATCCTCACCTCGAAAGACGTGCCCTCCAACGGCTTCGGCATCTATCCGCACATCAAGGACCAGCCGGTGCTGGCCGCAGGCATTGCGCGGTTCAGGGGCGAAGCCATCGTTGCGCTGGTCGGAACGCGCGTTGCAGTCGAAGCGTTCGACGCAACCACCCTGCCCATCGAGTACGAAGTGCTGCCGCCGATCATGGGCCTCGATGCGGCGATGTCGACCGGCGCACCGCTCGTGCTCCCGGACAGGCCCGGCAACCTGCTGCAGGACGGCGGCGTGCGCAAAGGCGATGCGGCTTCCGCGTTCGCAAAGTGCGCCGCAGTGGCCGAAGGTACTTTCGAGACGGCTTTCGTCGAGCATGCTTACATCGAGCCGGAAGCCGGCTGGGCGCAACGGGTCGGCGTGGGAGTCGATGCGCGAATCGAGATCCACGTCACCACGCAGACGCCTTACATGGATCGCGACGAGATGGCGATCGTGATGAGGCTCAAGCCAACGCAGGTGCGCATCGTGCCCACGGCGTGCGGCGGCGGCTTCGGCGGCAAGCTCGACATGTCGGTGCAGCCGCTGGTCGGCATCGCGGCCTGGATCACCGGAAAAACCGTCGCTTGCGTCTACACGCGGCCCGAAAGCATGGCCTCGACCACCAAGCGCCACCCTGCGCGGGTGCATGCGAAGTTCGGCTGCGATGCGCAGGGCAGGCTGCTCGCCTGCGAAGTCGACGCCGTGTTCGATACCGGCGCCTATGCGAGCTGGGGTCCGACGGTCGCGACGCGCGTACCCATCCATGCAACCGGCCCGTATTGCGTTCCGAACGTCCGCACCCGGGGACGCGGCTTCTTCACGCACTGCCATCCCTCCGGCGCCTTCCGCGGCTTCGGCGTGCCGCAGGGCGCGATCGCCCATGAAGCGATCATGGACGAGCTCGCCGACAAGCTGGGCATGGACCGCCTCGAATTGCGCCTGCGCAACGCGCTCAAGGCAGGGGATGCGACGGCGACGGGACAAGTGCTGGAGCACTCCGCGGGCCTGCCCGAATGCCTCGAGGCGCTGCGCCCGCACTGGAAGCGCGCGCAGACGCAGATCGCAGCGTTCAACGCCAAGGCGACGAACCTCAGGCGCGGCGTCGGCATCGGCTGCATGTGGTACGGCATCGGCAATACGTCGCTCTCCAATCCGTCGAAGATGCATGTCAGCGTTTCGAAACAAGGCGTGGTCACGCTGTGCAGCGGCGCGGTCGACATCGGCCAGGGCTCCAACACGATCCTCACGCAGATCGCGGCCGACGCGCTCGGCGTGCCGATGGACACGCTCGAACTGCTCACCGGCGACACCGACCTCACCGCGGACGCGGGCAAGACCTCGGCTTCCCGCCAGACGTTCGTTTCGGGCAAGGCCGCGGAGCTTGCGGGCCTCGACCTGCGCAGGCAGCTTTTCGCGATGGCCAACGCGCCCGAAGGCGGGTACCTCGAGCGCGCCTATCTCCTGTCAATCGAACGAGCCGGCAAAGGCGCGAGCATCGTGATCCGCCGCGACGGCATCACGCATCGCGTGCCGATCGGCAAGGGGCTCATCGGCGAAGGCTATTTCGATCCGCCGACCACGGCCTCGGACGCCGACGGCCAGGGCGTGCCTTATGCGACCTACGCGTTCGCCGCGCAGATCGCGGAAGTCGAGGTCGACCTCGAACTCGGGACGACCAGGGTGATCCGCATCGTTGCTGCCCATGACGTAGGCCGCGCCATCAACCCGATCCAGGTCGAGGGCCAGATCCACGGCGGCACGGTGCAGGGCCTCGGCCTCGCGCTCATGGAGGAATACCTGCCCGGCCGCACCGAGAACCTGCACGACTACCTGATCCCGACCATCGGCGACGTGCCGCCCATGGAGTGCATCCTCGTCGAGGCGCACGAGCCGCTGGGCCCGTACGGCGCCAAGGGGGTCGGCGAGCCGGGGCTGATTCCGACCGCGCCCGCGATCCTGGGCGCGATCGAGAATGCGACCGGCGTGCGCATGCGGCAGGTCCCCGTGCTACCGCACCGGCTGCGGGCCGCAATGCTGCCAAAACATGGCTGACCTCCGCGCCAGAAGCGGCTCTCCAGTCAATATGTTGCCAACCTGATGAGCCACCCCCTTGATTCGGTCGATCCGCAAGACGCCCCGGAAAGCAGCGCGCAGGCCGCCGACCCCGTGGCTTCAGGCGAAGTCATCCGCTGCGACGCCTGCCCGGTGCTCTGCCGCATCCGCACCGGCCAGACCGGCGCCTGCGACCGTTACGCGAACCTCGAAGGCCGGCTCGTGCGCAGCGACCCGCTGGTGATCCTCCAGAGGTCGATCGAAAGCGGCAAGGAAGTGGTGGCTTTCCTCGAACAGGGCAAGCCCTGGGAGGGCAGCATCGTTTCCGCGGCCAGCACTTTCGTCACCGGCATCGGCGCGACTACGACCTATCCCGATTACAAGCCGGCGCCCTTCATCGTTGCGTCGAAAATGGCCGGCGTCGACATGGTCACCGTGGTGACCGAGGGCATCTTCAGCTACTGCGGCCTCAAGCTGAAGCTCGACACCGACCGCTGGCTCGGACCCGAGCAGGCGGCCGTGCGCTCCAACGGCGAAGCCGTCGGCCATGTCACGACGGCCGAGTACGGCTCGCAGATGCTCGCGCTTGGCGGCGTGCATCACCTCACCGGCGGCAGCAAGAAGGAAGGCAACGCCACCTGCGACGCGATGCTCGAGCTCTCCAACAAGGGCGCGGTCGAACTCACGATCGACGGCGGATCGACCGTCGTGGTGCAAGCCGGCAAGCCGCCCGTGGTCAATGGCGAGATGGAACAGCGCATGCGAGTGGGCTGCGGCTCGGCCACCATCGGCATCTTCGCGCAGCAGTGGCTGGAGCATTGCGACGAAGTCATCGTGGTCGACGACCATATCACCGGCGTGCTCACCGAGCATCAGGCCGGCAAGTTCCTCGACATGAAACCCTCGGGCATCCGCGTGCGCGGGCGCAAGTCCACGCCGGGCCGCTACTTCAAGGTCGCCGCTCCCGGCTCGGGCTGGGGCGGCACCAACATCGAGGACCCGCTCACGATCATCGAGAAGATCGATGCGAAGACCGCGTGGCCCGGCTTGCGCCTCCTGATGGTGTCGACCACGGGCGAGGACGCCGAGTGGTTCGTGCTCGATGGGCAATTGAAGCCGCAAAAGGCGCCGATGCCCGATCCGGTGAAAGTCGTCGTCGACCGCATCGCGGAAAACTGCGAGCCCGCGCTTTGCAGCGTGCTCTTCATGGGCGGTGCCGGTGGCTCATTGCGGGCCGGTGTCACCGAGAACCCGGTGCGCCTCACGCGCTCGGTCAAGGAGCTCATCACGCGCGTGACCTGCGGTGGCGCGCCGGTGTACGTGTGGCCCGGCGGCGGCATCACGGTCATGGTCGATGTGCTCGCGATGCCCGACAACGCCTTCGGCTACGTGCCGACGCCCGCGCTCGTGCTACCGATCGAATTCACCATGCCACTTGCCAGCTACGCAGCGATGGGCGGGCACCTGCGGAGCATCGTCACGCTCGAGGAGGTGCTTCGCTCCTCGCCTTTCCGCGCCGAGGGCTGGCGCTCGCCGAACCCCTGGCCCGTCGAAACACTACCGGAGTCCCCAGCATGAGCGTCTACACCATCCGCAAGATCCACCTCCAGGTCGAGGAGATCCGCCACGACGGCGGCCCGCCGCCTGCGAAGCCGCAGTTGCGCGGCGCGATCGCCGCGGTCATCAGCAACCCCTATGCGGGCAGGCACGTCGAGGACATCACGCCGATGATGGAAGCGCTCAAACCCCTGGGCATCGAGCTCACCAACCGCCTCGTCGCGGCGCTCGGCGGCAAGAATGCCGTCGAGGCCTACGGCAAGGGCTCGATCATCGGCACCGAGGGCGAGCTCGAGCACGGGGCTCTTTGGCATGTGCCCGGCGGCTACGCGATGCGCGAAATCCTCGGCTCGGCGAAGGCCATCGTGCCCTCGGCCACCAAGGTCGGCGCCGCGGGCACCACGCTCGACATCCCGATCCACCACAAAGACGCGGCCTACGTGCGCAGCCATTTCGACGCGATCGAGGTGCGCGTGGCCGACGCGCCGCGTCCGGGCGAAATCGTTTACCTGCTCGGCATGACCACCGGCGGCCGCGTGCATGCGCGCGTCGGCGGCCTTGCGGCCAGGGACATCAAGGGCGAGGACGGCCAGCGCTGACCGCTGCGCTACGGCACGGATCCGATCCTCGTGAGCACACCGCTTCACTCGAGATTTCAAGATGGCCGCCTGCACCTGCAGCACGGGCCGATCGACTGCATCGTCGAAGCATGGGGACCGGCGGAAGAAATCGAGGCGGCCTATGGGCAGGCCACCACGCGCTTCGCCGATCTCCTGCAGGTGCTCGTCAGCGAGCTCGAAGTCTTGCGCGCGCCTGTCACCGGTGCCTGGCCGCTTGTGCGCGGCCCCGTGGCCAAACGCATGGTTGCCGCAGCCTGGCCGCATCGATCGATGTTCATCACGCCAATGGCCGCGGTTGCGGGCGCGGTCGCGGATGAACTGCTCGAGGCCATGCTCCGCGG
Organism: uncultured Bordetella sp.; assembly: GCA_964652785.1. Lineage (GTDB taxonomy): Bacteria > Pseudomonadota > Gammaproteobacteria > Burkholderiales > SG8-39 > SZAS-79. Next base: position 12,332 of record CAZZDV010000085.1, read on the forward strand.
CCGCAAGCTCGAAAAAGCCTACGTGAACGATGGCGGCGACATCGCGTTGCACCTCTCGGGCAATGCGATGTTCGATGTCGGCATCGCCGCCGATCCGGATGTGCCTTCCCTCGCTGGCGGATTGCAGGTGCGCGCTGCGGACCCCGTTCGCGGGATCGCCACTTCAGGCTGGAAGGGCCGCTCGCAATCGCTCGGCATCGCAGATGCGGTCACGGTACTTGCTGCCGACGCCGCTGCGGCGGACGCGGCCGCAACGATGATTGCCAACGCGCTCAACGTGGAGCATCCCTCGATCCGCCGCCGGCCGGCCTGCGAGGTCAAGGAAGACAGCGATCTCGGCATCCTTCCGGTCACGGTCGAAGTCGGCGACCTGCCGCTGGCGGCAGTGGAGGCTGCGCTGGATGCCGGCGAGCAAGCCGCGCTCGCGCTGCGTGCCACCGGGCTCGTGGCCGGCGCCTTCCTTTCGCTCAAGGGCCGCATCCGGGTGGTGCAGCATCGGCCCGCAAGCGCCATGACCGCCCGATGCTGAAACGCCTGTTCCTGTTGCTTGCACTCTTGTCGTGCACCGCAATAGCGCTCGCGGCAGACGAGATTACGGTCGTCTATCTCGGCACCGACGACTGCCCCTATTGCCGCCACTGGGAAGCACGCGCGCGCGGCGAGTTGATGACCGAAATGCGCTCCTCGCCCGACTGGAAGGCGGTGCGCTACTTCGAGGTGCGCGGCGAGACCCTGCGCCAGCCGATCGTCGAACGACACTATCCGGAAGAACTCAAGTGGCTTGGCCGGCGCCTGGGGCCCTCGCGCGGGGTGCCGAGATTCATCCTCGTCGTCAACGGCGAGGTCAAATGGAGCGCCTTCGGCACCAATAACTACGAGAGTACTTTCCTGCCGGCGCTCCGGCAGGCGGTTGCGCGCCGCAACGAGCGCGCCCATCGCCAAACGCGCCGCCAGGCGCATCGACCCATCCCGGGGTTGGGGTAACATCTCTGCAACAACATGGAAGGGAGATAAAAATGAAACTCTGGAACGCGGGTTTGTCCTCGTTGGTGGCCGCGGGTGCCGCCCTGCTCCTGTTCACCCCGGCCGCGCAGGCGCAGCCGATCAAGGTCGGCGAGCTCAACAGCTACAAGGTCTTCCCTGCCTTCCTCGACCCCTACAAGAAAGGCTGGGAACTCGCGCTGGATGAAATCAACAAGTCCGGCGGCGTGCTCGGCCGCAAGATCGAGGTCATCTCGCGCGACGACAACGGCAATCCCGGAGACGCGGTGCGCGTCGCCGAGGAGCTGATCGCACGCGAGAACGTGAGCCTTCTCATGGGCACTTTCCCCTCCCACGTCGGCCTGGCGGTGAGCAACCTCGCCAACCAGCGCAAGATCGTGTTCGTCGCGGCCGAACCGCTCACCGACAAGATCGTCTGGGAGAACGGCAACCGCTACACGTTCCGCCTGCGTCCCTCGACCTACATGCAGACCGCGATGCTGATCCCGGACGCGGTCAAGCTGAAAAAACAGAAGTGGGCGATCGTCTACCCGAACTACGAGTACGGCCAGTCGGCCACGCTCTGGTTCAAGAAGCTCATGCAGCAGAAGCAGCCCGGCGTGCAGATCGTGATCGAGCAGGCCCCGGCCCTCGGCAAGATCGACGCGGGCGCGGTGGTGCAGGCGCTGATCGACGCCAAGCCCGATGCGATCTTTTCTTCGCTCTTCGGGCCCGACCTGCAGAAGTTCGTGCGCGAAGGCAACACCCGCGGCCTGTTCAAGAACACGCCTGTGTTCAACCTGCTGGCCGGCGAGCCCGAGTACCTCGACCCGCTCAAGGACGAGACGCCCGAAGGCTGGTACGTGACCGGCTACCCGTGGAACGAGATCAAGACCCCGGCGCACCAGAAGTTCCTCAACGCGTACCAGGCCAAGTACAAGGACTATCCGCGGCTAGGCTCGATCGTGGGCTACTCCACGATGTACACGGTGGCCAACGCCATCAAGAAAGCCGGTTCGGTCGACACCGAAAAGCTCATCGCCGCGCTTAAAGGTCTGGAGATGGACACCCCGATCGGCCCGATCGTCTACCGCGCGATCGACGGCCAGTCCACCATGGGCGCCTATGTCGGCCAGCTGGCCAAGAAGAACGGCAAGGGCGTGATGGTCAACTGGCGCTTCGCCGACGGCGCGCTGTTCCTGCCGCCCTTCGAGGAAGTCCGCGCAATGAGAAAAGACTAGCGCGACAAGCAAGCCCCAATTCAGGGACAGACCACGTTTTCGAATATCGTGGTCTGTCCCTGATTTTTCATGACCGCTTCCTCGGTACTGATCCAGTTCCTCAACGGCCTCGCGAGCGCGAGCT
>CAZZDV010000086.1:0-14645 GCA_964652785.1 uncultured Bordetella sp.
TGTGTCGGTGGCCTGCACGAGCTGCCCGCCGGGCGCATTCAGCGCACCGTGCAGGTGGCCCTTTGCGTACTCCTCGGGCGTGCGCACATCGAAGACGTACGTGGTGCGGTCGCGGTCCGCGGCCATGCGCGCGTGTCCCGCGCGATCGAGCCGGCGGATGCCGAAGCGTCTTGCGACGCCCTCGGCGAGCGCCCTTGCCTTGGCGAGGGCTTCCGATCCCGGCGCCGGCGCGTGCGCGCCCTTGCCGTGCTCGAGCGAGAAACCGGCCAGGTGCCAGCCCATCGTGCCGTTCTCGAGCGCCACCACCTTGTTCGGCAGCTTCGCGTTGATGAGCGACTGCGCCCCGATGATCGAGCGCGTGCGGCCCGCGCAATTGACGACCACCAGCGTGTCCGGGTTCGTTGCGAGTTCGGGCACGCGATAGACGAGCTCCGCGCCGGGACAATCGAGCGCGCCGGGAATGTTCATGACCTGGAACTCGCCCATGGGCCGCGAGTCCACGACCACCACGTCCTCGCCCGCATCGAGCTTGGCCTTGAGTTCGCCCGCGGAAATGCGCGGCGTGTTGTCGCGATGCTCGATGTACTCGCCGAAGGCCTTGCTCGGCACGCAGACGCCGGAATACACCTCGTACCCGGCCGCGGTCCATCCCGCGAGGCCACCCGCGAGCACATGGAGGTCGCGATAGCCGAAATTGCGCAGCACCGCCGCGGCACGCTGCGCGAGCGTCTCGTCGTCATCGACCAGCACGATGCGCGTGCCGGCGCGCGGCACCATCTTCCCGACCAGCATTTCCATGCGCGACAGCGGGCAAGAGGCAGCGAGGAAGAGATGGCCTTTCGCGAACACACCCTCCTCGCGCGGGTCGAGGATCGCGAGCTCGCCGCCCTCCGCAATGAGCGCCTTGAGCCCGGCCGGCGTGATGCGCGGCGAAAACACTTCGGGCTTCGACATGAAGCGCTTGTACGGCCCGCCCACGCTGCCGCCGAAGAAGATGCGATCGGGCAGGTCCTCGAGCGTCTTGCCGTAGAGGTGCAAGTGCAGCGACTCCTTGCCGCTCACGACCTCGATCGTGTGGAAGTCGTCCGGCAGGAAGGCGCAGGCATTGCCCTTGACCACGGTGAGCTCGCCGGACTTCGACAGGCGCCCCTCGCCCTCGACCTTGCGGTCGTCCACGCGCTCGTAGAACACGTTGTGCTCGTCGCCGTAGACCCCCGCGATGCAGGCCCACGTGGTGTGGTTGTGCGGCGGCTGGGCCTTGCCGGGCGCGCCGGCCGAGCCATACAGCGCAAAGCGCCCGTCCGGATCCTCGGCAAGGTGAAAGAGCGTGCCCGGCCGCCCGGGCAGGTTGCCGAACGACTCCGGCGGGAAAAGCTCGCTCTTCGACGCGAGGCCGACCAGGACCGGCTTGATCTGCTCCAGCGCCTCGCGCGTGATCCCGTGCCGCGCCTCGATCGCGCGCACGGCCTCGATTGTTTCGCGCACGGCCTGTGCGCGCTGTTCGGTAATGGTCATTGCTGTCACTCCTCTGGGGTTGCGGCAGTCTACAATCCCGCGCACAGGAGGGGAACATGGTCTTTCACGGCAAGTGGTACGGCGAAGTCGCGGTCGGCGACACCTTCGGCACTGCGATCACGGTCACCGAGACACACCTGGTGCTCGGCTCGGGCCTGTTCGGCGATTTCAACCCGCTGCACGTCGACGAGGAGTTTTCCAGGAGTTCGGTGTTCGGCACGCGCATCCTGCACGGGCCCTTCACCAGCGCGCTGGTCTCCTCCCCGGTCGGCATGTTCTTCGCGGGCACGGCGATCGCCTATATCGAGCATGCCTGCCGCTTCAAGGCGCCGGTGAAGCCGGGCGACACCCTGACCACGAAGTGGACCGTCACAGAGAAACTCGACAAGCCAAGGCACAAGGGCGGCATCGTCGTGATGACCTGCGTGGCCACGAACCAGGCCGGCGAGGTGGTGGTCGAGGCGGACGGGAAGATCCTGGTGGCCACGAAGCCCTGAGCCGATTATTTCCAAATAGGGCAATCCAGCTTGCCTGAAGACCGTATGGGCTCTTGGTTTTATGAAAATAATGTTTAACATTCTTGCCAGCCTGCGCTCTGCGGGCAGCCCCTTGACACGCGCCGCGCACGCGGCTGGACGGTGCTCGACATGCGGCGCGTGACCCTGTCGGACTCCGCCCCGACGCTCGAACAAGCGGCCTGACCTACCTTGCGGAAGTTTCGGTCCAGAGCAGCGCGACGATCGTCTTCACGTCGGTGATGCGGCCGTCGCGGACCATCGCGATCGCCTCTGGAAACGGCAGCTCGAAGACCTCGAGAAATTCCTCCTCGTCCAGGTTCTGCTTCTGCCTGGCCAGTCCCCGCGCGGCATAGAGCTCGATGAATTCGTCGGAGTACCCGATGGCGTTGTGAATCGTCGTGAGGCGCTGCCAGTCCGCCGCGACGTAGCCGGTTTCCTCGAGCAGTTCGCGCTTGGCGGTTGCAAGCAGGTCTTCGCCCTTCTCCACCTTGCCTGCGGGGATCTCGATGAAGTCCCGGCCCAGGGGGTAGCGGAACTGGCGCTCGAGGACGATGCGATCGCTGGTGATGAAGGGCAGGATGGCGACCGCGCCGGGATGGCGGACGTATTCGCGCGTGGCCTGCGCGCCGTCGGGCATGCGCACCGTGTCGCGGCGCACGTCGAGCAGCCGACCGGAGAACAGGGTTTCGCCGCTGACGAAATGCTCGGTGAAATCCTCCTTCGACACGCTCATGCCGCCGGCAGGGCGTTCAGAGCGAGCGGATCGCGTGAAGGCAGAGCGCGAAGAGCGGCTGCGGCAGGATCCCGAGCACCAGCAGCGCCAGGCCGTTGATCGTCAGCAGCGCGCGCATTTCGCGCGGGCCCTCGATCACGGCGGCGCCGGGGACCGAGTCGTCGGGCTCGTCGAAATACATGAGCTTGACGATACGCAGGTAGAAGAACGCGCCGATGAGGGAGAACAGCACCGCCACGACGGCAAGCCATACCTGGTTGGCGGCCACCGTGGCCGAGAGGACCGCGTACTTCGCGAAGAACCCGGCAGTCGGCGGCAGGCCCGCGAGCGAGAACATGAGCACCAGCATGATGAACGCATACCAGGGGCTGCGCCGGTTGAGGCCCTTGAGGTCGTCCAGGCGCTCGCACTCGAACCCGGCGCGCGAGAGGAAGAGCAGCATGCCGAACGCGCCCAGGCTCATGAGCACATAGACGATGACGTAGAACATCGAGGCGCTGTAGGCGTCGGGCGCGTTTCGCCAGTTGCCGCCGACCACGCCCGAGAGCAGGCCGAGCAGCAGGAATCCCATGTGGGAGATCGTCGAGTACGCGAGCATGCGCTTGAGGTTGGTCTGCGCGATCGCGGTGATGTTGCCTATGGCCATCGAGAGCACCGCCATGATGGCGAGCATCTGCTGCCAGTCCGCCGCAAGGTCGAGCATTCCGTTGACCAGCAGGCGCATCGCCATGGCGAACGCCGCGAGCTTGGAGCCGGTGCCGATGATGAGCGTCACCGCCGTCGGCGCGCCGTGATACACGTCCGGGATCCACATGTGGAAGGGCGCGACGCCGAGCTTGAACGCGATGCCACAGACCACGAACACCAGGCCGAACACGAGGATGGTCTTGTCCGAGGCGCCGCTGCCGATCGCCTTGGCCACATCGGTGATCGTCAGGGTGCCCGTGGCCCCGTAGAGCATGGACATGCCGTACAGCAGGAGCCCGGAGGCCAGCGCGCCGAGCACGAAATACTTCATCGCCGCCTCGGTGGACGCGGCCGAATCGCGGTTCAGCGCGACCATCGCATAAAGGCACAGCGACATCAGCTCCAGGCCCATGTAGACCGTGAGGAAGCTGTTGGCCGAAATGAGGATCATGCCGCCGAGAACCGAGAAGAGCAGCAGCGTGATGAACTCGCCGGTGAACAGGCCCCGGTCCAGCATGTACTGGCGGGAGTACACCAGCGCGGCGGAGGCGCCGATGTAGGACGCGAGCTTGAGCAGGTGCGACATCACGTCGCCCACGAACAGGCCGCTGAAGGTGTACATCAGCGCGCCCTGGGTGCCGATCATGACCAGCAGCGTCAGACCCGCGCAGCCGAGCAGCGTGAGCTGGGCCAGCACGTAGCTAAGGGTGCGCCTCTCGCTCTTCACGAAGAGGTCCGCAATCATGACCACGCACGCCATGACCAGCAGGAAGATCTCCGGCAGCGCGGGCAGGAAATCGGGCAGCGCCGTGTTGACCATGGGCTTCATAGCTTGGGCAGCGCCACGTGGCGCAGGAGGTCGTTCACGGAGGCGTGCATGACTTCGGTGAAGGGCAGCGGGTAGATGCCCATGAAGAGCACGGCCACCGCGAGCGCCGAAAGCACGAAGAACTCGCGGCCGTTGAGGTCCTTGAGCGCGGCGACGCGCTCATTGGCCACCGCGCCGAAGACGACGCGCTTGTACATCCAGAGCGTGTAGGCCGCGCCGAAAATGAGCGTGGTGGCGGCCGCGAAGGCGATCCAGAAATTGGCCTTCATCGCGCCCATGATCACCATGAACTCGCCGACGAACCCGCTGGTGGCCGGCAGCCCGCAGTTGGCCATCGCGAAGAGCATGAAGAACGACGCGAACTTCGGCATCGTGTTGACCACCCCGCCGTAGTCGGCGATCTGGCGGCTGTGCATGCGGTCGTACATCACGCCGACGCAAAGGAACATTGCCGCCGAGATGAACCCGTGCGAGATCATCTGGATCAGCGCGCCCTCCACCCCGTACGAGTTGAAGATGAACAAGCCCAGCGTGACGAACCCCATGTGCGAGATCGACGAATAGGCGATCAGCTTCTTCATGTCGGCCTGCACCAGCGCCACCAGGCCGATGTAGACCACGGCCACGAGCGACAGCGCGATCATGAGCCAGGCGAGCTCGCGGCTCGCATCCGGCAGGATCGGCAGCGAGAAGCGGATGAAGCCGTACGCCCCGAGCTTCAGCATGATGGCCGCCAGCACCACCGACCCGCCGGTGGGAGCCTCGACGTGCGCATCCGGCAGCCACGTGTGCACCGGCCACATCGGCACCTTGACCGCGAAGGCGAAGAGAAACGCGAAGAAGAGCAGCTTCTGCGCCGGCAATGCGAGTGGCAGCTTGTGCCAGTCGAGGATCGAGAAGCTGCCGCCGGACTTGGAGTACAGGTACAGCAGCGCGACCAGCATGAGGAGCGACCCCAGCAGCGTATAGAGGAAGAACTTGAGCGCGGCGTAGACCCGGTTGGGCCCGCCCCACACGCCGATGATGATGAACATCGGGATCAGCGTCGCCTCGAAGAACACATAGAACAGCACGCCGTCGAGCGCCGCGAACACGCCGTTCATGATCCCCGAGAGGAACAGGAACGAGGCGAAGTACTGCGCGATGCGGTTCTCGATCACCGTCCAGCCGGCGATGATCACGAGCACGGTGATGAAGCTGTTGAGCAGGATGAAGAGCACCGAGATGCCGTCCACGCCCAGGTGGTAGTTGATGTTGAACTGCGTGATCCAGGGCACGAGCTCGACGAACTGCATGCCGGCCGTCTGGGTGTCGAAGCCCGAATAGAGCGGGATCGTGACCAGGAACCCGAAGAGCGAACCGACGAAGGCGATGGTCCGGGCCATGGCGGCGTTGCGGTCTCCCCCGGTGGCGAGCACCAGCACGCCGGCCAGGATCGGCACCCAGATGGCGAGACTCAGGAGGTGGGAGGCGGTTTGCATTGTTTTTATTGGGCGGCGCCGCGGGCTACTTCATCGGAGTTCGAAAGACCAGGAATGCCGTCATCAGGAGGAAAACGCCGATGATCATCACGAATGCGTAGTGATAGATGAGCCCTGACTGGACGCGTCGCACGAGCCTCGAGAACAGGTTGACCAGGCGCGCCGACCCGTTGACCACGAGGCCGTCGATGATGCGCACATCGCCGTATTTCCACAGGCCGTTGCCGGCGATCCTCGCGCCCCCCGCGAGCAGCCACGAATAGAGCTCGTCGAATCCGTACTTGCGCTCGACCAGCGCGTAGAGGATGCCGAACCTGCGGGCGACGACGCTCGGCAAGTCGGGCCGCGCAATGTAGAGGTACCAGGCCGTGACCGCGCCCGCGAGCGCAAGCCAGAACGGCAGCGCGGTGAGGCCGTGCAGCATCATCGACCACACGCCATGGAAGTGTTCCTTGAGCACGGCCATGGCGCCGTGCTCGGGCAGCACCTGGATGGAAGAGCCGAAGTAGTCGCCGTAGACCAGCGCGCCGATCGCCCAGCCCGCTGCCACCGAGGGGATCGCCAGCAGGACCAGGGGCAGCGTGACCACCCAGGGCGTTTCGTGCAGGTGCTCCCGGGTGTGCTCGTCCATTCGCTCCTTGCCGTGGAACGTCATGAAGACGAGCCGCAGCGAATAGAGCCCGCCGAAGAACACGCCCGCCAGCCCTGCCAGGTATGCAAAACCGGCGCCCGGCGTCTGCGAGGCATGCAGCGCCTCGATGATCGTGTCCTTGGAAAAGAAGCCCGCGAACGGCGGGAAGCCCGCGTTTGCAAGCGCGCCGATCAGGACGGTCCAGTAGGTGATCGGCATGTACTTCTTCAGCCCGCCCATGCGGCGCATGTCCTGCTCGTGGTGCATGGCGATGATCACCGAGCCCGCGCCGAGGAACAGCACAGCCTTGAAGAAGGCATGCGTCATGAGGTGGAAGATGCCGACCGAATACGCCGAGGCGCCGAGCGCCATGGTCATGTAGCCGAGCTGCGAGAGCGTCGAGTAGGCCACCACGCGCTTGATGTCGAACTGCGTGATCGCGACCATGGCCATGGACAGCGTGGTGATCGCGCCTATGACCAGCACCACCGAAAGCGCGGTCTGGGAGAGCTCGAAGAGCGGCGACATGCGCGCCACCATGAAGATCCCCGCGGTGACCATGGTGGCCGCATGGATCAGCGCGGAGATCGGCGTCGGGCCCTCCATCGAATCCGGCAGCCAGACGTGCAGCGGGAACTGGGCGCTCTTGCCCATCGCGCCGACGAAAAGGCAGATGCAGATGACGCTCATCAAAAGCCACGGCGAGCCGGAGAAGACCTCGATCGTCTTGCCCGCAACGCCGGGGGCCTGCGAGAACACCGCGCTGTAATCGAGCGTGCCGAAATGGGCCAGCACCAAGCCGATGCCGAGCAGGAAGCCGAAGTCCCCCACGCGGTTGACGAGGAACGCCTTCATGTTGGCGTAAATGGCCGTGGGGCGCGTGTACCAGAACCCGATCAGCAGGTACGACACCAGGCCCACGGCCTCCCAGCCGAAGAAAAGCTGCAGGAAGTTGTTCGCCATCACCAGCATCAGCATCGAGAAGGTGAAGAGCGAGATGTACGAGAAGAACCGCTGGTAGCCGGGGTCCTCGGCCATGTAGCCGATGGTGTAGATATGCACCATGAGCGACACGAAAGTCACCACCAGCATCATGATGGCGGTGAGCCGGTCGACCAGGAACCCGATCTCCAGCCGCGTCTCGCCCATGGTGATCCAGGTGTAGACGCTGCCGTTGAAGACGTTGCCGGCAAGCACGTCCTGGAAGACGATCACCGAGCAGACGAACGAGATCAGCACCGAAAGGATGGTGACCGAATGCGCCCCGGCGCGGCCGATCGCCCGGCCGAACAGCCCGGCGATGATCGCCCCGGCCAGCGGCGCGAACGGGATGATGAGATAGAGCGTCTTCATCCCGGGTCAGCCCTTGAGCGAGTCGAGGTCGTCGACGTTGATGGTGTTGAGGTTGCGGAACAGCACCACGAGGATCGCCAGCCCGATGGCCGACTCCGCCGCCGCCACGGTCAGGATGAAGAAGACGAACACCTGTCCCGCCGGGTCGCCGAGGTAGTGCGAAAACGCGATGAAGTTGAGGTTGACCGAGAGCAGCATGAGCTCGATGGCCATGAGCAGGATGATGACGTTCTTGCGGTTGAGGAAGATCCCCACCACGCTGATCGCGAAGAGCAGCGCCCCCAGCACGAGGAAATGCGACAGGGTGAGCGTCACAGGTCTTTCTCCGACGGCATCGAGACGATCCGCACACGGTCGGCGCGCTTCACACGCACCTGCTCGGAGGGGTCCTGCGCCTTGGTGTCCTTGCGGCGGCGAAGCGTGAGCGCGATGGCCGCGATGATCGCCACCAGCAGGATCACCGCGGCGATCTCGAAGGCGTACATGTAGTCCGTGTACAGCAGGCGCCCGAGCTCCTTGGTGTTGCTGTACGAGATGCTGTAGTCCCGGGGTTTGGGCAGCAGGAAGTCGAAGTACCGCCCCCCAAGGATGAGCACCATCTCGGCCACCATGAGGATGCCGACCGTCGCGCCCAGGGGCAGGTAGCTCCAGAAGCCCTCGCGCATGCGGTCGAGGTTGATGTCGAGCATCATCACCACGAACAGGAACAGCACCATCACCGCGCCCACGTAGACGAGCACCAGCGTGATCGCGAGGAACTCGGCGCGCAGCAGCATCCAGATCGCCGAAGCGGTAAAGAACGCGAGCACGAGGAAGAGCGCCGCATGCACCGGGTTGCGCGATGTCACGACGGACACCGCCGCGACGATCAGGATCGCGGCGAAGAAATAAAAGGTGAGGGTCTCGAACAGCATCGCCTAGCGGTACCCCGAGTCGGCCTCGCGATCCTTCGCGATCTGGGTTTCGTACCTGTCGCCGACCGCAAGCAGCATCGGCTTGGTGTAGTAGAGGTCGCCGCGCTTCTCGCCGTGGTACTCGAGGATGCGTGTCTCGACGATCGCGTCGACCGGGCAGGCCTCCTCGCAGAACCCGCAGAAGATGCACTTGGTGAGGTCGATGTCGTAGCGCGTCGTGCGGCGCGTGCCGTCGGTGCGGACTTCGGAGTCGATGTGGATCGCCAGCGCCGGGCACACCGCCTCGCACAGCTTGCAGGCGATGCAGCGTTCCTCGCCGTTCGGGTAGCGGCGAAGCGCGTGCAGGCCCCGGAAGCGCGGGCTCATCGGCGTTTTCTCCTCGGGGAACTGCACCGTGATCTTGCGCGCGAACAGGTGGCGGCCGGTCAGCATCATGCCGCGCAGCAGCTCGAGCAGCAGGAACGACCGGAAGAACTCAACGATGCGTTGCATGGCCGCTCCTTATTTCGCGTGTCATTTCCACAAGGACCACGGGGTCTGCATCCACACCCCGATCACGACGAGCCAGACCAGGGTCACCGGGATGAAGATCTTCCAGCCCAGCCGCATGATCTGGTCGTAGCGGTAGCGCGGAAAGGTGGCCCTGAACCAGACGAACAGGGACACGACGAAGAACATCTTGATGGCAAGCCAGCCGATGGGCGGGACCCAGTTGAAGACCACGCTGTCGATCGGCGAGTGCCAGCCGCCGAAGAACATGATCACGGCGAGCGCCGAGATCAGCCACATGTTGGCGTACTCGGCGAGGAAAAAGAGCGCGAACGCCATGCCCGAGTACTCGACCATGTGCCCGGCGACGATCTCCGATTCGCCCTCGACCACGTCGAACGGCGCGCGGTTGGTCTCGGCCACACCGGCGACGAAATACACGACCGCGATCGGCAGCAGCGGCAGCCAGTTCCACGAGAGGAAATTGAGGCCCTTGGCGGCGAGCATCCCGCGGCCCTGCTGGTTGACGATGTCCGAGAGGTTCAGGCTGCCCGAAACCATGAGCACGACGACGAGCGCGAAGCCCATCGCGATCTCGTAGGACACCATCTGGGCCGCCGAGCGCATGGCGCCGAGGAACGCGTATTTCGAGTTCGACGCCCAGCCCGCAATGATCACGCCATAGACGCCCAAGGAGGTGAGCGCCATGACATACAGCAGGCCTGCGTTGATGTCGGCCAGCACCAGCTCGGGCGCGAACGGCACGACGGCCCACGCGGCCAGCGCAGGCATCAGTGCCATGACCGGCGCAAGGAAGAAAAGCCGCGTGCTCGCCTGGGTCGGGGAGATGATTTCCTTGAAGAGCAGCTTGACCCCGTCGGCGATCGGCTGGAACAGGCCGAGCGGTCCGACGCGGTTCGGTCCGATGCGGATCTGCATCCAGCCGATGAGCTTGCGTTCCCAGAGCGTCAGGTAAGCCACCGAGAGCATCAGCGGCACGACGATGCACACGATGAAGACCAGCGAAGCCACGAGCTCGTAAAGCGCGGGGCCCCACAGCGGCCCCAGCCTCGCTTCCGAGTACGCGAGCAGCGTCTCGAGCATCAGGCCGCCGCCATCACGGAAATTTTCTCGATGCTGACCTCGCCGAACATCGGTCCGAGCGCTGCCGTACTGGCGTGCGCGCAAGCGATGCGCACGCAACCCTCGGCCACGCGCTCATCGGCTGCCACGGACAGCTCGGCGGCACCGGCGCCCATGCGGACACGGATGCGGTCGCCTTCCTTCACGCCCAATCCGGCCATGGCCTTGGAATTCATGCGCGCGCGCGGCGGCTTCGCATCGGCGGCTTTCTGCAGCGGCTCGGAGCGGCGCACCAGCGAATCGGTGAAATAGATCGGCACGTCGGCCACGCGCTGCAGCCCTGCTGCTTTCGCAGGGGCGGCGCCTTGCGCGGCCACCGACGTCTTGTTGGAGAGCAGCCCCGCCACGTCCTGGCCCTGCAGGCATTCGTTGCGGACCTCATCGGCAGTCTCGAAGCCGAAGCCTTCGAGGCCCAGCAGGCCGCCAAGGACGCGCAGCACTTTCCACGCGGGCCGCGATTCGCCCATCGGCTTGACCGTCGCATGGAAGCTCTGCACGCGGCCTTCGGTGCTGATGAAGGCGCCCGGCGTTTCGGTGAACGGGGCGATCGGCAGCAGGACATCGGCATAGTCGACGGCCTTGTGCTTGTAAGGCGACAGCGCGACGACGAAGCCCGACTTCTGCATCGCGGCCAGCGCGGCCTGCCCGTCGTTGCAGTCCAGCTCGACCTCGGTGTTCAGCACGACGAAAGCCTTGGGCGGCGTGGCGATCATCGCGGCCGCGCTGACTTTTCCGTTGGCTTTGGCGATGTAGCCGCCGACGCTGTTGGCCGCTTCGCCGAGGAACCCGACCTTCGCGTTTAGCGTGGCCGCGATCGACTGGGCGGTGGCGTGAAGCTGCGCGGCCTGCGGGTGATGCTGCGCGAAGTTGCCGAGCAGGATCGCCACATTCTTGCCCGACCTGAGGCTCTCGCCGACCGGCCCGTCCATGATCTTTGCAAGCGCCACCGGCATCTCGGCGGGCGCCACGATCACCTTGTTGGCGACGCGCATGAGGAGGTCGTCGTCAGCCGAGTGCAGCAGGTTGATCCTGAGCCCGCGCTTGGCCGCCTGGCGCAGGCGGTTGGCGATCAGCGGGTGGTCCTTGGTGAGGAACGACCCTACGACGAGAACGCGGTCGAGCCTGGCCAGTTCGCCGATCGGCATGCCGAGCCACGGCGCGCCTTCGAGCTTGCCGTCGGCGGAAAAGTCGGACTGGCGCAGGCGGAAGTCGACCTTCTCGCTGCCGAGGCCCCGCACGAGTTTCTGCGCGAGGTGGAGTTCTTCCAGGGTCGAGTGCGGCGAGGCCAGCACGCCGACGTCGCTGCCCGCGGCCTTGATGCCCGCCGCCACCTGCTCGAGCGCGGTCTGCCAGTCGGTTTCCTGCCATTGGCCATCGCGCTTCACCATCGGCTTCATTAGCCGGTCGGGCGAATCGAGGCCTTCGTACGAGAAGCGGTCCTTGTCCGAGAGCCAGCACTCGTTGATGTCTTCGTTCTCGAGCGGCAGGACCCGCATGACCTTGTTCTGCTTGACCTGCACGACGAGGTTGGACCCCAGGCCGTCATGCGGCGACACGCTCTTGCGCCGCGCCAGCTCCCACGTGCGCGCTGAATAGCGGAATGGCTTGGAGGTCAGCGCGCCCACCGGGCAGAGGTCGATCATGTTGCCCGAAAGCTCGGAGTCGACCGTCCTGCCGACGAAGGCGACGATCTCGGCGTGCTCGCCGCGGCCGATCATGCCGAGCTCCATGTTGCCTGCGATCTCCTGCCCGAAGCGCACGCAGCGCGTGCACTGGATGCAGCGGCTCATTTCGTAGGCGGCCACGAGCGGCCCGATTTCCTTCTGCGGCACCACGCGCTTTTCTTCCTGGTAGCGCGAATTGCTCTTGCCGTAGCCGACCGCGAGGTCCTGCAGCTGGCATTCGCCGCCCTGGTCGCAGATCGGGCAGTCGAGCGGGTGGTTGATCAGCAGGAACTCCATCACGCCGTTCTGCGCCTTCTGCGCGCCTTCGGAGTGGGTCTTGATCTTCATGCCGTCGGTGCAGGGCGTGGCGCAGGCCGGCAGTGGCTTGGGCGCTTTCTCGACTTCGACCAGGCACATGCGGCAGTTGGCCGCGATCGAGAGCTTCTTGTGGTAGCAGAAGTGCGGCACGTAGATGCCGAGCGCGTTGGCCGCCTCCATCACCGTTGCACCGTGCTGGACCTCCACTTCCCTGCCGTCGACTTCTACCTTGAGCATGGTGTCTTAGGCCGCCTTTACAATGTCGTGGACGGTGGAATGGGCGCCTGAACGGCCCCCAGGGCCGGCCACCGCGCCGGACCTTCCCCATTTCGGCTCGCTTTGCGGGCCGCTCACCAGGCAGTTCTTGTGCTGGATGTGGTGCTCGAATTCGCTGCGGAAATGCTTGAGGAAGCTCTTGACCGGCAGCGCGGCCGCATCGCCAAGGGCGCAGATGGTGCGCCCGGCGATGTTGTCCGAAACGCTATTGAGCAGGTCGAGGTCTTCGGGCCGGCCCGCGCCGTTCTCGATGCGGTTGACCACCCGGTAGAGCCAGCCGGTGCCTTCGCGGCACGGCGTGCACTGGCCGCACGATTCCTCGAAGTAGAAATACGAAAGGCGTTCGAGCGCCCGCACCATGCAGGTGGTCTCGTCCATCACGATGACCGCGCCCGAGCCGAGCATCGAGCCGGCCTTTGCGATCGAGTCGTAATCCATGTCGGTGGCCATCATCACGTCGGCGGGAAGCACCGGCATCGACGAGCCGCCCGGGATCACGGCCTTGAGCTTGTTGCCGTTGCGCATGCCGCCGGCCATCTCGAGCAGCTTGGCGAACGGCGTTCCGAGCTTGACCTCGTAGTTGCCCGGCCTGTTCACATGGCCGGTCACCGAGAAGAGCTTGGTCCCGCCGTTGTTCGGCTTGCCGAGCGCGAGGAACGGCTCGCCGCCGTTGCGCATTATCCAGGGGACCGCGGCAAACGTCTCGGTGTTGTTGATGGTGGTGGGTTTGCCGTAGAGGCCGAAGCTCGCCGGGAAAGGTGGCTTGAAGCGCGGCTGGCCTTTCTTGCCCTCGAGCGACTCGAGCAGCGCGGTTTCCTCGCCGCAGATATACGCGCCGTAGCCCGGCGTCGCATAAAGCTCGAAGCTGAACTCGGATCCGAGGATGTTCTTGCCGAGGTAGCCGGCCGCGCGCGCCTCTTCGAGGGCCTCTTCGAAGCGCTCGTAGGTTTCCCAGATCTCGCCGTGGATGTAGTTGTAGCCCGCGGTCGCGCCCATCGCGTAGGCGCCGATGATCATGCCCTCGATCGTGGAGTGCGGGTTGTAGCGCAGCAGGTCCCGGTCCTTGCAGGTGCCGGGCTCGCCCTCGTCCGAGTTGCAGACCAGGTACTTGGCGCCGGGAAAGGCGCGCGGCATGAAGCTCCACTTGAGCCCGGTGGGAAAGCCCGCGCCACCGCGGCCGCGCAGGCCGGATTTCTTGATCTCCGCGATCACGTCCTCGGGCTTGAGCTTGCCGGCAATGATCTTCTTCAGCCCCGCGTAGCCGTCGCGCTTCTCGTAGTCCGCGATCCGCCAGTTGTTGCCGTCGATGCCGGCCATCAGGATTGCGTCGGGTCCGTAGTTCAGCATGTCATGCCTTCTTCGGGTCTTCGCGCAGCTCATTGACGAGCTTGTCGAGCTTCTCGTTGGACATGAAATCGCACATGCGCTTGTTGTTCACCAGCACCACCGGCGCCATCGCGCACGCGCCCATGCACTCGCCCTCCTCGAGCGTGAACCTGCCGTCGGCGGAGGTCTCGTTGAAGTCGATGCCCAGGCGATGCTTGAGGTGGTCGGCAGCGGCCAGCGACCCTTGCAAGCCACAAGGCAGGCAGGTGCAGATCGTGAGCTTGAACTTGCCGGTCGGCGCGAGGTTGTACATGTTGTAGAACGTCGCGACTTCGTAGACGGCCACGGCCGGCATCTCGAGATACTGGGCGACGAAGTCCATCGTTTCGGTCGCAAGCCAGCCCTTCTCGTCCTGCGCGACGACGAGCGAGGCCATCACGGCCGACTGCTTCTGGTCGGGCGGGTACTTGGCGACCTCGCGGTCGATCTTTTTCAGCGACTCGGGCGAAAGCATCAGCGCACCAGACTCCGGGACGGATTCTTCATCGATCGATCTCCCCGAACACGATGTCCTGCGTGCCGATGATCGCAACCGCATCGGCGATCATGTGGCCGCGCGCCATTTCATCGAGCGCGGCCAGGTGCGGGAATCCCGGCGCGCGGATCTTCAGCCGGTAAGGCTTGTTCGCGCCGTCCGACACGAGGTAGATGCCGAACTCGCCCTTGGGATGCTCCACCGCCGCATACGCCTCGCCCGCGGGCACGTGC
>CAZZDV010000087.1:0-14536 GCA_964652785.1 uncultured Bordetella sp.
TTTTCAAGACCCTCGCCGGCAAGCACTCCCTCATCGTGGTCGAGCACGACATGGACTTCGTCGGCGAAATCGCGCGCACCGTCACCGTCCTGCACGGGCAGCGTGCTTGCCATCCGCCGCGAGACGATCGCGGCCGAGGACATCCTGCACGACCTCGTCGTCTGGCGGCCGGCCTTCTTCGGTGTGAAGCCGTCGCTGATCCTCAAGGGCGGCATGATTGCCGCGGCGGCGATGGGCGATCCGAACGCCTCGATCCCGACGCCGCAGCCGGTGCATTACCGGCCGATGTTCGGTGCGTTCGGCGGGGCGCTTGCGACCTCGGTGACGTTCGTCTCGCAGGCGGCGCTCAGGAACCCGCTGGTTGCCGGCCTCGGGCTGCGCAAGCCGCTTGTCGGGGTGAAGAACTGCCGCGGCATCGGCAAGAAGGACATGGTGCATAACACGTACACGCCCAGGATCGAAGTCGATCCGGAGAACTACCTCGTGAAGGCCGACGGGGAACTGCTAATGTGCGAGCCGGCGAAGGTGCTGCCGATGGCGCAACGTTACTTCCTCTTCTAGGTGTTAGCGGACATGGTCGAAATCAAAAGCAAGCTGAAAATCCCCCGCGGCGCCTACCGTCTCGAGGTCAAGGGGCGGCTGAAGCTGCCCTTCGATTCGCGTCAGAAGACACGGCTTCGCACGCGCCTGGATTCCGGCGAGGAGGTGGCCCTGATGCTCCCGCGCGGCGAGATCCTGCGGGGCGGCGACCTCGTGGTGGCGAGCGACGGGCGCGTCCTCGAAGTCGTGGCCGAGAGCGAGAAAGTGCTTCACATCACCTGCAAGACCGCGGAGGACATCACGCGCGCGGCCTATCACCTGGGTAACCGCCATGTGCCGGTGCAGGTGGGCGAGGGGTTCCTGCGGATCGCGGCCGACCACGTGCTCGAGGAGATGGTGAAGGGCCTTGGCGCAAGCATCGAGGCAATGGACGCACCCTTCGAGCCCGAAGCAGGTGCGTACGGCGGCGGGCATCGCCACAACGACGACGAGCAGGGCCACGGCGGCCGCATCCACCAGTACGGCGAACCGCACGATCACGGCCACGACCACTCCCACGATCATGCGCGTGCTCATGACGATCATGCTCACGCACACGACCACGGCCATGATCACCAAAAGGCGCACGTCCACGGGCCGGAGTGCGGCCACGACCATGCACATGACGATGGCCACGATCACAAGCACGATCATGCGCACGACCACGATCCTCATTCCCACGACCACAAGCACAAGTGAGTCCTGAGCCACTGCCCGGCATGAGGCTCGCGCGACTGCTGCAGCTCGCCAGTCCCGCGCTGCCGGTGGGTGCCTACAGCTACTCGCAAGGGCTGGAGGCGGCCGTAGAGGCGGGGACAGTCGGCGATGCCGCAAGCGCCGGCCGCTGGATCGGCGACGCGCTCGACTTCAGCATGGCCCGGTTCGAGGCCCCTGCGTTATGCAGGCTGCATTCAGCCTGGCAGTCCCCCGACTACGAGGAAGTGCGAAGCCTCAACAGCTGGTTCTGCGCGACGCGCGAAACCGCGGAGTTGCGGGCCGAAACGTTGCAGATGGGGTACTCGTTGCGCCGTCTGTGCGCGGCGCTCGGCGAGTTCGATCTCCGGGCGGTAGAAACGCTCGCGGGCATCGAAGAGGTCGCTTTCCCGACCGTGTTTGCGTTTGCGTCGGCGCAGTGGGCCCTGCCTGCGCGCGACACTCTCGTCGCCTACCTGTGGTCCTGGCTCGAGAACCAGGTGATGGCGGCCTTGAAAGCAGTGCCGCTGGGGCAGACCGACGGGCAGAAACTCTTGCTCCGGCTGGGCGAGCGGCTTGCGCTCATCGCCGAGCAGGCCCTCGGCGCAGAAGATTCGACGCTTGCGAATTTCGCTCCCGGCCTCGCGATCGCCTCCAGCATGCACGAGACGCAGTACTCGCGCCTGTTCCGTTCCTGAGCAGCCGGACGAAAATCAAAATACTGCCATTATTCGACTAAACCCCGCGCCAGCAGCGGCTTCCAAGGGAAAATACTGACATGGCACAATCGCAGCGCGCGTCTGCTCAACCGTTACGCGTGGGCATCGGCGGACCGGTGGGTTCGGGCAAGACGGCGCTCACGCTCGCGCTGTGCAAGCGCCTGCGCGACAAGACAAGATCGACCTCGCGCCGATGGTCGGCGTGTCGCTCGAAGTGATGGACCGGGACGCCAGGAAGATGAAATAGCCCCCGGGCGGTTGGCTACGCCATTGCCTTGGACTTGCGGTCGAGCAGCGCGGCGAAATTCTCGAGCGACACGAGGTGGGCGTAGATGCGGCCGAGCACGCCCTTCTTGACGAGATTCTTGAGCTGGCTCGAATTGAGGTGCTCGATCTTCTTCTCGTCGACGCGGTACATGCCGGTGAGCTGCATCGGCGCCTGCTTGCCGAGCGTGGCCTGCATGTTGAAAGGCTCCAGCAGCGCGTAGTCGGCCAGGATCCCGCACATCTCGCGGCTGCGCTCGAGGTCGGTCTCGTACTCGGACAGGAGCTTCTCGATGTCCTTCCATTTCTGCGTCGGCTGTCCCTTGTCGTCGAACATCGGCTCGCCCTTGTCGCCTGCGAACTCCTTTTCCACGCAGATCAGCCGGTCCTGCTGCTCGACCTTGTCGAGCGTGACGCGCGCCATGCAGAACGGAAAACGGCGGGCATACGCGGGCACATAAGTGCGCTCGGCCCACGAGTCCTTGCTGACGAAGAGGTTCTCGCCGCCGGCCATGCCGAGCACCGCGACCGGCGCGTAAGTTTCGCCCTTGTCGCCGCTGGTGAACACGATCGGGTAGTTGAGGGCGACGCGGGCGAACTCCGAGTAGCTGATCGGGATCGCGTTGAGGTCGCGCGCGAATGGCGGGACTTCGCCGGCATTGAGCAGGCGCACCTTGTGCGTCTTGAGCAGAGGAACGATTTCCTTGTAACCGAACGGCGGCGAAATTTCCATGGCATCTCTCGGGGTTGGGGGCAAACGGTGGGGGAAACGCGGAGCGCCAATGATAACCGCAGCCCGCGTTTCGCGGCCAACGCGCCACAGTGTTGGAGAAGCCAGGTTTGTGGCACCTGCCCTGCCTGGGTTACAATCCGCGCCCTTCGTGGGGTGGTAGCTCAGTTGGGAGAGCGTCGCGTTCGCAATGCGAAGGTCGAGGGTTCGATCCCCTTCCACTCCACCACGCTTCACCCGATCTGCCCCTGAAAACGAGGCAGAATCCGGTTTGTGAGCGAAACCGGCGAAGACACCTCCCCCGCACGCGTGCTGATCGTGGACGATCAGCCGCTGACGCGCGAGCTGATGACCCTGGTGGTCCGCGCACAGGGCCACAAGACCCTGGTGGCCACGAACGGCGAGGAAGCGCTCGCAATCGCCGCCGCCAGGCAGGTGGACCTGGTGATCCTCGACGTGGTCATGCCGGGCATGGACGGATTCGAGGTGGCCCGCCGCCTGCGGGCCGATGAGCGCAACCGCAACGTGCCGATCATCATCGTCTCCATGCTCGAGGACAAGGAATCGCGCATCAACGGCCTGGCTGCCGGTGCCGACGAGTTCCTGACCCGGCCGGTGGACCGCGTGGAACTCAAGACCCGGGTGCAGAACCTGCTGCGGCTCAAGCGTTTCCAGGACGATCTCGCCGGCCAGAACGCCATCCTCGAGCACAAGGTCGAGCTGCGCACCGCCGAGCTCGAGCGAAGCAACCGCGAGACCATCCATACGCTGATTCGCGCGGCGGCCCATCGGGACGACGAGTCCGGCGCCCACGTCAAGCGCATGGGCCTGTATGCGACCCTCCTTGCCCAGCGGCTGGGACTCGACGAGCAGTTCCGCACGACCATCGGGTTCGCCAGCCAGCTGCACGACATCGGCAAGATCGGCATCCCCGACCGCATCCTGGAGAAACCCGCCGAACTGAGCGCGGACGAGTGGACCATCATGAAGACGCATACGGAGATCGGCGGCCAGATGCTGGCACTGAACTCCTCGCCCTACCTGGCGATGGCGGCGGACATCGCGCGCGCGCATCACGAGCGCTGGGATGCAAGCGGCTACCCGAGCGGGCTCAGGGGCGAAGCGATCCCGCTGGCTGCGAGGATCTCCCAGTTGTGCGACACGTACGATACGCTGCGGTGCCGGCGCCCCTACAAGCCCGCCATGGACCATGCGAGCGCGGGCAGCAGCATCCTCGCGGGCGACAAGAAGTCGTCCCCCGCGCATTTCGATCCGGCGGCGTTGACGGCTTTCAAGGCATGCCTCGCGGAGTTTCGCGACATTTACGAGACGTTCCGGGACTAGCCTTCAAGCGTCCTTGGAAAGCGACTTTTCGAGCCGGCGCGCAAAAACGGCCATCTCCTTGCCGGCCTGCTTGTCGCCCTTGCGATCGGCGGCTTCGATCCCGCTGCGATAGGCCTCGAGCGCCTCCGCTTCGCGGCCGCTCTCGACCAGCGCCCGGCCAAGCAGCTTCCAGGCGGCGGAGTAGGCCGCATCGCGATCCACAGCATCGCGCAAATAGCCGGCGGCCTTTGTGGCGTCGCCGCCCTTCAGGTACTCGTTGCCGAGGGAAAACCGCAGCAGCGCGCCGTCCCGGGGCGAGCCGAGCAGCTTCTCGAGGCTGCCGATCAGAGCGGCGTTCACTTGGGCTAAGATAGTCGTGTCTTCATGGGGAGATTCTACGCGCAGCATGAAAACCGCCATCCATTCCAAGGACGCTCCGGCGGCCATCGGCACTTATTCGCAAGCGGTCCGCGCCGGTGACACGCTCTACATCTCCGGCCAGATCGGCTTCGACCCGGCCACCATGCAGCTGGTCGAGGGCATCGACGCGCAGATCGACCGCGTGTTTCGCAACCTCGCGGCGATCGCGGCGGCTGCCGACCTGAACCTCGAGCGGGCCGTGCGCATGACCGTCTACCTCACCGACCTCGCGCACTTCGCTCGCGTCAACGAGGTCATGGCGCGTTACCTGCGCGAACCCTACCCGGCGCGCGTGGCCATCGGCGTGGCCAGCCTCCCGCGCGGCGCGCTGGTCGAGATCGACGCAATCCTGTACGCGGGGTGAGCGCGGCAAAGCCGGCGCCTCCTCCCGCGCGCAGGTCCGCAAGATCGACGGCGCGCAAGACCGCCGACACGTTCCCCAGGAAACTCGAAAAGCTCGGCATCCGCTCGAGGTTCGACCTCGTCCTGCATCTGCCGATGCGCTACGAAGACGAAACGGTGCTCACTGCGTTGGAGCGGGCGCCACCCGGGACGCCGGTGCAGGTGGAGGCGCGCGTGCTGCGGGTCGAAGTCGCTTATCGGCCGCGCCGGCAGCTCGTTGTGCACGCGCAGGCCGGTGAATCGCTCCTGGGGATGCGATTCTTCAATTTCTATCCCAGCCAGGTGAAGCAGTTCGAGCGCGCGATCGCCGAGGGCAAACTCGTGCGCGCATTCGGTGAAGTGCGGCAGGGCCGGGGCGGCGCGGAGATGGCGCATCCGCGCTATCGCGTAGTTGGGCCGGGAGAGGCGCTGCCCGATGCGCTCACTCCGGTCTACCCGGCGAGCGCGGGGATCACGCAGCCGGCGTTGCGCGCGGCCGTGCTCGATGCCCTGCAGGCCGGGCCGATCGACGACTCCCTTCCCGTGGCGTTGCGCAAGCGCCATGCGCTGCAGGACTTCGCCGCGGCCGTGCGTTTCCTGCATACGCCGCCGCCCGGCATCGACCCCGAAGCGCTCATCGAGCGCACCCACCCCGCATGGCGGCGCGTGAAGTTCGACGAACTGCTCGCGCAGCAGCTTTCGATGCGCATGCATTACCTGGCTCGCCGCAGCCGCGCGGCGCCGCGCCTGGGCTGCGACGGTCCGCTGCTCAAGCGGTTCCTCGGCGCGCTGCCTTTTCGACTCACGCGGGCACAGCAGCGCTGCCTCGGAGAGATCACCGCCGATCTCGGCGCGTCGCACCCGATGCAACGCCTGCTGCAAGGCGACGTCGGCAGCGGAAAGACGATCCTTGCGGCGCTCGCGGCCCTGGCCGCAATCGACGCCGGCTGGCAAGCCGCGGTCATGGCGCCGACCGAGATCCTTTCAGAGCAGCACTACCGGAAGTTTTCCGAATGGCTCGCGCCGCTCGGCGTGAAAGTGGCGTGGCTGCATGGCGGCCTGGGTAAGAAGGACCGGGTGGCCGCCCTTAAATCGCTGGCCACGGAAAAGACCGCTGTCGTAGTCGGCACGCATGCGCTTTTCCAGGAGGGCGTCGATTTCGCCCGCCTTGCGCTCGCCGTGGTCGACGAACAGCATCGGTTCGGTGTCCAGCAGCGGCTCGCATTGCGCAAGAAGGCGGACGCCGGCGGGGTGGTCCCACACCAGCTCATGATGAGCGCAACGCCGATCCCGCGAACGCTCTCGATGAGTTACTACGCCGACCTCGATGTCTCGGTGATCGACGAACTTCCCCCCGGGCGCACCCCGGTCAAGACGAGGCTGATCGCCAAGGCCCGCCGCGGGCAGGTGCTCGAACGCATCCGCGCGGCGTGCGCGGCGGGCGAGCAGGCGTACTGGGTGTGCCCGCTGATCGAGGAGTCCGAGACCCTCGACCTGCAGACCGCGCTCGATACCTATGCCGAGCTCCAGTCGGAGTTTTCAGACCTTCGCGTGGGACTGCTGCACGGCCGCCTTGCGCCCGCCGACAAGGCCTCGGTCATGCGGGGTTTCAAGGAGGGCCGCCTGCAGCTGCTCGTCTGCACCACGGTCATCGAAGTCGGCGTGGACGTGCCGAACGCTTCGCTCATGGTGATCGAGCACGCCGAGCGCTTCGGCCTCGCGCAGTTGCACCAGCTCCGCGGGCGGGTCGGCCGCGGCGTGCGGATGAGCGATTGCATCCTCCTCTACGCGAGCCCCCTGTCGCAGATGGCGCGCGCACGGCTGAAGGCGATCTACGAGAGTTCCGACGGTTTCGAGATCGCGCAGGCGGATCTCCACCTGCGAGGGCCCGGCGAATACCTCGGCGAACGTCAAAGCGGGTCGCCGCTGCTTCGCTTTGCCGATCTGGAGAAAGACGAGCCGCTGATCGCGCTGGCGCGCGAAGCCGCGGACCACATGCTCGAGGCCTTTCCGGAACAGGCTCGCGCGCACGTCGAGCGCTGGCTTGGAAGCCGCCGGGAGCTTGCCCGGGCCTGAATGCGATAATCGCGGCATGACCCTGGCGCAGATCGCAGCGCGGCTAGACGCGTACGAAAGGCTGATCCGCCTCGACAAGCCGATCGGCACGCTGCTCCTGTTATGGCCGACGCTGTGCGCGATCTGGATCGCCTCCGGCGGGCAGCCGCCCATGGAAGTCGTGATCATCTTTTCGATGGGCACGCTGCTCATGCGCTCGGCCGGCTGCGCGATCAACGATTTCGCCGACCGCAAGTTCGACGCGCACGTCGAGCGCACGCGCAAGCGCCCCATCGTGTCGGGCGAGATCCGTCCGTGGGAGGCGGTCGCGGTGGCCGGCGCGCTCGCGCTGGTCGCGTTCGGGTTCGTGCTGTTCCTGCATCCCCTGGCGATCGGGCTGTCCTTCGTGGCGCTCCTGGTCGCGGCCACGTACCCGTTCACGAAGCGCTTTTTCTGGTTTCCGCAGGCTTATCTCGGTATCGCCTTCGGGTTCGGCATCCCGATGGCTTTTGCCGCCGTGCAGGGCAGGCTGCCTGCCCTGTGCTGGTGGATGCTGCTCGCAAACATCTTCTGGGCGCTGGCCTACGACACCGAGTATGCGATGGTCGACCGGGAGGACGACAAGCGCATAGGAATCCGCACTGCCGCGATCGCGTTGGGGCGATTCGATGTCATCGGCGTGATGACTTTCTATGCGTCGATGCTCGCCATCCTCGTGTGGGTCGGCCTCCTCGCCAGGCTCGGCGCGCCCTACTACGCGGGGCTCGGCGTGGCTGCAGCGATGATGGGCTATCATTGGTTTTTGATCCGCGGCCGCTCGCGCGACGGCTGTTTCAGGGCGTTCATGCATAACAACTGGGTGGGCGCCGCGATCTTCGCGGGAACAGTGCTCTCGTATCCGCTCTCCGGTCTCTGGGAAAGGGCGCGGTGAACACCGAAGCGCCACTCGCGACCTTCGAATTCCGCCGCGGGGACCTTGCGGGTTCGCATCTGTCGCTGTTCGGGGCATGCATGATCCATCGTGGCGCGGACAGCTTCGAAACCATCCACCTGGACCGCATCGGCGCCCTCCAGGTTGCCTTCGAGCGCAATGCCGGACGGATCGCCTGGGGCGGTGCATTGTTTTTCGTCGCCCTCCTGCTGGTCGGCGCATTCATGCCGATGCGCATGCTTGTCGCGTCGATGGCCGGCGAAGTGTCGCCGCAAGTGGCGGGCACGTTCCTGCCGGTTGCCCTGCGCGCGGTCGCCTTCTGCGTTTCGCTGCTCCCGTTCGTGAGCCTGGCGCTGGCGGCCTGGGGAGCCACCTGGCTTGTCCTGGGATGGATCGGCGAGACCGTGGTTCGCCTCGCGGTCGGACCGGGCGAAAGGGCGTTTGCCTCCCGCGGGCGCGATCCCTTGCTCTACGAATTTGCCGAGAGCGTGTCCGCGCAGATCTCGAAGCGCGGCTAGCAATGCAGTACGCCGACCTCCGCGATTTTATCGGCCAGCTCGAATCGATGGGCGAGCTCAAGCGGATCCGCGCGGAAGTGTCGCCGCGTTTCGAGATGACCGAGATCTGCGACCGGGTGTTGCGTGCCGGCGGTCCCGCGCTCCTCTTCGAGCGTCCCTCCGGGCATGACATGCCGGTGCTGGCCAACCTGTTTGGCAGCGTGCGGCGCGTTGCGCTTGCGATGGGCGCCGAAGACGCCGGGTCGCTCAGGAAAATCGGGATGCTGCTCGCCATGCTCAAGGAACCGGAACCGCCCAAAGGCCTTCGCGATGTCTGGGAGAGGCTGCCCGAGCTCAAGCAGCTCGCCTCGAAAGTTTTCGACATGGCGCCCAAGGTTCTTGCCTCCGCGCCCTGCCAGGAGGTGGTCCTCGAGGGCAAGGACGTCGACCTCGCGCGCTTGCCGGTCCAGACGTGCTGGCCGGGCGACGCGGGGCCGCTCATCACATGGGGACTCACCGTCACTCGCGGGCCGCAAGGCCTGGCGTCCTCCAGGTCGAGGCAAAATCTCGGGATCTACAGGCAGCAGGTGATCGGACCCAACCGGGTCACCATGCGCTGGCTGGCGCATCGCGGCGGGGCGCTCGATTTTCGCGATCATCAACTGGCCCACCCGGGCAAGCCATTCCCGGTAGCCGTCGCGCTGGGCGCCGATCCGGCCACGCTGCTCGCGGCGGTCACCCCGATCCCGGACACGCTGGGCGAATACCAGTTTGCGGGGCTGCTGCGAGGCGCGCGCACCGGGCTGGTCAAATGCCTCGGCAACGACCTGCAGGTGCCGGCCTCGAGCGAGATCGTCCTCGAAGGTGCCATCCAGCCGGGCGAGGTCGCGCCCGAGGGGCCGTTCGGGGATCACACCGGCTACTACAACGAGGTCGAGCGGTTCCCGGTATTCACCATCGAGCGCATGACGATGCGCCGCTCGCCGATCTATCACAGCACCTACACCGGCAAGCCGCCGGACGAGCCCGCGATGCTCGGTGTCGCGCTGAACGAAGTGTTCGTGCCGCTGCTCGCGAAGCAGTTCCCCGAGATCGTCGACTTCTACCTGCCGCCCGAAGGCTGCTCCTACCGCATGGCGATCGTGAGCATGAAAAAGCAGTACCCCGGTCACGCAAAGCGCGTGATGTTCGGCGTGTGGAGTTTCCTGCGCCAGTTCATGTACACCAAGTTCATCGTGGTGACCGACGACGACATCGACGTGCGCGACTGGAAGGAGGTGATCTGGGCCATCACCACCCGGGTCGACCCCGCGCGAGATACCCTGATCGCCGAGAACACGCCGATCGACTACCTGGATTTCGCCAGCCCGGTGGCCGGGCTCGGTTCCAAGATGGGCATCGACGCGACCTCCAAATGGCCGGGCGAGACCTCGCGCCAGTGGGGCACGCCGATCGGCATGGATGCCGGTGTGAAGAAGAAGGTCGACCTAATGTGGAAGGAACTGGGGCTTTGAACGAAACACCGCTGGACGGGCTCAAGGCCTGGACCCATGTGATCTACGGGCTGCACGCCTTCTCGGTCATCGTCGGCGCAATCACGCCTGCATTCATCGTGACTGCCTTCCTGCTCGGCTGGCCTTCGATCATCGCCGTGATCCTCAATTACGTGAAGAAGTCCGAAGCCGCGGGCACGTTCCTCGAATCGCACTTCCGCTGGCAGATCCGCACGTTCTGGTTTGCCGTGCTCTGGTGCACGGTCGGGCTGGTGCTGTGGGTGACGCTGATCGGGATCCCGGTCGCTCTTGGGATTTGGGTCGTGACCGGAATCTGGGTAAGTTACCGCGTGATTCGCGGCTGGTTCGCGCTGGCCAAGGAAAAGCCGCTGCCGCTGAAGGGCCTGTCCCCTCAGGTGCCCACCCCCTAACGGCTGTAGATCCAGTTCAGCAGCGCATCCTGCGCGGCCTGCGACTGCTGCGCATTCGGATGATTCACGATCATGGTCACCGCATAACGGCGGCCGCTGCGGTCGAGCACGTAGCCCGCGATCGCGCGCACATCCGATAGCGAGCCGGTCTTGATGTGCGCCTGCCCGGCGATCGATTCGCTTTTCATGCGCCTGCGCATCGTCCCGTCGACCGCGATCAGCGGCAACGAAGCGACCAGCTCGGGCATGACCGGGCTGCGGAACGCGGCCACCAGCATCGAGGTCAGGCTCTGCGCGCTGATGCGCTCGATGCGCGACAGCCCCGAGCCGTTTTCCATGACCAGCTCGGGAAAATCGAGGCCCTTCTTTGCGAGCCAGGCCTTGATCGAGCGCTGCGCATTGGCCGCCGTGGCCGGGGGGCCGGCCGGATCCGCGCCGATGGTGAGGAAGAGTTGCCGCGCCATCACGTTGTTGCTGAACTTGTTGATGTCGCGAACGACTTCGGAAAGCGACGGCGATTCGATCGCGGCGAACGGTTTGCCCTGCGGCGCGGCGCCTTCGCGGGCCGATCCGCTAAGCGTGCCCCCGAGTTCGGCCCACAACAGCTTGAATACGCTTGCCGTGTACTGGTTCGGCGCGAGCATCGCGACGTGCCAGTCGCGCTCGCCGCAGTGGGTGCTGTAGGTCCCCGAGAAAGCCGCCTTCGGCGCGGGCGCCTGCAGCTGGAAATCGGCCTTCATGCGCTCGCGCCAGTCGCCGCAGGGGGTGTCCGCGAGGCGCAGGTCGCTCGTCACTTCGACGATCCTCGGCTCGGCGAACACACGGACAGCCCGGCGCTCGGGCTCCGGCACAAAATGGAAACGGACCGCCTTGAAATTGATTAGCAAGGCGTCCGGGCCGACGTTGTACGGGCGCAGTGAGTCGCCGTCGAAGCGCGACGCGTCGAACTCGATCGGTGAGAATTGCGTGCGGTCGAGGACCAGGTCGCCACGGATCTCTTTCAGGCCCCGGGCACGCAGGTCTCGTAACAGCAGCCACAGCGCTTCCAGGGTCAGTTTAGGGTCGCCGTACCCCTTCAGGATGAGATCGCCCTCGAGCGCTCCGTCGCGCAACGGTCCGCCCAGGTAGGTTTCGGTCTTCCACCGGTAGGCGGGTCCTAATAGCTCAAGTGCGCCGTAAGTGGTTACTAACTTCATTGTCGAGGCCGGATTCAAGGCGGCGGTCGAATTGGAGGTGAGCAGGGGCCGGCTGGCCCCCACTTCCTGGACTGAAATCCCCACGGCTGACGAAGGGATTCCTATCGCCCGCAAAGCGTTGCCTACGGCCGTCGGGACGGCGTCCTCGGCGCGCATGGCGGAGGGTGCCAAGGCCAGGAAAACAGGGAAGAGAAGCCAAATAATCCGCATGGGACTGGATTTTAAGGGCTTCGCGGGGTTGAAAAATGCAGGAGCAAGCCCTATTATTAGCACTCGTGGGGGATGAGTGCTAACAACTCCCCCTCCCAGTGGGCTCGAGGTCCTTCCGGATCCAGCCCTTTACCCGTTGACTCAATAGGAAATGGAGACTCGAATGAAAATTCGTCCCCTGCACGATCGTGTGATCGTCAAGCGCATCGAAGAAGAGCGCAAAACCGCGTCCGGAATCGTTATCCCCGACACCGCTGCCGAAAAGCCGGATCAGGGCGAGATCGTTGCCGTCGGCAAAGGCAAAAAGAACGACGACGGCAAAGTTTCGCCGCTCGACGTGAAAGTCGGCGACCGCGTGCTGTTCGGCAAGTACAGCGGCCAGACCGTCAAGGTCAAAGGCGAAGAGCTCCTCGTCATGCGCGAGGAAGACATCATGGGCGTCGTCGAGGGCGCGTAGTTCGCGTTCCCGTCCGGTCCCAATCCCTATTCCAGTTTCAGGAGAAAGATAAATGGCTGCCAAAGAAGTCCGCTTCCACGAAAGTGCCCGCGTCAAGATGGTCCATGGACTGAACATCCTGGCCGATGCGGTCAAAGTCACCCTCGGCCCCAAGGGCCGCAACGTAGTCCTCGAGCGCTCCTACGGCGCCCCGACCGTCACCAAGGACGGTGTCTCGGTGGCCAAGGAGATCGAGCTCAAGGACAAGTTCGAGAACATGGGCGCGCAGATGGTCAAGGAAGTCGCCTCCAAGACCTCCGACGTCGCCGGTGACGGTACGACGACCGCCACGGTGCTGGCCCAGGCCATCGTGCGCGAAGGCATGAAGTACGTCGCCTCCGGCATGAACCCGATGGACCTCAAGCGCGGCATCGACAAGGCCGTGATCGCGGTGGTCGAGGAACTGAAGAAATTTTCCAAGCCCTGCACCACGTCCAAGGAAATCGCCCAGGTCGGCTCGATCTCGGCCAACTCGGATGCCGATATCGGCAAGAACATCGCCGATGCGATGGACAAGGTCGGCAAGGAAGGCGTGATCACCGTTGAGGATGGCAAGACGCTCGAAAACGAGCTCGACATCGTCGAAGGCATGCAGTTCGACCGCGGCTACCTGTCGCCGTATTTCATCAACAATCCGGAAAAGCAGATCGCCCTCATGGACGATCCGTTCATCCTGCTGCACGACAAGAAAATCTCGTCGATCCGCGAACTGCTGCCGCTGCTGGAGCAGGTGGCCAAGGCCGGTAAGCCCCTCCTGATCATCGCGGAAGAACTCGAAGGCGAGGCGCTTGCCACACTGGTGGTGAACAACATCCGCGGCATTCTCAAGACCTGCGCCGTCAAGGCCCCGGGCTTCGGTGACCGCCGCAAGGCAATGCTCGAAGACATGGCCATCCTCACGGGCGCCACGGTCATCAGCGAAGAACTCGGGCTCAAGCTCGAGAACGCCACGCTGAAGGACCTCGGACACGCCAAGAAAGTCGAGGTGGGCAAGGAGAACACGACGCTGATCGACGGCGCCGGCGAGAAGAAGGCGATCGAAGCGCGCGTCAAGCAGATCCGCGTGCAGATCGAGGAAGCCACCAGCGACTACGACCGCGAGAAGCTTCAGGAGCGGGTCGCCAAGCTGGCCGGCGGCGTTGCGGTGATCAAAGTCGGTGCCGCGACCGAAGTCGAGATGAAAGAGAAGAAGGCCCGTGTCGAGGACGCACTGCATGCGACCCGCGCCGCGGTGGAAGAGGGCGTCGTGCCCGGCGGCGGCGTTGCGCTGATCCGCGCGAGGTCTTCGCTCGGCAAGCTCAAAGGCGACAACCACGACCAGGAATGCGGCATCAAGATCGTGATGCGCGCCCTGGAAGAGCCCCTGCGCCAGATCGTCGCCAATGCGGGCGCAGAGCCCTCGGTGGTGATGAACAAGGTTGCCGAAGGCAAGGGCAACTACGGCTACAACGCGCAGACCGGCGAATACGGTGACCTGGTGGAGATGGGCGTGATCGATCCGACCAAAGTGGCGCGCACCGCGCTGCAGAACGCGGCCTCCGTTGCAGGCCTGATGCTGACGACCGATGCGATGGTCGCCGAGCTTGTCGAAGACAAGAAAGGCGGCGACATGGGCGGCGGCATGGGTGGCATGGGCGGCATGGGTGGCATGGACATGTAATTCGCCCGCAAAGGCGGAGTGCATGCGAAAAGGGGCGCCTCGGCGCCCCTTTTCTTTTGTCCCGTTCGCAGAGCGAAATGTGGAAACGAAGCACCTGCTTTGTCTACGAATCCTGCTGCGGGCATCGTCTGCGGAAGCAGATAGTCAGGAAATTGAAAGACTCTCGCAAGGCATCCTTAAGGCGATTCGAATAGTCTTCCCTTTGACCGTGTGGCGCTGCTCGATCCTGTCTTGCAGCGTCGGACGTGTCTCCCTCCTTGGACAGCAGCTTGTCCTTTAAGGCGCCGAATCAGGCGCCTTTTTCTTTTGTGGCCTGTGCATTTTCCCTTTATAATCCGCACCCTTGCGCAACGCGAGCGGAGTTCTCCGCGGCGTTCAGTACGGCCAAGTAGCTCAGTCGGTAGAGCAGCGGATTGAAAATCCGTGTGTCGGTGGTTCGATTCCGCCCTTGGCCACCA
>CAZZDV010000088.1:0-14229 GCA_964652785.1 uncultured Bordetella sp.
GGGGGTCCTTAGTTCCGGCCGTGCTCGAGGCCGGCCGGGGGCCAGTTCTCGAGCTTCATGCCGAGCGTGAGGCCCCGCGAGGCAAGCACTTCCTTGATCTCGTTGAGCGACTTGCGGCCGAGGTTGGGCGTCTTGAGGAGCTCGGTCTCGGTGCGCTGGATGAGGTCGCCGATGTAATAGATGTTCTCGGCCTTGAGGCAGTTGGCGGAGCGCACCGTGAGCTCGAGGTCGTCAACCGGGCGCAGCAGGATCGGGTCGACCTGCGGCGACTTGGGCGTCTCGGTGGGCATCGCGGTGCCTTCGAGCTGCGCGAACACCGACAGCTGGTCGACGAGGATGCGGGCCGCGTAGCGGATCGACTCTTCGGGCTCGATCGCGCCGTTGGTCTCGATGTCGATGACGAGCTTGTCGAGGTCGGTGCGCTGCTCGACCCGCGCGGACTCGACGAGGTACGAAACGCGGCGCACAGGGCTGAACGAGGCGTCGAGGATCACGCGGCCGATGCCCTTGGTTTCCTCGGGCAGGTAGCGCATGTTCCCGGGGACGTAGCCGCGGCCCATCTCGACCTTGATCTGCATCTCGAGCTTGCCGCCGGCCGTGAGGTTGGCGATCACATGCTCGGGATTGACGATCTCGATGTCGTGCTGCTCTTCGATGTCGGCGGCCGTCACAGGGCCTTCGCCCTTCTTCTTCAGCGTGAGGATGGCTTCCTGGCGGTTATGCAGGCGCAGGACGACACCCTTGAGGTTGAGAAGGATGTCGACGATGTCTTCGCGCACGCCGTCGAGGGTCGAATACTCGTGCACCACGCCGACGATCTGGACTTCGGTCGGCGCATAGCCGGGCATGGACGAGAGCAGCACGCGGCGAAGCGCGTTGCCCAGGGTGTGGCCGTATCCGCGCTCGAAAGGCTCCATCGTGACCTTGGCGTGGTAGGGCGAGAGGTTTTGCACATCGACGATGCGCGGCTTCAAAAATCCGGTCTGCGGCATGTTGGCGGTCCTGACCTGTAGGTAAAACGCGCGGCCCGAAACCCGGGCCGCAGATGAACGTGAATATTCCGGTTACTTCGATGCGGCTGCTTCGCCGCGGTTACTTCGCTCGCGTTACTTGGCGCAGTTATTTCGCGCAGTTATTTCGCGCAGTTATTTCGAGTACAGCTCGACGACCAGGCTCTCGTTGATCGAGGCCGGCAGTTCGGAGCGCTGGGGCAGGTTCTTGAACGTGCCCTTGAGCGCTTTCGCGTCGACCTCCAGCCATTCCGGGACGCCGCGGCTCTCGGTCGCCTCGGCAGCGGCCTTGATGCGCAGCTGGTCCTTGGCGGGGCCGGCGACTTCCACCACATCGCCCGGCTTCACGAAATACGAGGGGATGTTGACCCGCTTCGCGTTCACGAGGATGCCGTTGTGGCGCACGATCTGGCGGGATTCCGAGCGCGAGGCGCCGAATCCCATGCGGAACACGACGGTGTCCAGGCGCGACTCGAGCAGCTGCAGCAGGTTCTCGCCGGTGATGCCTTTCTTGCGATCGGCCTCGGCGTAGATCTTGCGGAACTGGCGCTCGAGGATGCCGTAGATGCGGCGCATCTTCTGCTTCTCGCGCAGCTGCTTGCCGTAGTCGGACAGGCGCATGCCGCTCTTCTGGCCATGCTGGCCGGGCGCATACGCGCGGCGCTCGATGGCGCACTTGTCGGTGAAGCACTTCTCGCCCTTGAGGAAGAGCTTCTCGCCTTCCCTGCGGCATTGACGGCACTTCGCGTCGAGGTTCCTTGCCATATTCTCTCCTTGGCCTTAAACGCGGCGCTTCTTGGGCGCGCGGCAGCCGTTATGCGGCACCGGCGTGACATCCGCGATGCTGCTGATCTTCATTCCGATCGCGTTCAGCGCGCGCACGGCCGATTCGCGTCCCGGGCCGGGGCCCTTGATGCGCACTTCGATGTTCTTCACGCCGCATTCCTGCGCCGCACGGCCCGCGCGCTCAGCGGCGATCTGCGCGGCGAACGGGGTCGACTTGCGCGAACCCTTGAAGCCGGCATTGCCCGATGTCGCCCACGACAGCGCGTTGCCCTGCCGGTCGGTGATCGTGATGATTGTGTTGTTGAACGACGCGTGCACGTGGGCGATGCCCTCGGCGACGTTCTTCTTCACCTTCTTGCGCGCCCGCGCTGCGGTCTGCACCTGCTGTGGATTGGGGATCTTGGCCATTGGATTCCTAGTGATTCGTTACAGGGCTCATCAGCCCTTGCTCGGCGCTGCTTTGCCGGCGATGGCGGCCTTGCGGGGGCCTTTGCGCGTGCGTGCGTTGGTGCGCGTGCGCTGGCCGCGCACGGGCAGGCCCTTGCGATGGCGAAGGCCGCGGTAGCAGCTCAGGTCCATGAGGCGCTTGATGCTCATGGACACTTCGCGGCGCAGGTCGCCCTCGACCGTGAACTTGGCCACTGCCTCGCGCAGGCGATCGACCTCGGCGTCGGCCAGGTCCTTCATCTTGCGCGTGCCGATGATGCCGGCGGCCTTGCAGATGGCCTGCGCGCGCGCGTGGCCGATGCCAAAGATGGCCGTCAGCGCGATGTCGGCGTGCTGGTGGTTTGGGATGTTGATTCCGGCAATACGAGCCATGAGTTACTCCGCGAATCGCTTGAAAACGGCGCCCAAAAAGGACTCCGGTGAAAATGGGGAACCGAAGATTATATCGGAAAAATGCTGCTTGCTCAAGGCATTAACCCTGACGCTGCTTGTGCCGCGGATCCGTGCAGATGACCCGGACCACGCGCTTGCGGCGCACGATCTTGCACTTGCGGCAGATCTTCTTGACTGATGCCATTACTTTCATGGTGCTCTCCTGTTTCCTACTTCGCGCGGAACACGATGCGTGCCCGCGAAAGGTCGTACGGGGTCAGTTCCACCGTGACCTTGTCGCCCGGGAGTATGCGGATGTAGTGCATCCGCATCTTTCCGGATATGTGCCCGAGGACGACGTGACCGTTCTCCAGCTTGACCCGAAAGGTCGCATTCGGCAGGTTTTCGACAATCTCACCCTGCATCTGGATAACGTCTTCCTTCGACATAGGCTGTTTCAGTTCTCCTTCTAGCGGGCCGTCAGGCCGCCCTTGAAGTTGGCCTTCTTGAGCAGGCTTTCGTACTGGTGCGTCATCACGTAGGCCTGGACCTGGGCCATGAAGTCCATGGTCACGACCACGATGATCAGCAGCGACGTCCCGCCGAAATAGAACGGCACGTTCCACTTGAGAATCAGGAACTCGGGCAGCAGGCACACCACGGTCACGTAGACCGCGCCGACGAGCGTGAGGCGCAAGAGGATCTTCTCCAGGTAGCGGGCCGTCTGGTCGCCGGGACGGATCCCGGGCACGAACGCGCCGGACTTCTTGAGGTTGTCCGCGGTTTCCTTGGGGTTGTACTGGAGCGCCGTGTAGAAGAAGCAGAAGAAAATGATCAGCGCCGCATAGATCATCACGTAGATCGGTTGCCCCGGAGAGAGAGTCGCGGCGACGTCCTTGAGCCAGTTCATGCCCTCGGCCGAGCCGAACCAGCCGAGTAGAGTGGCCGGGAAAAGGATCAGCGATGAGGCGAAGATCGGCGGGATCACGCCGGCCATGTTGAGCTTGAAGGGCAGGTGCGAGCTCTGGCCGCCGTACACCTTGTTGCCGACCTGCCGCTTGGCGTAATTGACCAGGATCTTGCGCTGGCCGCGTTCCACGAAGCAGACGAATGCCGTAACCACAAGCACCGAAGCGACGATGAACAGGGCGGTCACCGGATGCATGGCGCCGGTACGCACCAGCTCCAGGGTGCCCGCAATGGCGGACGGCAGGCCCGCGGCGATGCCGGCGAAGATGATGATCGAGATGCCGTTGCCCAGGCCCCGCTCCGTGATCTGCTCGCCGAGCCACATCAGGAACATGGTCCCCGTAACCAGCGTCGTCACCGTCGTGATGCGGAACATGAGGCCGGGATCGAGCACCAGTCCGGGCTGCGACTCGAGCGCGATCGAAATTCCGGTTGCCTGGAACAGCGCGAGAAATACCGTGCCGTACCGCGTGTACTGGGTGATCTTGCGCCGGCCGGTTTCCCCTTCCTTCTTCAGTTGCTCGAGCTGCGGGCTCACCGCCGTCATGAGCTGCATGATGATCGACGCCGAGATGTACGGCATGATCCCGAGGGCGAAGATGGTGAAGCGCGAAAGCGCGCCGCCCGAGAACATGTTGAACATCCCCAGGATCCCGCCCTGCTGGCTCTTGAAGAGGTCCGCCAGCACGTTCGGGTCGATGCCCGGCACCGGGATGTGCGCGCCTATGCGGAAGACAATCAGCGCCCCGAGGAGGAAGAACAGCCTCTTCTTGAGGTCGCCGTAGCGTCCGGAACGGGCTTGCGGGAGCGCAGCTGCCAATTTATTCGATCAGTCGGTGCCCTACTCGGCGGCCGGCTGAACCTCCTCGATCTCGATCGTGCCGCCTGCGGCTTCGATCGCAGAGCGCGCGCCCTTGGTCACCTTGATGCCCTTGAGGCTGACTTTCTTCTCGAGCTTGCCCGAGAGGATGACTTTCGCGCCGAGCGCGTCGCGGCGGACCACGCCCGCGGCCTTGAGCGCCGCCAGATCGATGTCCGTCGCTTCCATTTTCTGCAGGTCATCGAGGCGCACTTCGCCCGTGAGTCCCCGCGTAGGCGACGTGAAGCCGCGCTTCGGCAGGCGCCGGTGCAGCGGCATCTGGCCGCCCTCGAAACCGACCTTGTGGAATCCGCCCGAGCGCGACTTCTGGCCCTTGTGCCCGCGGCCGGCGGTCTTGCCCAGGCCCGAGCCGATGCCGCGGCCGACCCGGCGGCGGTTTCGCTTCGAACCCGGCGCTGGTTTTAGATCGTTGAGGCGCATCGTATTTCTCCGAATCAGCCCACTACCTGTACGAGGTAGTAGACCTTGTTGATCATGCCGCGCACCGACGGGGTGTCTTCGACTTCCACCGTATGGTGCATGCGCCGAAGGCCCAGGCCGCGCACCGTGTCGCGATGGCTCTGCTTGCAGCCCGCCGTGCTCTTTACGAGCTTTACCTTGATTCTCTTTTCAGCCATGGCTTTGGTCCTCAGGCCAGGATCTCTTCGACCTTCTTGCCGCGCTTGGCGGCAATCTCGGCCGGAGTATTCATCGCGAGCAGGCCATTGAGCGTGGCGCGCACGACGTTGTAGGGGTTGGTCGAGCCGAAGCACTTGGCGAGGATGTTGGTCACGCCCATCACCTCGAAAACCGCGCGCATCGGGCCGCCGGCGATGATGCCGGTACCGTCGGATGCAGGCTGCATCAGCACCACGGCGGCGCCGTGGCGACCGATGACGGAGTGGTGGAGCGTGCCGTTCTTGAGGCTGATCTTGACCTGCTTCCTGCGCGCCTCGTCCATCGCTTTCTGTACGGCGACCGGCACTTCGCGGGCCTTGCCCTTGCCCATGCCGACTCCGCCGTCGCCGTCACCGACCACGGTGAGCGCGGCAAAGCCGAGGATCCGGCCGCCCTTGACGACCTTGGTGACGCGGTTGATCGCGACCATCTTCTCGCGCATTCCGTCGCCGCGGTCTTCGCTTTGCATCCTGGGTTGCATCTTCGCCATAACGTGTCTTCCTGTGGCTTAGAACTTGAGACCGCCGGCGCGGGCCGCGTCGGCAAGGGCCTTGACGCGGCCGTGATACCGGTAGCCGCCGCGGTCGAACGCGACCGACTCGATGCCCGCGGCCTTGGCCTTCTCCGCGATGCGCTGTCCTACGACCTCTGCGGCCTTGACGTTGCCGCCGTGCTTGATCTGTGCGCGCACTTCCTTCTCCGCAGTGGAGGCGCTTGCCAGCACCTTGGCGCCGTCGCCTGCGGTGATCTGCGCGTAAATGTGGCTGTTGGTGCGCGTGACCGTGAGTCGCACCGCCTCGATCTGGCGGATCTTTGCGCGGGTCTTGCGGGCGCGGCGCAGCCGGGCTGAATTTTTGTCGAACATGTTCGGGCTCCGTTACTTCTTCTTCGTCTCTTTCAAGACGATGGTCTCGTCGGAATAGCGCACGCCCTTGCCCTTGTAAGGCTCCGGCGCGCGGTAGGCGCGCACCTCGGCGGCGACCTGTCCAACCTGCTGCTTGTCCACCCCGGTGAGGAGGATCTCGGTCTGGGTCGGCGTCGCGACCTTCACGCCCTTGGGCATCTGGTGCACGACCGGGTGCGAAAAACCCAGCGTGAGGTTGAGCTTGTCGCCCTGCGCTTGTGCCCGGTATCCGACGCCCACCAGCTGGAGCTTGCGCTCCCAGCCCTTGGTCACGCCGACCACCATGTTGGACACGAGTGCGCGCACGGTGCCGAACATGGCCTTGGCGTGGCGCGAGTTGCCGAGCACCTTGCACTGCAGGTTCTCGCCGTCCTTCTCGATGGCCACGTTCGGGTCGAGCGGGCGCGCGATGGTGCCCAGCGGACCCTTGACCGAGATCTGGCCGCCGGCGGTCGTCACTTCGACGCCCTTGGGCAGCACAATCGGGTTCTTTCCAATTCGTGACATGGTCTTGTCTTCCTTAGGCCACGATGCAGAGCACTTCGCCGCCGACTCCGGTGGCGCGTGCCTTGGTGTCAGTCATCACGCCGCGCGACGTCGACAGGATCGCGATGCCAAGGCCGTTCATGACCTTGGGCAGGCTGTCGCGGCCCTTGTAGACGCGCAGGCCCGGCTTCGAGATGCGCTCGAGCTTCTCGATAACGGGACGCCCCGCGTAGTACTTCAGGCTGACGACGAGCTCGGACTTGCCGTCCTTCTCGCGCTGCGTGAAGTCCTCGATGTAGCCCTCGTCCTTGAGGACGCTTGCGATCGACGACTTCAGCTTCGAGGCCGGCATCATCACTTCGCGGTGGCCGACCATCTGCGCATTGCGAATGCGCGTCAGCATGTCGGCGATCGGATCACTCATGCTCATGCGGCTCTCCTTACCAACTGGCCTTGATCACGCCCGGCACTTCGCCGGCCATGATGAAGTCGCGAAGCTTGTTGCGGCCCAGGCCGAACTTGCGGTACACACCGCGCGGCCGTCCGGTAATCGAGCAGCGGTTGCGCAAGCGCACCGGGGAGGCGTTGCGCGGCAGCAGCTGCAGCTTGGTGCGCGCGGCTTCGCGGTCCTCGTCTGAGGCTTTCTGATTGTTGATCGTCTCGAGGAGCGCGGCGCGCTTGCCCTTGAATTTCTTGACGGTTTCGCGGCGCTTCTTGTCGCGATTGATCACAGCGAGTTTGGCCATGGCTGGTTCCTCAGGTCCGGAACGGGAAGCGGAACGCGGCCAGCAGGGCACGCGCCTCTTCGTCGGATTTTGCAGTGGTGGAAATGCTGATGTTCATGCCGCGCAGCGTGTCGACCTTGTCGTAGTCGATCTCCGGAAAAATGATCTGTTCCTTGACGCCCAGGTTGTAGTTGCCGCGGCCGTCGAAAGCCCGGCCCGAGATGCCGCGGAAGTCGCGGATGCGGGGAATGGCGATCGTGACCAGGCGGTCGAGGAACTCGTACATGCGCGCGCCGCGCAGGGTCACCATGCAGCCGATCGGCACGCCGGCGCGCAGCTTGAAGGCCGCGATCGACTTGCGCGACTTGGTGACCAGCGGCTTCTGCCCGGAGATCTTGATCATGTCGCCGACAGCCGAATCGAGGATCTTCTTGTCGCTCGTCGCGTCGCCGACACCCATGTTGAGCGTGATCTTCTGCACGCGGGGCACCTGCATGACCGACTTGTACTCGAACTTCTTCATGAGGTCGGGAACGATCTTCTCGCGGTAGACCAGCTGAAGCCGCGCCTGCTGCGCGCCGACCGCGGACTGCTTGCCCGCCGAGGCTGCGGGCGCTGCCGCCCTGGCCGCCTTCTTGGCTTTCGCGGTTTCTTTCCCGACTTCTTTCGTAGATTCTTTGGCCATCCTCAGCTCCTTACGCGTCGACCTGTTCGCCGTTCGACTTGAAAACCCGCACCTTGCGACCGCCCTCGAGGCTCTTGATGCCCACGCGGTCGGCTTTCTGGGTCGCCGGGTTGAACAGCGCGACGTTAGAGATATGGATCGGCAGATCCTTGTCGACAATGCCGCCGGTGATGCCCTTCATGGGGTTCGGACGCGCGTGCTTCTTGGCGCGGTTGACGCCCTCGACGACCACATGCTCGTCGTCCACGCGGCGCAGCACTGAGCCTCGCTTGCCCTTGTCGCGACCCGAGATGACGATCACTTCGTCGCCCTTCTTGATTCGGTTCATGGTCGGCCTCTTACAGAACTTCGGGGGCGAGCGACACGATCTTCATGAAACGCTCGGTGCGCAGTTCCCTGGTCACCGGCCCGAAGATGCGGGTGCCGATCGGCTCGAATTTGGGGGTCAAGAGTACAGCGGCGTTGCCGTCGAACTTGATGAGCGAGCCATCGGCGCGGCGCACGCCCTTGGCGGTGCGCACGACCACGGCGTGGTAGATCTCGCCCTTCTTCACGCGTCCGCGCGGCGCGGCATCCTTGATGCTCACCTTGATGATGTCGCCAATGCCGGCGTAGCGGCGCTTGGAGCCGCCGAGCACCTTGATGCACATGACGGCGCGCGCGCCCGTATTGTCCGCGACGTCCAAAATGGACTGCATCTGAATCATTGAATTTCTCCATCCAACTTGACCGTGTCGCCTGGGGCGATGCGGGCAGTTTTGGACCCCGTTCGGGTTCGAATCCGCAACCGGAAGAGTTTCCGGGAGCGGGAAAGCTTTAAATTATACCGTTAAATTGCAAGCGGCGACAAGCATTCGCCGCTATTTCTACACAGCCTTCGACTTCTCCAGCAGCTTGGTGACCTTCCACGCCTTGGTCTTCGACAAAGGGCGGCACTCGGAGATCTCGACCAGGTCGCCTTCCTTGAACTCGTTCGTCTCGGAGTGCGCGTGGTACTTGCTCGAGCGGGTGATGATCTTGCCGATGCGCGGGTGCTTCACCTTGCGCTCGACCAGGACGGTCACGGTCTTCTGCATCTTGTCGCTTACCACCCGGCCGACCAGCGTGCGCTGGTTTGCCTTGGCCTTTTCGGGGTTCGCCTGCTGGGTCGTCATTTGGGGGTCTTCTCTTTCATGGCGGTGCGCACGCGCGCAATGTCGCGGCGGACCTTTTTGATCTGGCTGAAGTTGGTCAGCTGCTGGGTGGCGAGCTGCATACGCAGCCCGAATTGTGCTTTCAGCAGATCGTGAAGCTCTTTAGAGAGCTCGTCATTGCTTTTGGCGCGCAGTTCGCTTGCTTTCATGGCTTACCCCAACATGCGATGGACGAATGCCGTCTTGATCGGCAGCTTCGCGGCGGCGAGGGCAAACGCCTCGCGTGCGAGCGGCTCGTCGACGCCGTCCATCTCGTAAAGAACCTTGCCGGGCTGGATCTCGGCAACGAAGTATTCCGGATTGCCCTTCCCGTTGCCCATGCGCACCTCGGCCGGCTTGGTCGAGATCGGCTTGTCGGGGAAAATCCGGATCCAGATGCGGCCGCCACGCTTGATGTGGCGGGTCAT
Organism: uncultured Bordetella sp.; assembly: GCA_964652785.1. Taxonomy (GTDB): domain Bacteria; phylum Pseudomonadota; class Gammaproteobacteria; order Burkholderiales; family SG8-39; genus SZAS-79. Next base: position 9,522 of record CAZZDV010000088.1, read on the forward strand.
TGCGCGGCGCGCGGCCTCGATCTGGCGCGCCGTGAGGCGGCCGCGGCCGATGGCCTTGAGGCCGTACTCGCCGAACGAGACCTTGTTGCCGCGCGTGGCCTTGCCTGTGTTGCGGCCTTTTTGCTGCTTGCGATACTTGGTGCGTGATGGCTGAAGCATTTGTTACTCCTTCGTGCCCTCGTCATCGCCAGCTGCGGGGGCAGGCGCGGCGCCGTCCTTGGCTGCAGGCTTGCGCGTGCGCTTGACGGTGGTCTTCGGTTTGTCGGCGGCGGGAACTGCGGCAGCGCCAGCCTCGCCTTCGGCTTTCTTGGCCGCAGGACGCCGGGTGGGCGGCTTCTTGGCTACGCCATCGCCCTCGGGGCGTGCGGCCGCCGGGGCGCGCTTGGCGCCGGGACGCGGCGCCGGTTTCTTGGCGCGCCTTGCGGCAGCAGGATCCTCGGCTGCGGGAACGGGCGGCGCAGCGGCGCCGACGGTTTGGGCATCGGCCTTTGCGACCATGTCGCCCTTGTAGACCCAGACCTTGATGCCGATGATCCCGTACGTGGTCGAAGCTTCGCCGAAGCCGTAGTCGATATCGGCGCGCAGGGTATGCAGCGGCACCCTGCCCTCGCGGTACCACTCGGTGCGCGAGATCTCGACGCCGTTCAGCCGCCCGGCGCTCATGATCTTGATGCCCTGGGCACCCAGCCGCATGGCGTTCTGCATCGCCCGCTTCATCGCGCGGCGGAACATGATGCGCTTCTCGAGCTGCTGTGCGATCGAATCGGCGATGAGCTGGGCATCCGTTTCCGGCTTCCTGATCTCCTCGATGTTGACGTGCACCTGCTGCACGCCCATCAGGCGGCGCAGTTCAGCCTTGAGCGCCTCGATTTCCTCGCCCTTCTTGCCGATCACCACGCCCGGACGCGCCGAGAAAATGGTGATTCGGGCGTCCTTCGCGGGGCGCTCGATCAGCACGCGGCCGACCGAGGCATGCGCCAGCTTCTTCTTGAGGAAGGCGCGGACCTTGATGTCCTCGGCGAGCATGCTCGTGTAGTTGGCCTTGTTGGCGTACCAGCGCGAGCTCCAGTTCTTGTTGACCGCGAGCCGGAATCCGATCGGATGGATTTTCTGTCCCATAGTGTTCCTCAGTCCCCGACCGTGATGTAGATGTGGCACGAGTGCTTGAGCACGCGGTTGCCGCGGCCCTTGGCACGTGCCTGGAAGCGCTTCAGGAAGGCGCCCCGCTCTACGAAAATCGTCTTGACCTTCAGCGCGTCGATATCGGCGCCGTCGTTGTGCTCGGCGTTGGCGATCGCCGACTCGAGCACTTTCTTGATCAGCACGGCGCCCTTCTTCGGGCTGAACTGCAGCACGTTGAGCGCACGGTCGACCGGCAGCCCTCGGATCTGGTCCGCGACCAGCCGGCCTTTCTGCGCCGAGAGGCGCGCGCCGCGCAGAGATGCTTTGGTTTCCATGTGCGCTCCTTACTTCTTGGGTGCCGCAGTGGGCGTGCCGGAAGTTTTCTTGTCGGCCGAGTGGCCCTTGAAGGTCCGCGTCAAGGCGAACTCCCCGAGCTTGTGGCCGACCATGTTTTCCGTGACGAACACGGGGATGTGCTGCTTGCCGTTGTGCACGGCGATCGTCAGCCCCACGAAATCGGGAACGATCGTCGAGCGTCGGGACCAGGTCTTGATCGGCCGCTTGTCGTTGGTGCCGCGGATCGCATCGACCTTGTCGAGCAGGTGGTGGTCCACGAAGGGACCCTTCTTGATGGAACGAGCCATTTTTTTCCTCGCGCCTCGTTATGAACGGCGGCGGTCGCGGACGATCATGCCCTGGGTCCGCTTGTTGCGCCGTGTCTTGTAGCCCTTGGTCTGGGTGCCCCACGGGGATACCGGGGGACGCCCTGACGAGGTGCGGCCTTCGCCGCCGCCATGGGGGTGATCGATCGGGTTCATTGCCACGCCGCGAACCGTCGGACGGATGCCACGCCAGCGCTTGGCGCCGGCCTTGCCGATGGAACGCAGGTTGTGCTCTTCGTTGCCTACTTCGCCGATCGTCGCGCGGCAGTCGACGTGGACCTTGCGGATCTCACCCGAGCGCAGCCGCAACTGGGCGTAGCTGCCTTCGCGCGCGAGAAGCTGCACGCTGGCGCCGGCCGAGCGGGCGATCTGCGCGCCCTTGCCCGGCTGCATCTCGATGCAATGGATAGTGGTGCCGACCGGGATGTTGCGCAGGGGCAGCGCATTGCCGGCCTTGATCGGCGCCTCGGGACCCGACACCAGCTGCGCGTCCACGGCAATGCCCTTGGGGGCGATGATGTAGCGTCGCTCGCCGTCTGCGTACAAAAGCAGTGCGAGGTTCGCGCTGCGGTTCGGGTCGTACTCAAGCCGCTCGACCTTCGCGGGAATCGTGTCCTTGCCGCGCTTGAAGTCGATGATCCGGTAATGCTGCTTGTGGCCGCCACCCTGGTGGCGCATCGTGATGCGGCCATGGTTGTTGCGTCCGGCTTTCTTGCTCTGGGGCAACAGGAGCGGGGCGTGGGGCGCGCCCTTGTGAAGGTCCGGGCTGACGACCTTCACGAGCGACCTGCGACCCGGCGAAGTGGGTTTTACCTTGATGAGTGCCATGGTTTACTCCAGCGCTCCGAAGTTGATCTCCTGGCCGGGTGCGAGGCACACGTAGGCCTTTTTCCAGCTGCGGCGGCGGCCCTGCATGCGGCCGAAGCGCTTTTCCTTGCCCTTGACGCTCAGCACCTGCACCGACTCCACTTTCACCTTGAAGAGCAGCTCGACGGCGGCCTTGATCTCCGGCTTGGTGGCGGCGTCCGCAACACGGAACACGACCTGCTCGTTCTTATCGGCCACCATCGTGCTCTTCTCGGACACGATCGGCGCGAGCACCACGTTCATGAGCTGCTCGGGGTTGTACTTCTTGGGCGCGCTCATTTGAACAGCTCCTCGAATTTCGCGACCGCCTTCCTCGTCAGAAGCACGTTCGGGTAGCGGACCAGCGAAACCGGGTCCGCGTGACGCGCCTCGATCACCTCGACGTTCATCAGGTTGCGCGATGACAGGTACAGGTTCTCATCGACCTCGTCCGTGATCACGAGCAGCCTGTCGAAGCCGAGCGACTTGATCTTCTGCGCGAGCAGCTTGGTCTTGGGCGAATCGAGCTTGAACTCGTCGACCACGCGGATGCGGTCTTCGCGGACCAGCTGCGAGATCAGCGAGGCCATGCCGGCGCGGAACATCTTGCGGTTGACCTTGTGCGAGAAATTCTCGTCGGGGCTGGAGGCGAATATCTTGCCGCCGCCGCGCCACAACGGGCTCGAAGCCATGCCGGCGCGCGCGCGCCCGGTGCCTTTCTGGCGCCACGGCTTGCGTGTCGACTTGGCGATCTCGCTGCGCTCTTTCTGCTTGCGGGTGCCCATGCGCGCATTGGCCTGGTAGGCAATCACGACCTGGTGGACCAAGTCCTGGTTGAACTCGCGGCCGAACACGGCATCCGGCGCGTCGAACGTCGACGCTGCCGCACCCTTGTCGTCTATCAGTTTAAGTTCCATGGCGTTCCTTTAGCCCTTCACCGCCGGGCGCACGATCACATCGCGCCCCTTGGAGCCGGGCACCGCGCCCTTGATCATCAGCAGCCCGCGTGCCACATCGACGCGCAGGATCTCGAGATTCTGGGTGGTGCGCTTCACGTTGCCGAGCTGTCCCGGCATGCGCTTGCCCGGAAACACGCGACCGGGGTCCTGCGCCTGTCCTGTCGAGCCCGGCTTCCTGGTGGAGCGCGAATTGCCGTGCGTCTCGCGGTTCGACGAGAAATGGTGGCGCTTGATGACGCCGGCGAATCCCTTGCCCTGCGTGATCCCGGTGATGTCGACCATCTGCCCCGGCTTGAACATCTCCACGTCCATCTTGCCGCCGACCTTGAGGGCCGACAGCTCTTCGGGCTTGGCGCGAAATTCCTTGAGGATATGGCCGGCCTCGACCCCGGCTTTCGCCAAGTGGCCTGCGAGCGACTTGCGAACGCGGCTTGCGCGGCGCTTGCCGAACGTGACCTGGACGGCCGAGTAGCCATCCTTGTCCGGCGATTTGATCTGCGTGATCCGGTTATCGGACACGTCGAGCACCGTCACCGGGAGCGTGTCGCCCTCGTCCGTGAAGATGCGCGTCATGCCGACCTTGCGGCCGACGAGTCCTATTGTCATGACTAAACCTCTTGTTTGTTACCCGGAGCATCCCGGGCGCCGGCTGCAATTGGCCGGCCCTTCACTTAATACCGCGTACTGCCCGTACTGCCGAGTGCTCTGTTACTGAACCTTGATTTCCACGTCCACGCCGGCCGGCAGGTCGAGCTTCATGAGCGCGTCCACTGTCTTGTCGGTCGGGTCGATGATATCCATGAGCCGCAGGTGCGTGCGGATCTCGAGCTGGTCGCGCGAGGTCTTGTTCACGTGCGGGCTGCGCAGCAGGTCGAAACGCTGCTTGCGGGTCGGCAGCGGCACCGGGCCGCGTACGACCGCGCCCGTGCGCTTGGCCGTGTCGACGATTTCGAGCGCCGACTGGTCAATCAGTCGGTAGTCGAACGCCTTGAGGCGGATTCGGATGCGTTGGCTTTGCATTTTTGCTCGTCGGGCTCGCGCCCTGTCCTGTTTGTTTGGTTTTTTACTCGAGAACCTTGGCGACGACACCGGCGCCGACGGTCTTGCCGCCCTCGCGGA
>CAZZDV010000089.1:0-14204 GCA_964652785.1 uncultured Bordetella sp.
TCGATGCGATGCGGATCCTGCAGAGCGGTCGTTGCGGAATACACATTGACCTGGTCGCCGCCCAGCTCGGTGGCGAGGGCCGCCCACTCAGGCTCGCAGGCGAATACGTTGACTGCGGCCGTTGCAGGCGCCGCAAGCAGGAGCGCGGTTATTGCAGCCGGCAATACCTTCAGGAAAAGTTTCATGGTCCGCCTCAGAACTTGTGCGCACCATGGGCCCCGAGGCTCATGATGTACTGGAGGAAAACCTGGGTGTCGGATGCGCCGATCTGCGAGCGGTCGCGCGCGAACTGCAGCCTCAGGCGGCTGAACTCGCTCGGGCTCCAGTCGACCATGAAGGTGTTGCGCGTCGGGTTGTAGGCGTTGAGCAAGGGGAAATCGGCCGCGGTCAGCGCTCCGGAGTTCACCAGGCCGATGCTCGTGGTCCCCGCGCTCAGGCGATCATAGCGGTAACCCGCCCGCCACCGTGGCATGAACTGGTACACGGCCTGTGTGTAGTAACCCGACTGGCGCGAGGCATAGTCCGCGGCCTGCGTGCCAAGCGATGCCGCCGTCGTGTCATAGGTCAGGTTCCCGCTTTCGCTCCGACGGAAGTATTCACCCTGCAGCTTGAAATTCGTTTGAGTGGGGTTGCCGTTCGGCGCCCATTTGAGGACGCCGTCCACGACCATGAGCCGGCTCTTGCCCGTAAACGCGTTCGTCACCGCCGCGCCGGCCGCATCGAGATCATCGTAAGTGCGATCCCGCGGCGAGGTCTGGAAGCGCGACAACCCTACTCGCCACGCAGTGCTTGTCCCGATGTCGCCACCGACATGCGCGAACAACGTGCCCGAGCCCAAGCCGTTCTTGCTGCGCCCGCCCTGCGGCCCGGCGGGAAACGTGCGCCCCCGGCCCGCCTCGATCCCCACATCCAGGTACAGGTCGGTCGGCGCCACCCATTTCAACTGGACGCCGTCCTCGGCCAGCCGGCCGCCAAGAAAAACCTTGTTCGCGAGGGACGTGTCGGTGAAATCCCAGGCATGTGCATGGATCTCGTTCTGGTAGCCGACGCTGGAGAAGAAGCGTCCCGCCTTCAGGTTAAAGCCGTTTCCGAGACGCAGCGTCTGGATGTACCCCTCTTCGATCGAGATCGCGTCGTCTGGGGCGATTGCCGCGATAAGTGTGCCGCGAAAATTGGAGTCGATGTTCGCGCTCATCACGATCTCCGATTCCCCCAGGCTCAAACCGCGGTTCGGCGGCGCGACCTCGCCTTGCGTCGGCGCAAAGCCGCTGATGCGGTAGTTGGCCGGATCGCGCTTCAGGTTGCCGTAGGTGCCATTGAGGATCAGCGAGATGCCGGGATTGAATGCGCTTTCGCTGGAGGGGCGGGCGCCAGCCTGCGCCGCGGCTTGAACTGCGACTGATTCGGCCTTGCTCGCCTGGGCTTCGGCCTTGCCGGCGGCTTGCTCGGTTTGCTGCAGCCTCTTCTCGAGGGCCTCAATGCGCTTCTCGTAGCTTTCCTTCAACTGGCGAACCTGTTCGCGCAGCTCCTTCAGTTCGTCCGCGCTGGCGGCGGTTGCCGAACCCGGCAACGCGTACGGTCCCGCCATGGCTGCGACAGCAGCAAATGCAATAAGCCTGTGCTTGTACATGATCTCTCCTCGAATCCGTGGGTGACGCTCCCGTGAACGGGTGCGCGACAGGGCCGCGCAGGCGCGGCCGAACAGCGGGATTGCTAGTAGAGGGAGGGCGGGGCGCGCGACTGGAACGCGGCGGCAGGCGATTCGCCGCTGCGAACGGTCGCGATCGAAACGCACTGGTGGGTTGCGTCCGATGCAATGGGGAAAACACCGGGCTCGGCGGCAGTGCCGTCGAGCGCGTGGACGACAAGGCACTGGTCAGTCGCGTGCTTGAGCGGCGCGGGGGCCTTGCCGCCTTTCGCTGCGGCAGCAAGATCGCACTGCGCGTGGGCCAGCGAGTGGAGCTGTGCCGCGCTGCCCGCGAAGGCGAGCGCGAAGGCAAGCAGCAGCCTGAGGAACAGGCGCTTGCTCATTGGTTCTTCATGGCAAAGGCGGATGCTCAGCTACAGGCGGCGCATGCGCCGCGAACCGTGAGGGCCGCGGCCTCGGCGCGGTAGCCGCGTGGCATCTTGAAAGCCAGTCCGCGCGTCGACACGTCCTCGAGGCAGATCGTCTTTCCGCATTGGCTGCACTGGAAATGCGCGTGTGCTTCATGTTCTCGATCTGAAGCCGCATAACGGCTCACTCTGTCGACGCCCGCGAGACGGAAGGCGAAGCCCTGGCTCACCAGCCAGTCGAGGACGCGGTACAGCGTCACCCTATCGATGCCTTGCGGCGCCAACGCGGTTTCGAAGTCGTGGTGCGAAAGCGGGTGCCTGGCCTTCATGAGGCAGGCGAGCACCCGCACGCGCGCGTCGGTCACCCGCTGGCCCGTGGCTTCGAGTTGAGCCCGCGCCCTCACCTTTTCATTTTTCCGGACCATGGGCGCATTCTAGAAGCGCGCGGCAGCAAGTGCAACTATGTTGCATATGGACGGCCTCAATGCGCCACTGCACCCGTAATCCGGTAATACACCCCGCCCGGGTCGTTCGCGATCACCGCCATGCGTCCGCCTATCACGACGGGCTCGAAAGTGAACTTGATCGGCTTGCTCATGAGCACTTCGACGAACTGCTCGGGTCCGCCGGACATGCAGAACATGCACGTCTGCGGCGCGGACGCGAGAATAAAACGGTTCTGCTTTTCACCCGCCTCGAGCGGCATCATGTAGCCCTGGATCTTGACCTCCTTCTTGTCCAGCGAAGCAACGCTGTCGGAGAACTGCGGCACAAAGCGGTCCTTCTGCTTGATCAGATCCACCTGCGCGAGCGTTTTCCACGACACCAGACCCTTGAGCTCCGGCAATGGCTTGGCGCCCGGCGGCGCCGCCGCCTTGCTGCCAGGATTGCCGGGCGCCTGCGCCATCACGGGCGCTGCAACCAGCGCGAGGAAAATGCCGACGATCAATGCGTTGTTCATTCGAACCTCCGGTGCCGTTATATTTCGGGGACCGCTTTGCTCAGTGCCTGTGCCTGTGCTTCATGCCGCAGTGCTTGCCGATGCCCAACCCGCGGCATTCCTGTTCCAGCTGCGTGTGACACGCTTTTTCGTCCTTGCCCTCTTCCAGGCACTTCGCCGCTTTTTCGTGCGCCGCGGCCATCGTCCGATGGGAGGCGATTTCCGAAGCCTTCCTGTCGGTCGCCTTGGCTTGGGCCAGGACGTTGCCTGAGGCTGCGGCACACATCAGCGCCAGAATGCAGATCAATGATGTTTTCAATGAATCACCTTCAGGTTGTCGTTACCCTTCCGCAAGCGTTGCGGCAACGTCGATGCGGGCGGCACGCCAGGCCGGATACAAAGCGGCGAGCACGCCTGTTCCAAGGGCGAGCGCAAGGATCCACAATTCTTCGGCCAGGAACACCGCGCCGCTCACCTCGATCTGGCGCGCTTCGCGCAGGCTCTCGCCGAGGATGGCCGTAACGACGTGGCCGAGGACGAGCCCGGCGACCGCGCCGATCCCGGCGAGCAGCAACGCCTCAAACAGCATGAGGTACAGCACCTTCCAGGGCGGCGCGCCGAGCATTCGCATGACCGCCAGGTCGTAGCGGCGGTCTTCGAGCGCGTTCCACAGCGCGATGAACACCGACAGGCCGGCGGCCAGAACCAGAACGAGGCCGAAAGCGCGCATGACCTCGACGCCGACGCCGAGCATCCTGAACAGCCGCGCGCTTTCGAAGGCGGGTGAGGCAGCCTGCAAGGCCGGCGTCGCGTTGACGTAGCGCGGGAGCGTAACCGCGGCCAGCGGCGATGCGTAGCGCAGCAGGAGCGCCGTCAATTCCTTTTCGTCATCGTCCATCGCGTCGATGAGCTTTTGCGGATCGTCGCCGGGTTCGCCGTGCTGGTGTACGGCCCAGACCGATTCGACGCTGGTGAGCACCAGCCTGTCGAGGAGCGCTGCGCCGGGCGCGAGGATTCCGACCACCGTGTACGGCGCGCCCCCGTGCGTGTCGCCGCCGCCTTCGAGCCCGTGAGCGCCCGCGAACTGGCTGCCCACCGCGAGGCCCGCGACCTTGGCAACGTCGGCACCAATGACCGCTTCCATTGGCTTGGCCCAAAGCCGGCCGGTCGCGGGGCGGCCGCCGTAGAGCGCCGGATAGTCTTGGTTGGTGCCGACGATGCGAAAGCCGCGATAGCTGTCCCCCAACGCGATGGGAATCGCCTGTTTCACCATCGGATGTTTTGCGATCTCATGGGCTGCAGCGAGGGAAATGTTGCCTGTGGGCGCATCGAGATGGAAGACCGCCGAGAGGATGAGCTGCATGGGGCTGCCCTTCCCGCCCACCACCAGGTCGATGCCGCGCACCTCGCGCTGCAGCCGCTCCTCGATCTGGGTCGTAACGAGCAGCATCACCGTGATTGTGCCCACGCCAAGCGCGAGCAGAAGGAGATTGAGCGCGGTCGATAAAGGGCGCGCGCGCAAGTACGCCAGGCTCACGGTCGCGAGGTTCACGCAGCGAGCCTCAACTGGTTGGGCACGCGTTCACGCACGCGCGCATCGTGCGTCGCGATTACGAGTGTCGCGCCGCTCGCACGGGACTGTTCGTGGAGCAGTGCGAGCGCCGCAATGCAACTCGCATCGTCCAGGTTTGCGGTCGGCTCGTCGGCCAGGAGCACCTGCGGGCGATTAACCAGCGCCCGCGCCACGGCGACCCTTTGCGCCTCGCCATGCGAGAGGTCCCGCGGACGGCTGCCGGCGCGTTGCGCAAGCCCGACCCCGGCCAGCGCCGCGTCCAAGCGTGCCTCGTCCTCCGGCAGTCCGGCCAGCATCTGCGCCAGGCGCAGGTTGCCGCAAACGCTCAGGCTCGCGATCAGGTGGAGCTTCTGGGGCACGAGGCCGATGCGCATGCCGCGATGCCGGTCCACGGCCTTTGCGGAGATGCGATCAAGGCGCTCGCCCGCCACGCTGACCGCCCCTTCGGTCGGCCGCAGCAGGCCGGCAAGGATATGCAATAGCGTGGTCTTGCCGCACCCCGACGGTCCAAGCAGCAGCCAAGCCTCGCCCTGCCGCGCTTCGAAGCGCTCCACGCGCAGGACTTCACGTCCGCCATAGCGATGAACGACTCCGGCGACGGCGATCACAGGCGTGTCACCGGTTTGGTCACCATTGACCATGCTGATTTCCCTCGATTCCCATTGCGGCACGCTCCGAGAGGGCGCCTTGGACAGACAAGCCGCGCGCACGCGGCAAGAACACGGGAACTCTAGGAGGCGCTTGGGGGAGCGCGCGACTGGAACGCGGCGGCAGGCGATTCGCCGCTGCGAACGGTCGCGATCGAAACGCACTGGTGGGTTGCGTCCGATGCAATGGGGAAAACACCGGGCTCGGCGGCAGTGCCGTCGAGCGCGTGGACGACAAGGCACTGGTCGGTCGCGTGCTTGAGCGGCGCAGGGGCCTTTTGCCCCCGCTCGTCGCCGGCCGCGGCGAGGTCGGCCTGCGCATGCGAGAGCGCATGAAGCTGCGCGGCGCTGCCCGCAAAGGCCAGCGCGAAGGCAAGAAGCAGCCGGAGGAAAAAGCGAGCGCTCATGCGCTGATCATACCTTGCCCGGCCAGAGGCCTGAAACAGGGATCCAGCGGACAGCCAATTGGCAGCATTTTGACTTGGCGCCCGCGCCAGTGCTGGGTCTTGCTAAAAAGATGGCAGCATTTGCCGTCGACCCGGATTCCGGGCGACTGTGCTCGCAGTCTTACTTCGCCCCCGCCAGGCACTGGTCCAAACCCGCGATGAAAAGGTCCTTCGGCAATTTCTTGCCGATGAACACCATCACTGACTCTTTCTTCTCGCCCTTGACCCAGGGCTTGCCGACGTCGCCGCCCATCATCATGTGCACACCCTGGAACACGACGCGGTTCGGGTTGCCTTTCATCCAAAGCACGCCCTTGTAGCGCAGGAGGTCCGGGCCGTAGACCTGGATCATGCCGCCGAGGAACTGTTCGAGCTTGGCGCCGTCGAACGACTTGTCGCTGCGGTAGACGAACGATTCGACTTCGTCATGGTGCTCGTGGTGCGAGTCGACGAGGAAATCCGGCTCCAGCTCGAGGATCGCGTTGAGGTTGAAGCCGCGGATGTCGAGCACCTCCGCGATCGGCGCATTGCCGAAATGCACCTGCTTGATCGGCGCGCGCGGGTTCATCTTGCGGATCCGCGCCGACAACGCCTTCACCTCGTCTTCCGACACGAGGTCGGTCTTCGACATGAGGATCCGGTCGGCGAACCCCACTTGCGACTGCGCCTCCTGGAATTCGTCCAGCGTCTGGGTCGCATGCTTCGCGTCGACCACCGTGAGGATCGAATCGAGCAGGTAGTTGTTGCCGATCTCCTCGTCCGTGAAAAAGGTCTGCGCCACGGGGCCGGGATCGGCCATGCCCGTGGTCTCGATGATCACGCGGTCGAACTTGAGCGCGCCGCTGTCGCGCTTCTCTTTCAGCGTGCCGAGGATACGAATGAGATCGCCGCGAACCGTGCAGCAGATGCAGCCGTTGTTCATCTCGATGATCTGCTCGTCGCTGGTCTCGAGGATGTCGTTGTCGACGCCGATCTCGCCGAACTCGTTCTCGATCACGGCGATTCTTTGGCCGTGGTCCTCCTTGAGGATGCGGTTGAGCAGCGTGGTTTTGCCGCTGCCGAGAAAGCCGGTGAGGATGGTGACGGGGATCATCTGGTCCTGCTGCATGGCGGCTCCTGGGTACTGCGGTGCGTGGGGAGGCGGGATTCTACTCCGCGCCCGGGCCGGCAAGGAATTTAGGGCGCCTATGTGGAGCGAAGGAAGCGAAACTTTGGCACCCCGCGAGGAGGCGTCCCGCGCGCGGGGGACGGCTCAGTCGCGTTCCCGACGGCACGAATCGATCTGCGCCTAGGCGCTCGCGTGAGCTTTCGCTCGCGCATGCAGATACTCTGGCGCGAGATCGAAACCATTCGACCAAACTACCGTGTCCATCTCCACACGGATCTCGGAAAACACTGCCTTATCCAGAAGCGCGGCAACGATCGGCCGCGTATCCGAGGCGATGAAGGCCTTCAGGTTGATCTCGCCCTCGGTGTCATCCGAAAAGCGGACCCACAGCCGGTTGTCCGGTAGCGTCCTGGCGTCGGTCACCCATATCATTTCGGTCTCCTCAAACCAGCGGAGCGAGGCGTTTGAAACTACCGTCAGGGCGGGCCCATTTCGGCGAGCAGCGCAGCAACCTTCGCGTGTAGCGGCGGCAAAGACTCCTTAATGATGCGCCAGACTCTCGGATGCTCTAGGACCGCGTAACCGTGAACCAGCAGATTGCGAAAGGCCACGATGCGAGCCAGGTCCGGAATGCCTTCGGCCAGGGCCGGGTCTGCCTTCGACAGCTGGTTCAGGGCTTCGCCGATGATCTGGAATTTCCGCTCCACGCCGGAGTGAATCAGCTGCGATTCCGCGTAAGTCGATAAATCGATTCCGGCAACGAAATCCAGAATCGCAGCCGCAGCCTGACCCACATCCCAGAGATATGCGCGGGAATCATGCTCCATATACGAGCTCGCGCGTGCGGTTGATGCTGGCGAGTACATAGGGGTTGCGAACGGCGCGTTCCTCCACTAGGTCCACCGAGCGTTCGAGCAGCCGGGAGAGGTCGTCTTGAAATCCGAAGAATTCTTCGAGCGGCGGCAGATTGCTCTCGGGTTCGAACTCGACCAGAAAGTCGGCGTCGCTGCTGGCCGGATCAAAGTCCTCACCGCGCGCGGCGGAACCGAAAACTTCCAGGTGGCGAACGCGATAGCGCCGGCAAAGCGTAGCGATGTCTGCTCGTTTTGCCTGTATCAAAGGGTGCATGGCGCGCTTACTCCGGGTTATCTGTCTAGGATCCTGTCCATTTTGCCTGTTCCTTGCGCTCATCGCAGTTAGCCATCAATCCCGATATACCAGCAGCCCTTTCAGGTAGTCGCCCTCCGGAAACTCGAGCGCAACCGGGTGGTCCGCATCCGGGCCGAACCGCTCGATGATCTTCGCGTCGCCCCCCGCGTCGAGCGCCGCCCCTGCGACGATTTTCTGGAAGAGGTCGGGCGAGATCCCGCCCGAGCACGAAAAGGTCGCGAGCAATCCGCCCGGCGCCAGCAGCTTCAGCCCAAGCAGATTGATGTCCTTGTAAGCGCGCGAGGCATTCTCGACCTGCGCCGCGGTCGGCGCGAACTTGGGCGGATCGAGGATGATGAGGTCGAACTTCTCGCCGCGGTTGCGCAGCTCGCGCAGGTGCACGAAGACATCGGCTTCCTTGAACTCCAGCCGCGCGGCATCGAGCGCGTTTGCCGCGAGATTCTCGCGCGCCACCGCAATCGCAGGACCCGAGCTGTCGATCGCGCTGATCTCGCGCGCCCCGCCCGCGAGGGACGCAATCGCGAAACCGCCCGTGTAGCAGAAGCAGTCGAGCACGTCGCGGCCCGTGGACAGCTCCCTGATGCGTTGCCGGTTGGCGCGCTGGTCGAGGAAGAAGCCGGTTTTCTGCCCGGCTGCGACGTCGACATGAAAGACGAGTCCGTTCTCACTGATTGCGCAACGCGCCGCGTGGCTGTCGCCGCGCACGAAGCCCGCGCGTTCCGGCAGGCCTTCGAGCGTGCGCACCTCGGCGTCCGAGCGCTCGAACACCGCCTCGCAGCGCGTGAGCTCGACCAGCGCATCGAGGATCTCTTCGCGCCAGTGCTCCATGCCCGCGGAAAGGAACTGCGCGACCAGCACGTCCGCATACCGGTCGACGATCAGGCCGGGCAGCCGATCCGACTCGCCATGAACCAGGCGCATCGCATTCGTATGGCGGCCCAGCGGCAGGTGCTCGCGAAGATCCAGGGCCGCCTTCACGCGACCCCGCAGGAAATCAGCGTCGACCTTGGCGCCCGCGTCGAAAGTCCACATGCGCCCGCGGATCTGGGAGGTCTCGCTGTACGCGGCGAGTCCCAGCGGCGTGCCTTCGGCGGTGCGCACGAGCACCGTCTCGCCGCTCTTCGGTTCGCCAACCACTTTCTCGATCGCACCCGAGAACACCCAGGGGTGCCGGCGCTTGAGCGATCTCTCGCGCCCGGTCTTGAGCACCAGCACCGGCTGCGTTTTCGCGGTGCCCGGCTTGCGCGTGCTCATACGATGCCCGCGATGCCCGCGATCGCGCCGATCGCGATCAGCCAGAGCGGATGGAACTTGGTGCGCCAGCTGATGAGCGCGCAGGCCGCGGTCAGCACCAGCGAGAACACATGGCTCATGTTGGCGCTGGCCACGAGCACGCCCGAGGCCGCGATGAGCCCGACGGTGATCGGCGCGAGGCCGTTGTCGATGATTTCCCGCCAGACCCCGGCGCCCGCGGCACGCCAGAGCATGCGATCCGCGTAGAACGTGAGCACGCTCGAAGGCACCACCATCGCCAGCGTCGTGACGATCGCGCCCGCAATGCCCGCGGCCTGCCATCCGAACAGGCTCACGACCAATACATTGGGACCGGGCGAGGCCTGCGCCAGCGAGTAGAGTTCGGCGAACTCGCGGCTCGACATCCAGCCGTGCACTTCCACCAGGCTGCGATGCATCTCCGGCAGCACCGAGCTGGCGCCGCCCACCGAAAGGAGCGAGAGCATCGCGAAATCGAGCGCGAGGATGCCGAGGCGGTCAGTCATGCCCGCGGCGCCCGGCGAGCGTGCGCGAACCACGCCGCGGCAATCGACAAGGGCACGAGGGCCGCGAGCACCAGCGCAAGCGGCAATCGCATCCAAGACACGGCGGCGAAGGCCGCTACGCCAAACAATGCTCGCCAGGTGCGAAGGCGGGGCGACGCCGCCATGCGAAGCGCGGTGCCGAGGATGAGGCCGGCGGCCACGGCCAACACGCCGCGCAAAGCATTCGACACGGCAGGCACCTGTGCATAACCCGAATAGAGCGCGGCGAGCAGCAGCAACAGCACCAACGGCACGACCAGCAGTCCGGCGCTGGCCGCAATCGCGCCGCGCGCGCCGAAGTGCCGTCCGCCGATGCAGATCGACACGTTGACGATGTTCGGGCCCGGCAGCGCCTGGCAGCGCGAGACGATGTCGGTGAATTCCTCCATCGTGAGCCAGCGGTAGTTTTCGACCAGCGCGTGGCGCGCGACCGGAAGCACGCCGCCGAATCCCTGCAGACCGAGCTTCATGAAGGCGTAAAACAGCTCGCCGATCGAGCGCGGTGCAACGGTCTGGCTCATTTCTTTCTCGCGCGCGGATGCGCGGCGTCGTACACCTTGGCCAGCGACTGGAAATCCAGGTGCGTATAGATCTGCGTGGTCGAGATGCTGGCGTGGCCGAGCATCTCCTGGACGGCGCGCAGGTCCTGCGAGGACTGCAGCACGTGGCTGGCGAACGAATGGCGAAGCATGTGCGGGTGTACCCGCCCCTGGACGCCGCTCGCGCGCGCCCAGCTATTGAGGCGATTTCCAAGCACCGAAGCGGACAGGCGGTTGCCGCGCGCGCCGACGAAGAGCGCCTTTTCATCGGCTTTCGCGAGTTGCGCGCGCACCGCGAGCCACGCGGCCAGCGCCTCGCGCGCCTTCGAACCCACCGGGATCGTGCGCGTCTTGCTTGCCTTGCCCGTCACCGTCACGAGCCCTTCGTGCAGGTCGAGCCGCCCGTCACCGCAGTTCAGCGAAAGCACTTCGGCCCGCCGCAGGCCCGACGAATACATCAGCTCGAACATCGCAGCGTCGCGCACGAACTCGACGGTCTCGCCCGGAATCGTCTCCAGCAGCCGTTGTGCGGCTTCGACCGAGAGCGCCTTGGGCAAGGTGCGCGGCGCTTTCGGTGCGCGCACACCCTGGCACGGATTGGATGCGAAGTTCCGATGACGCACAAGCCAGTGGTACAGGCCGCGCCACCCGGAGAGAATGTTTGCAAGGGCGCGCGGCGAGAGGCCGCTCGAGTTCAGCCGCGCGATCAGACGCCGCACCTGCGCGCTGTCGAGCGAATCCAGGCGCGCGGTGCCGAGGAGTCCCATCAGGCGCTCGAGGCTGCGCGTGTAGTTGGTGATCGAGTTCGCGGCAAGCTGCCGCTGGTGCCTGAGCAAGTGCAGATACTCCTGCACCAAGTGGGCGTCGGGATGGCTGGTTGCTGCCACGCCGCCGCTTCAGAACTTCGACGCGATGGCCGCGGCTACGAGTTCACCGATGCGGCGCAGGTACAGCGTGCCCATTTCGGGAAAGAAACGGTGCGGATCCTCGCTTCCCAGAGCGAGCATCCCGAACGCCTTGGTGGAACCGAGCGGGATCAGAGCGATCGAACGCACGTGCTCGGCCGAATCGCGGAACCACGGCAGGAATTCGCTGCCTTGCGCTGGACCGCACTTGGGCGCGCCCATCGTGTCGACCGAGGCGCGCAGCGCGTCGCTGACGGGCTCGCCCTCGAGCGTGCCGTCGAGGAGCGACTGGCCCCAGATCCTCAGCGCCACATGCGGAACGGCGAAATCCTCGCGCAGGTGAAAGTAAAGCGCATGCACTACCGCGGCAAAATTCCTGGCGCCGAGCAAAGCCGAAGAGATGCGATGCACTTTCTCGCTGATCGCATCGTTCTCTTCGCCGAACTCGATGAGCTCGGACAGCTTGCCTTCGAGCAGCTTGACGCGCTCGCGCAGGCTGAGCGTCTGGCGCTCCGAGAGCGGGATGGCATGGCCGCCATACGGATGCGGCACGTGGATGGCTTCGATGAGCTCGGGATGCGACTCGGCCAGGTGCGTGAACACTTGCACAAGGACTTTCGGATTGTCCTTGAGGTACTGCTCGACTTCGTCAGAGTTCAATGTTTCCCTCGAATACGCAGGTTGCCGGACCCTTCATCCAGACCGGATTGTCGCTGCCCGCCCAAGCGATGGTCAATCGCCCGCCGCGGGTCTGCACTGTCACCGGCGAGTCGAGCAGGCCGCGTTCGATGCCGGACACGACGGCCGCGCAGGCACCGGTGCCGCATGCAAGCGTCTCGCCCGCGCCGCGCTCGAACACCCTCAGGCGGATCGAATGCCGGTCGGTCACCTGCATGAAACCGGCGTTTACCCGCTTGGGAAACTGCGGGTGGCGTTCGATCAGCGGGCCCTGCGTGCCCACGGGCGCGGTGTCGACATCCGCCACCACTTGCACTGCATGCGGGTTGCCCATTGAGAGCACTGCGACTTCGATGCTCGCGTCGGACACGCTGAGGGCCTGCACCAACCCCGGCCGGGCCGCTGTGAACGGCACTTCGGACAGGTCGAAGACCGGCGCGCCCATGTTCACGTTGACTTCGCCATCGGCCTCGAGCCGCGGCTCGATGAGGCCCCCGAGCGTCTCGACGCGAAGCGCCTTCTTCGTGGTCAGGCCGCGCAGGTGCACGAACTTCACGAAGCAGCGCGCGCCGTTGCCGCACTGCTCGACCTCGCCGCCATCTGCGTTGAAGATGCGGTAGCGGAAATCGGCCCGCGGGCCAGAAGCCTTTTCGACCACGAGGATCTGATCGCAGCCGACGCCGAAATGGCGGTCGGCAATCGCCTTGAGCTGGGCGCCGGTCAGGTCGAAGGCGCGCGTGGTGGCGTCGAACACCAAGAAATCGTTGCCTGCACCCTCCATCTTGGTAAATGCCTGCTTCATGGCCCGATTCTAGGCGGGTTTCGTTCGAGGCGGCGCCTCATACGGTGAAGGTTCGCCCTCGGGCCGCGTTTTGAAGCGCTTGTGCACCCAGTAGTACTGCTCGGGCATGGTGAGTACCTGCTCTTCGATGAAAGCGTTGATGCGCCGTGTGTCGGCTTCGACGTCCTTCGTCGGGAAGTTCTCGAACGGCGGGAAGACTTTTACGCGGTAGCCCTCCCCGCCGGGCAGGATGCGCGTGATGACAGGCAATACCGTTGCGCCACTGGCCCTTGCGAGCCGGGAAACGCCGGTGATCGTCGCGGCCGGCACGCCGAAGAAGGGCACGAAGACCGCGTCCTGCCGGCCGAAATCGAGGTCGGGGGCGTAGTAGATCGGGATTGCTTTCCTCAACGCCGAGAGGATTGGCCTCACGCCATCCTGCCGCGCGATGGCAATGGCCTCGACGTCGAAACGCGTGCGCCCCTGCAGCAGCAGCGCGTCGTACAAAGGATCCTTCTGGCGCGCATAGAGCCCGGCCATATGGATGTCGCACACCAGCCGCGTGCAGCCCGCATCGATGCCGACGAAATGCGGCGCGACCAGGATCACCGGCTTGCCCGCAAGTGCGCGGATGTGCTCGAGACCCTCGAGCTTCATCAGCCGCAAGACGCGTTCCTTCGGTGCCCACCACAGCAGTGATCGCTCGATGAAACTGCGCATGAACACGCGAAAATGCGCGCGCGCCATCCTTTCACGCTCGTCCTCCGGTATCTGCGGGAAGCACTTGGCAAGATTCACGCGGATGACCTTGCGCCGCTCGGGGATCAGCCAGAAGGCCGCGTTGCCGATCGCGTTGCCGATCATTGCGAGCACGCCGAGCGGCAGCCAGTGCGCGAGCCACATGAGAGCGAAGATGATCCGGCTCAAGCCGGGCCGCCGTCCGCAGGCTGCGTCGCGCCGGCCGGCGTCTTGTAACGGTTATAGCCCCAGAGGTATTGCCCCGGGCACTCACGGATCACTTCCTCGAGGCACCGGTTGAGTCGGCGCGCATCCGATTCACCAGGCTGCGCTTGCGCGAGCTTGCGCAGCGACAGCGAGTAACCGCGCCCCGCGGGCAACCGGCGCGCGAATGCAACAAGGCAGGTCACGTCGTCCTTCGAGGCCAGGCGCGGCGCGAGCGTCATCGTGTACGCAGGCCTGCCGAAGAATTCGGTCCACTCCCCCTCCCCGACGCCGGGCACCTGGTCGGGCAGGATGCCGATGGCTTCCTTGCGCTTGAGCGCGCCGAGAAGCTCGCGAACACCTTTTCGATCCGCGGTGGCCAGCCTGACCCCGGGCCGCGCGCGACCCGCGAGCATGAATTCGCCGAGCCATTCGAGGCGCGGCGGCCGGTACAGGATGGTCATCGGGAAATGGAAGGCCCCGTACTGCGCGCTGATCTCGAAACAGCCGTGATGCGGCGTAAGGAATACGATGCCCTTTCCAGCGGCCCGCGCCTCGACAATCAACTCCCAGCCTTTGACTTCGCGCACCAGCGCCACCACT
>CAZZDV010000090.1:0-14146 GCA_964652785.1 uncultured Bordetella sp.
GCGCCGGTCGACACCGGCTTCCAGGTCGCGCGCATCACCACCAGCGAAAGCCCTGAGCGCGCCGCCGAGCTCGCCTCTATCACTTCAGCGCGCCTGTTCGTGCTCGAGGGGGTGCCCGACGTCCAGGCCGAAAGCAGTTTCATCCTGCCTGCGGAGGCCTTTGCGCACACCGATAACGGTGCCGTCATCCGGCTCGAGGCCCGCCAGTCGAACGGCGATCCGCTGCCCGCCTGGCTGAGTTTCAACAACGCGAACGGTACCTTCAGCGGGACGCCGCCCGACGGCAAGCCCGTGCCTGTCGAAGTGCAGGTGGTCGCGCGCGACAACCAGGCGCGCGAAGCGTCCGTGATCTTCAAGCTCGAACTGGGCGTCGCGCCGGGCGCAGAAGCGATCCTCGACTCGATCGACCGCGGCTTCCCTGTCTCGCGCGTGGGCGCGAATTCCTCCGCCGAGGCGCAGTCGCTTGCGGGCGATGCAAGTTCACTCGGCGGCGACCGGCTGTTCGTGCTCGAAGGCGTCAAGAACGCCGTGGGCGACCAGAAGTTCCAGTTGCCTCAGGAGGCCTTTGCCCATACCAACACCAACGCGGTGGTCAAGCTCGAGGCGCGCCAGTCCAACGGCAGTCCGCTGCCGGCTTGGCTCGAGTTCGACCCGGTCAGCGGGGTCTTCCGCGGTACGCCGCCGGACGGCCAGGCCGTGACGCTCGAGCTGGTCGTCGTGGCGCGTGACAACTCTGCGCGCGAAGCGAGTGTGGTATTCAAGTTGGAGATGGGTGTCGCAGGTGCGGATGCCCCCGTCCCCTCACGCGGAACTACCGGGACAGGCGATCCGAGGCCGGAGGCGGGCACCCCGGCCGATCCATTCACCAGCACCACGCCGACGCCTTCCGGCGCGAACCTGGGTGCCGATCCGGACGGGCTAAAGCTCACCCAGGGCGAGACTGGCGCACAGTCGGCCGCGCTCGGAGCGAACGCCGCAGCGGGCCGCGGCTTCAACGTCGCCCGCATCCCGGCCGAGGACCTGCTGCGTGTCACCGGAATTGACGGCCAAACGTCTTCGGAGCAGCGGCTGTTCGTGTTCCAGGGGCTGATGAGCGCCCGTGGTGCGACCGAATTCCAGGTGCCTGCAACTGCGTTCGGACACACCGATCCGGCCGCCATCGTCACTCTCGAGGCGCGCATGGCCGATGGCAGCGCACTGCCGTCCTGGCTGCGCTTCGATTCCGTCCTGGGCATCTTCCGGGGCACTCCGCCCGGCGGCGGACGGATCGCGATCGAGATCGTGCTCACGGCTCGCGACGCGGAAGGCCGTGAAGCCAATCTCTCGTTCACCCTCGAGTTGGGCGTAAGCGCGGATGCCGAGCCGGCCGCTGCCGACGCGCCGGTCGTCGTGGGCGACCCCCTGGCGATGGCCGAGATCAGCGAAGAAGAAGAGGAAGAAGCCGAGAAGGCCGCGAAAGCGGAAGCCGACAAGATCAAAGGCAAGGCCGAGAAGGCCAAGCCCGTCCGCGTGGGTGCGATGCCCTTCGCCGAGCAGATTCGCGCCGCAAAGGTGACGCGCGATCCTGTCCTTGCCAAAATCCTCGGGACGGAAAACCCTGCCGCATCGAAATCGGCAGGGCCCACCACCCTCTAGAGATTCACTAAACTACTTCCCTAACACGCTAAATTACAAACTAAAATAGCCCGAGAGGCATAATGAGAGCCTCTCTCGGGCAGATTGGTGCGGTCCAAAATTCCAACTAGATCCGGTTGTCTCGGACTTTTCTCCCTGGCGCTCACGCTGCTCGCCGGCTGCTCGGTCAATCCCGTGCCGCTTACGGCCGAGCAGCGCGAAGGCGTTGCCGTCGAAGCCGAAGAAAAGCTCTTTGCAGGGCAGGAACCCCTGACGCGCCCAGTCACGCTCTACGAAGCGACCACTCGCTCCCTCAAGTACCAGATGGAATACCGCGTCAAGATGATGGAGCAGGCCGTGGCCCTCGGGCAGCTCGACGCGGGCAAGTTCGACATGCTCCCCAAGCTCACTGCGACCGCGGGCTACTCCTCGCGCAACAACGACTCGTTCGGTTTCGGCTTCTCGCCCGGCGGAACCGTGGCCTCCAATCCGTCCGCATCGCAGGAGCGCACGCGCGAGACCTCGGGCGTGTCGTTTACCTGGAGCGTGCTCGACTTCGGCCTCGGCTATTACCGCGCAAGGCAGCTTGCCGACCAGAGCCTCATCGCAGAGGAGCGCCGCCGCAAGGCGATGCAGAACCTCGTGCAGGACGTGCGCCTTGCGTGGTGGAAGAGCGAGGCCGCGCAGCGGCTCCTGCCGCAGATCGACGAGCTGCTCGAGGAAGTCGACCTCGCGATCGAGAAATCGCGCGTGATCGAAAGCCGCAAGCTCCTGCCGCCGATGCAGACGGCAACGCTGCGACGGGGGCTGCTGGACCTCGAGCAGCAGATCAGCTTGCGGCGCCAGGACCTCGCGCAGTCGCGCGTCGAGCTTGCCGCGCTGCTCAACGTGACGCCGGGCACGCAGGTGATGGTCGAGCCCCCGACGCGCTACGCCGCGGCGACGCTCGAGCTCAAGACGCGCATGGAGACGCTCGAGGCCGTGGCGTTGCGCAACCGGCCCGAAGTGGGCGAGGAAACCTACAAGACGCGCGTCAACCAGGACGAGGCGCGCAAGGCCGTGCTTGGCCTGCTGCCGGGCCTGAACATCGATACCGCATACAACTACGACAGCAACCGGTTCCTGGTGAACAACACCTGGATGTCGCTCGGCCTCAATGTAGCGTTCAACCTCGTCAAGGCGTTTTCCTACCCGGCGGTGAAGCGCTCGGCCGAATCGCAGGCGAAGCTCGATGAGGCGAGGCGCCTTGCGATGGCGATGGCCGTGATGACGCAGACGCGCATCGCCGCCGTCCGGTACACGCTGCTTTCGCACGAGTTCGGCGTTTGGGACCAGGCTACGCGCGACGACGAGCAGATCGTCGGGTATCTCGCCTCCAGCGCGGAAGTGGGCGTGGACACCGAGTTCGAGCTGATCCGCGCAAAGGCGCGTTTTCTCGTCAGCAAGATCAACCGCGACATCACGTACGCCAACCTCGAGGCGGCGCTTGGGCGCATCTACAACTCGGTGGGCCTGGACGCGTTGCCCTCCGAGGTCAACAGCCACGAGACGAACTCGCTTGCCGAGCAGATGCAGGCAAGGCTGGTCGGCTGGGAGGACGAGAATTTCGCGCCGCGCCCCGGCCCGCTCGACCTGCCCGTGGCCATCGGCCAGATCGAAGGCGTGCCCCCCCAGTCCCTCAACGAATTCCGCGAATCGATCGTGAAAATCCTCGACCTTTCCAAGGTGGGCATGGCCGAAGGCGACACCGCGAAGCTCAGGATCAACACTTGGATCACCCTCGACCCGCCGCGCGATGGCGGCCGGCCCGCACGTGTGCGCGTGGCGCTGCTCGACGCCGAAACCGGCGAAGTGAAGTTCTCCTCCGAGTACAAGACCACGCTGAGCGAGCCGGTCGATTCCGAGCAGTGGCGCACGCTCGGCGAAGGCGCCGCGTATCGCATCGTCGGCCCGGTGGCGCGCCTTCGCACCGGCCGCATGCTTACCCAGAAAAAACTTTCCGCGCCGTGGGGCGATCCCGAGCTCAAGCTCTCGCGCACCACCGGCGCCACGACAGCCGACGCCGCCAAGCCCGGGGTGGATGCCCCGGAGCAGGGATCGCTCTGGCTGCGGCTCGCGGCTGACCTGGGCCGGCCTGCCACTGAGAGAATGTCCAAGATCGAGTTCGACGAGGGACGCCGTGCGCAATAAGGGATCTGCCGTCATTGCCGCCGTGCTTGCGCTTGGCGTGGTTGCGAGCTCGATGGCGCAAGCACCGTCGCCGGCTGCGAAGCCGCCGGCCCGCGCCCCGTCGGGTGTCCAGGTGCAGCCTTCGATCCCGGCGCCTCCGCCGCAGGCCCAGCCCCAGGGCGCCGCGCCCTCCGCTGGCCAGGGCCGGGCGAACATGGGCGCGCTGCTCGACCAGCTCACCACAATCGACGACCGGGACATCTCGGTGCTTGTCACCTCGGGCGACGAAACCACGCTTTCGAGCCAGATGGCGGGCAAGATCCGGAAAATCAACTTCGGCCTCGGCGACACCGTGGCGGCCAAGTCCGTCATCCTCGAGTTCGACTGCGAGGAAGGGGTTGCCCAGCTCGAGGCGGCGGCGGCCGAGTATCGCGGGGCGCGCGAAACGCACCTCACCAAGATGCGCCTGCAGGCGCTTGGCGCCGCAGGCGAGCTCGAGGTCACGGTTGCGGCCTCCGCGGCCGACAAGGCCAGGAGCCAGGTCTCGCTTCGCGAGTCGCAGCTCGCCTATTGCAAGGTGGTCGCGCCCTTTTCAGGCCGCCTGGTCAAGATGAGGGTCAAGCCCGCCGAGAGCGTTGCTCTCGGCCAGCCGTTGCTCGAAATGGTGAACCCGGGTTCGCTCAAGGCGCAGTTGTACGTCCCGGCGGCCTGGCTCGGATGGATCAAGCCGGGCACGCCCTTCACGGTCAAGACCTCGCAGGACGGCAGGACCTATCGCGCGCGCGTCTCCAAGCTCAACGCGCGCGTCGAAGGCGTGAGCCAGTCGCTCGAGCTCGAGGCCCGTTTCGATGGCTCCACCCAGGGGCTGGTGCCCGGCATGGTCGGCACCGCCGTGTTCCCCGATCGTCCCAAGCCGTGACCGAGCAGCAGGCAGACCAGAGCAGCACCAACATCGCCGCAGAACTTCTGGAGTTCCAGCGGAAGCTACAGGCATGCAAGTCGATCCGCGAGCTGGCCTTCGTCACGGCCAACGAGGGATTCAGCGTCCTGCGCTTCGACCAGGCGATCCTGTGGCAATACAATGTCCGCTCGCGGGTCGTGGTCGAGGCCGTGTCGGGCCTCGCCGAAGTGACCGCCGAGGCGCCTTACGTCCAGTGGCTGATTCGCGCCGCCGCGCATTTCTCAGAGGCGCCCGGCCAGCCGGTCGTGTCCGCGGCGCTGGCCGACCTGCCCGAGTCGCTCGCCGAGGACGGCGCCGAGTGGGTGCCCGACCAGATCCTGCACTGTGCCCTGCAGTCGCCCGAAGGCGCGATCATCGGGGGCGTGTTCTTCGCGCGCGACGAGCCCTTCTCCGAAGTCGAGCGCGCCGTGGCCCAGTGGATGGGCGCGGCGACGGGGTTCGCCCTCTGGGCATGGCGCCGCGACTACCGGCCTGTGCGCAGGTGGCTTCGCCGCACATCCACCAAGCGCATCCTCCTCGCGGTGGGCCTCGCCGCGGCGCTGCTTTCGTTCGTGCCGGTGCGGCTGTCCGCGCTCGCGCAGGCCGAGATAACGCCGGTGAAGCCCTACCCGATCACCGCCCCGGTGGAAGGCGTGGTCGACTCGATCAAGGTCCAGCCAAACCAGATCGTGGGCGCCGACGAGCCGCTGGTCACCCTCAACGACACGACGACGCGCAACAAGCTCGCGGTCGCGGTCAAGGCGCTCGACATCGCCAAGGCCGACCTGCAGCGCGCGATCAATAAATCGTTCTCGGACGAAGCGGCCAAGGGCGAGCTCAACGTGCTCGACGCGCGGGTGCGCGAGAAAGTCGCCGAGGTCGCGTTCCTGTCCGAGATGCTCGACCGCTACAGCATCTCCGCCCCGCAGGGCGGGCTCGCGATCTTCGCCGATGCCGAGGAGTGGCGCGGCCGTCCGGTGCAGCCCGGAGAGCGCATCATGGTGATCGCGGATCCCTCGATGGTTGAAGTCACAGTCTACGTCCCGCCCGAGGATGCGATCCAGCTGGAGCTCGGCGCCGAAGTCGCCGTGTTCCTTAACTCAGATCCGCTTTTTCCGCTCAAGGCGCAGATCGTGCAGACGAGCTACGAGACCATCACCATGCCGGACAACAGCCTGGCCTACGTGGTCAAGGCGCGGCTGGTCCCGCGCGGCGCGCTGCCGCGCATCGGCCAGCGCGGCACCGCCAAGGTGTATGCCGAAGAGGTCTCGCTCGGCTACTACCTGATGCGAAAGCCGATCCTGTTCCTGCGCAAGAGCTTCGGCATCTAGGCTTGCGTCAGGAATGTGTAACGGGTGGACTAGGTTCCCCTGTTCCATTCTGCGACCAGTCCGAGCGGTACACGGCCCACGCCGTAAAGCTCCCATAGACGAACATTGCTATCGCGATCACGTAGAACACGACCGCCACCGGCGCGCCCGCGCGGATCGCCGCGAACCCGCCAAGGCTTGCAATGGCCAGCCGGAAGGCGCCGGCGAGGAGCGGCATGCCCATGCGCCCCGCGCCCTGTGACGCGAAATAGAGCGCCACGCCCACGGCGAGAAACGGGTACAGCGGCCCAACCCGGCGCAGGTACTGGCTGCAGGCTTCGAGCACCGCCGGGTCGGAACTGAAAAGTCCCGCCCACGCCAGCGGCACTGCCGCGACGAACGCGCCGATCGCAAGGCCGATGCACGCGGCGATCGCCGCGCCGGTCCACGCGATGCGCTTGGCGCGCGCGATCTGGCCCGCGCCGATGTTCGTGCCGATGTGCGCGACCAGCGCCTGGCCGATCGCAAAGACCAGCGGCACCTGCATGAGTTCGAGGCGCACGCCCACGCCGTACCCGGCAAGCGCGGCGGTGCCGTACGAGCCGACGATCCCGGTGAGCAGCACCGCGGTGAGCACGGTCAGCATCGAGTTGAGCGAAGAGATCGCGCCTACGCGCAGGATCTCCCAGAACATGCGCCCATCGAGCCTGAGGTCGTCTCGCGTCGGCCTCAGGCGGCTTCCCGGGCGCAGCAGGTAGGCCAGCATGATCAAGGAGGCAAGCCCGAAGCTCGTGAGGTACGCGACACCCGCACCGGCGATGCCGAGCGCGGGCAGCGGGCCGCCGCCGAGCACCAGCATGCCCGAAAGCGGGATGTGAACGAGCGTCACTCCGCCGAGCACGAGCGCAGGGACCAGCATGTTGCCTGACCCTCGCAGGATGCTCGCAAGCGTGTTCGCAAGCCACACCAGTACCGCGCCCGCGAAAATGATGTTGGAATAGGCCAGCGCCTCGCGGAGCACCGTGTCGGTCCCGCCGAGCACGCGGTAGATCCACGCGCCGGCGGGCAGGATGCAGAGCGTGAAGACCAGCCCGAGGGCCGTGCCGATAACCACCGCGTGGACCGATAGCGAGCGCGCCGCCTTTTCGTTCCCGGCGCCCAAAGCGCGAGCGATTGCCGAGGACACGCCGCCGCCCATCGCACCGGCCGACATCATCTGCAGCAGCATGAGGAGCGGGAACACGAGCGAGAGTCCCGCCAGCGGGGCGGTGCCGAGGCGCCCGACGAAATAGGCGTCGCTGATGCTGACTGCCGACTGGAACGCCACCAGCACGATTCCGGGCGCCGCAAGGCGGATCACCATGGGTGCGATCGGCGCGTTCAGCAGGCGTTCGACCCGCGCATTACGCGGCTGGGCGGGAGGTGCGGACGGTGAGGCAGTCACCCCGGAAGCCTAGCAGTCCGTCCACGATTCAGAGCGGGTGTTTCGCCGACGGGGACGCACTCATCGAGTGCGCGGCGCCGAAAAAGTCAGGAATTCATTGGTAAAAATCGAGCGCTGATGCGGCTTCCGTGTCAGTCGAGATAATAAAACCGCTATAACCGGAGTGCGGCGTTTAGAACAGGTCCATCTGCCCGGCGGCTGACGGCGGCCTGAAAAGCGAGGTGTCGAGGTCCGGCGATTCCCGCCCGCCGCGGTCGCGCCCGTCGATCCCGAGGCGCTTGCATGCGATCGAGAAGCGCTGGGCCAGCAGTTCCGCGAAGAGGCCCGTGCCGGTCATGCGCTCGCCGAAGCGCGGGTCGTTGTCGCGCCCGCCGCGCAGCTGGCTCACCACGCTCATGACGTGGTCGGCGCGCAGCGGGTAGTTCACCGCGAGCCATTCGCGGAAAAGCTCTTTGAGCTCGTTTGGCAGGCGCATGACGATGTACGCCGCGGATTGCGCGCCCGCGGCGCTTGCGGCTTCGAGCACCTCCTCGATGCTCTTATCCGACAACGCCGGGACCACCGGCGCCACGATCACGCCGCAGGGAACGCCGGCGCCGGACAACGCGCGCAGCACATCGAGCCTGCGCTGCGGGCTGGCCGCGCGCGGCTCCAGGCGCCGTGCAAGCGCGCGGTCCAGGCTGCCGATCGACACGTAGACCTTGGCGAGCTTCTTCTTCGCCATCGGCGCGAGGAGGTCGAGGTCGCGCTCGACGAGCGCGGACTTGGTCACCAGCGTGACCGGGTGGCTGCATTCGGCCAGCACCCCGAGGATGCCGCGAGTGAGGCGGTACTTTCGTTCGGCGGGCTGGTAACAGTCGGTATTCGCGCCAAGCGCGATCGGGCTGGGCTCGTAGCCGCGCGCGGCAAGCTCTTGCCTCAACAACTCCACTGCGTTGACCTTGGCGAACAGCCTGGTCTCGAAGTCCAGGCCCGGCGAAAGCTCGAGATACGAATGGCTCGGGCGCGCATAGCAGTAGATGCACCCATGCTCGCAGCCCCGATACGGGTTGATCGACTGGGTAAACGGCACGTCCGGCGAGTCGTTGCGGGAGATGATGGAGCGCGCGCGTTCCTCGGTGATCGTCGTCTCGCGAGCCGAGGGCACCTCGTCGTCCTGCGTCCAGCCGTCGTCGAAGGATTGCCTTTCTTCCTTCTCGAACCGGCCCTGCGGCGCATAGGTCGCGCCGCGCGATTTCTCCACGCCTTCGGCCCGCGCGGCGTGCACCTTGATCGAACGCATTTCGCTGCGCTGCTCGTTTGGCATCGGGTGGATCGGTAGAATGAGTCTTCGGGTATCATACTGTATATATGACCAGTATCGGTCGCAATGTCGCCTTGCTCGCCGCCTGCCAGGCGATGCTGTTCAGCAACAGTTCCACGCTGGCGTCGATCAACGGGCTGGCCGGCATGGCCCTGGCGACGAACCCCGCGCTGGGGACGCTGCCGGTGACCACCTGGGTGCTTGGCGGGGCCATTGCAACGCTGCCTGCGTCCCTCTACATGAAGCGCGTTGGCCGCACGCAGGGGCTGATCGCAGGCGCGGCCACGGGCATCGTCGCCGCGTTGGTCTGCGCGCTGGCGATCGGGCTGGGGGATTTCTGGCTGCTGTGCCTGGGGACGTTGATTTTCGGCGCCTCCAACGCGACCGGCCAGTACTACCGGTTCGCGGCGGCGGATGTGTCGCCATACGACTACAAGGCGCGCGCAATCTCGCTCGTGCTTGCCGGCGGCCTCGTGGGCGGCATCATCGGCCCGGGCATGAGCCGCTTCTCGGTCGATGCTTTTTCAGATCGCTATCTGGGCGCTTATCTCCTGCTGATCGTTTTCTCCCTCGTCACGATCGCGCTGCTGTCGGCCACGCGCATCCCCAACCCGACGGCCGCGGAGAACTCGAGTGGCGGGCGGCCCCTGCGCGAGATCGTCTCGCAGCCCAAGTACATCGTTGCGGTGCTCGCGGGCGCGGTCGGGTACGGGGTCATGAACCTCCTGATGACGGCCACCCCGATCGCGATGGGGCTGTGCGGCCATCCGTTCGGCGATGCCGCGTTCGTCATTTCCTCGCATGTGATCGCGATGTTTGCGCCCTCGCTCATCGCGGGCTCGCTGATCAAGCGCTTCGGCGTGCTCAACATCATCCTGGTCGGCGCGATGCTGAACGTGGCCTGCATCGCAGTCGCGCTCAGCGGCGTGGCCGTTGCGCACTTCTGGCTCTCGCTCGTGCTGCTCGGCGTGGGCTGGAATTTCATGTACATCGGCGGTACCACGCTGCTGACCGAAACCTACCGGCCGGAAGAGAAAGCCAAGGCGCAGGGGACAAACGACCTGTGCATTTTCGTGATGATGGTCATCTCGTCGCTCACCTCCGGGATGCTGGTCACCGGCGCCGGCTGGGACAGAGTGAACCTGTTCGCGGTCCCGCTGCTCGTGGTGGTCGTCGCGGCCACGATCTGGCTTGCGATGCGCCGCGACCGGGTGCCGTCATGACCGCGATCCTGCCCGCGCGGCATGGCCAGCCGCTCGCGGAGGTCGACACGCCCGCGCTCGTGGTCGACCTCGATGCGTTCGAGCGCAACATCGCGCGGCTGAACGAATCCCTCGCGGGCCGCAGCATCCGCGTGCGCACGCACGCCAAGACGCACAAGTGCCCCGAGATCGCGCTTCGCCAGGTCGCGGCCGGCGCGGTCGGCGTGTGCTGCCAGAAAGTCTCCGAGGCCGAGGCCATGGTGGAAGGCGGCGTGAAAGACGTGCTCGTGTCGAACGAAGTCGTCGGCGCGCACAAGCTCGGGCGTCTTGCGCGCCTCGCAAAGCGCGCGAAGCTCGGCATCTGCGTCGACCATGCGGCGCAGGTCGAAGCCCTCGGCGTCGCGGTGAAGTTCGAAGGCGCCGAAATCGACGTGTATGTCGAGATCGATGTCGGCGCTCGCCGCTGCGGCGTGCAGCCCGGCGCGCCGGCGGTTGCGCTTGCCAGGCAGATCGCAGCGACGCCCGGCCTGCGCTTCGCCGGCCTCCAGGCCTACCAGGGCTCGGCCCAGCATGTGCGGACCATGGTCGAGCGCAAAGCAAAGATCGATGCGGCAGCCGAGGGCGTGCGCACGACGCGGGCATTGCTGAGCGCGGAAGGCATCGCCTGCCCGATCGTCACCGGCGCGGGCAGCGGCAGCTTCATGTTCGAGGCCGCAAGCGGCGTCTATGACGAGCTGCAGCCCGGCTCGTACATCTTCATGGACGCGGACTACGCCCGCAATGAATGGGCGCCGCCGATGCCGCGCTTCGAGCATTCGCTGTTCGTGCTTGCCACCGTCATGAGCCGGCCGACGCTCGAGCGCGCGGTGGTCGACGCGGGCCTCAAAGCGTCGAGCATCGATTCGGGCCTGCCCACGCTCTGGCAGCGGCCGGGACTCGAGTTCACCAAGGCCTCCGACGAGCATGGCGTGATCGAAGCCAAGGGCGGCGCAGCGCTGCCGGCACTCGGCGAGAAGGTGCTGCTGGTCCCCGGCCATTGCGACCCGACGGTGAATCTCTACGACTGGTATGTCTGCATGCGTGGCGGCCTGGCGGGCGGCAAGGTGGAAGCGCTCTGGCCGATCACCGCGCGCGGCGCGCTCGCCTGAGCGCGCCTTGAGCCGCAGCGACTATCGTAGTGCGCCGGGCATTGGGCCTTACTACGGATGGGCCATCGTCGCGGCTGCATTCATGCTCATGTTCACCGGCTTTGGCGTGGTGTATACGTTTGCGGCCTTCTTCAAGGCCTTCCAGACGGAGTTCGGCGCGCCGCGCGCGCATGTATCGCTCGTGTTTTCCTTGTGCGCATTCCTCTATTTTCTGCTCGGCGCGCCCGCGGGCATGCTTGCCGACCGCTTCGGCCCCCGCAAGGTGTGTCTTGCGGGCGCCGCCGCGCTTGGGCTCGGTCTGGTCGGGGCGAGCTTCTCGCCATCGCTCGCCGTGCTGTACGTGACCTACAGCGTCGGCATCGGGGTGGGCGTGGGGCTGACCTACGTTCCTTCGGTCGGCGCCGTGCAACCATGGTTCCGGGAGCGGCGCGCCTTCGCCACCGGCATCGCGGTGGCTGGCATAGGCGCGGGCAACCTGGTCGTGCCTCCACTGGCCGCGTGGTGGATCGAACTCTACGGCTGGCGCGGCGCCTACCTTGCGCTCGCCGGGTTTGCGCTCGTGCTGGCCGGGGTCGCGGCTTGCATCATCGACAACGATCCGGGGCGCAGGGAGCGCCTGGCCCAACCCATCGCCGGAGCGCCTCCTCCCGCGCCGCTGCCGGGCTTTACGCTCGCAGAGGCGCTGCGCTCGAAAGTGTTCTGGATCCTGTACGGGTCGCTGTTCCTGCCGACGATCGGCGTGTTCGTGCCGATGGTGCATCTCGCGCCGTATGCGACCGACCACGGCCATCCCGAAGCCACCGGCGTGCTGCTGGTGAGCCTCATCGGGCTGGGCAGCCTCGTGGGCCGCTTCGCCATCGGGGGGCTGGCCGACCGCATGGGCCGCATGAAGTCGCTCGCGCTGATGTACGCGGGGCTCGGCGCGTGCTTCGTTGCCTGGTGGCAATCGCAAAGCCTTTGGGCGCTTGCGCTCATGTCGGTGGCGATGGGCCTCTTTTATGGCGGCTTTGTAGCCACCATGCCGGCGGTGGTGATGGACATCTTCGGCGGCCGCGCGGTCTCCGCGATCATCGGCTGGCTCTACACCGCGCCCGGCATCGGGACACTCATCGGCCCGCCGCTTGCGGGCTACGCGTTCGACCGTACCGGCAGCTACGACGCGCCGCTCCTCGGGGCCGCGCTGCTTTCGTTCATCGGCGCGGCCGCCGTGTATGCGCTATCGCGGAGCCGACGATGGGCTGGCTGAAGAAGAAGAAGCCCAAGCACCCGGAAATCACGGTCAGCGAGGAAGACGGCGTGCGCTACCTGCACCTGGGCGGCGAGTACATCCAGAGCGCGATGAAGATCGAGGCGCCGGAGGACCTCGAGCTCGACTACACGCGCACGATGATGGCTTTCCTGCTTTTCCATCCGCGGCCCCGCGAGTGCCTCATGGTGGGACTTGGCGGCGGATCGATCCCGAAATTCATCCATCGGCGACTGCCCAGCGTGCGCACGCGGGTGTTCGAACTCAACCCCGCGGTGATCACCGCGGCGCGCGGACTTTTCAGCGTGCCCGGCGACAGCGCTAAGCTGCGCGTCGAGCTCGGCGACGGCGCGGCCGCGGTGCATGAAAGCGAGGCCGGCTGCGACCTCCTCTTCATCGACGGGTTCGATGACGGCGACCAGGTGCCCACGCTGGTGAGCGACGAGTTCTATGCCGCGGCAAATCGGGCGCTGCGCTCACCCGGCGTGATGGTGCTCAACTTCTTCGGCCACGACCGCAAGTTCGACCGGTACCTCGAGCGCGTCGAAGCGGCCTTTAACGGCGCCGTGATCTGCCTGAATGCGAAGGACGACGGCAACATCATCGTATTCGCCCTCAAGGGCGCGCCGCGCTCGATCGAATGGGAAGAGCTCAAGCGCTCCGCGTTCAGGCTCGAGGCCAGGCTCGGGCTGCCGTTCGTGCGCTACGTGGCGGGGCTGAAAAAGATGAACCGCTGGACCCGCCAGGCTTTGCTGATCGGCCCGGAGGCCGATTGACGCCGGCCGATTACGCCACGCTCGCTGCGCTCGCAGTCATCGCGTTTGCCGGCGCCATCATTTTCGGGATGACCGGGTTCGGGGCGGCGCTGGTCACGATCCCGCTGGCCACGCACCTCGTGTCGCTGCCGTTTGCGCTGGCGATGTTCGCGCTACTCGACTGCACGAGCGCGTGGCGCATCGGCCTTGCCGATCCGAAGAACACGGTGAAATCCGAGGTGAAACGCATGCTCCCGCTGGTGGTCGCGGGCACCGTGCTGGGCATGACCCTGCTCGTGAACCTGCCGCGCGAGGTGTCGATGGGCGCGCTCGGCGTGTTCGTGCTGGCGGTCGCCGTCCTGAATCTCGTCCAGGCGGGTGAGGTCAGGCAGGTCGGGCAGCCGTGGGCCTACGCGGCAGGATTCGCCGGCGGCATCACCAGCACGCTGTTCGGCGCCGGCGGCCCGCCATACGCGATTTACCTGTCGCGGCGCGGCCTCACCAAAGAGCAGTACCGCTCGACCCTTGGCACCTGCGCGATGTTCAGCATCAGCCTTCGGGTGGTGGCATTCATCATTGCAGGGCCGCTCCAGGCGCCCAAGCCGTGGCTGTTCGCACTCGCGATACTGCCGGCTTCGCTCGGCGGACTGTGGGTGGCTTCCAAGGCATTCTCGCGCGTCTCGCGCGACACGCTGATGCGCGCGGTCGGCGTCGTGCTTTTCGCCAGCGGATTGTCGCTGATCGTGCGTGCGCTGGGGTAGGCATGAGCGCGAGGCGCAGTGAAGGCGCGGGCTGCATGATTGCTGCCAATTTCAAGCAAACGTCTAGATCCTGAGCCACTCTCCGGTCTAATTGCTGCCATTGACCTGGACATCTTCCCAAGTGACGACCGGGCAAAGCGGCCGTGTTGATTTATTTGTAGCCGCGATCACGCACGGCGAAAGTAACGCTACAGGGCCGAACGTAGAGCTAACCGGCGCTGCGCGGCTTTATCGCGCAGCGTCCGAGTTGAGCG
>CAZZDV010000091.1:0-14095 GCA_964652785.1 uncultured Bordetella sp.
CCAGTGTCGATCCATGTCCGCCTGAACCACGTCACCCATTACCGCTACGACCGGCCTATCGCGCTCGGGCCGCAGGTCGTGCGCCTGCGCCCGGCGCCGCATTCGCGTACCCCGATCCTTTCGTACTCGCTCAGCGTCCACCCGCCCAAGCACTTCATCAACTGGCAGCAGGACCCGCAGTCGAACTACCTGGCCCGGCTGGTCTTCCCGGAGAAGACCCGCGAACTGCGCATCGAGGTCGACCTGACGGCCGAGCTCTCGGTGATCAACCCGTTCGATTTCTTCCTCGAGCCGGAGGCGGAGAAGATTCCCTTCCGGTACGACCCGGCGCAGATGCACGAGCTCGCGCCTTACCTCGTCAAGCTGCCGGCCACGCCGAGGTTCACGCAGTACCTGGCCTCGATCCCGCGGGAACCCAGGCCTTCGGTCACCTTCCTGGTCGAGCTGCTCCAGGCGTTGCAGAAGGACATTCGCTACCTGATCCGCATGGAGCCGGGCGTGCAGACCCCGGAGCAAACGCTCGAGAACGCGAGCGGCTCCTGCCGCGATACGGGCTGGCTGCTGGTGCAGCTGTTGCGGCATCTCGGCCTCGCCGCGCGATTCGTATCCGGATACCTCATCCAGCTCAAGGCCGACGTCAAGGCGCTGGACGGGCCTTCGGGTACGGAGGTCGACTTCACGGACCTGCATGCGTGGTGCGAGGTCTACCTGCCGGGCGCGGGTTGGATCGGGCTGGATGCGACCTCCGGCCTTTTTGCGGGCGAGGGCCACATCCCGCTCGCCTGCTCTCCCGAGCCCGGCAGCGCCGCGCCGGTCACTGGATTTACCGAGCAATGCCAGACCGAATTCACGCACACGATGAAAGTCGGGCGCGTGTGGGAGGCTCCGCGCGTTACCAAGCCCTACACCGATGAGCAATGGAAGGAGATCGACGCGCTCGGCGAGCGCATCGATGCCGACCTTGCCTCGGAGGACGTGCGCCTGACGATGGGGGGCGAGCCGACGTTCGTTTCCGCCACCGACCGCGATGGCGCGGAGTGGAACACCACCGCCGACTCGCCCACTTCGCGGCCGGTCAAGCGGCGACTGGGCGCCGCATTGCTCTCGAGGATGAAGGAGCGCTATGCGCCCAAGGGCCTGCTTCACTTCGGCCAGGGCAAGTGGTATCCGGGGGAGCCGCTGCCGCGGTGGTCGCTGTCGCTCTTCTGGCGCAAGGACGGCGAGCCGATATGGCAGGACGCCTCGCTGATTGCCGATGAGGCGAAGGGCGGCAGTGCAAACGCCGACTCGGCGAGCACTTTCCTGTCCAGCCTCGGTACGCGCCTTGGGCTCGAGCCGGAGTATGTGTTCCCGGCCTTCGAGGACACGTTCTATTACCTGTGGCGCGAGCGTAAGCTGCCGGTCAACGTCGACCCGTTCGAATCGAAGCTCGAGAATCCCCTCGAGCGCGAAAGGCTGGCGAAGGTCTTCACCGAGGGGCTCGACAAGGCGGTCGGACATGCGCTGCCGATCCAGCGTGGCGATGGCAAGCACGTGAACTGGCTGAGCGGGCCCTGGTTCCTGCGCGCGCAGCGCTGCTACCTGGTCCCGGGCGACTCGGCGATGGGCCTGCGCCTGCCGCTCGATTCCCAGCCATGGGTCTCGCAGACCGAGTATCCGTGGATCCGCGAGATCGATCCGACGCAGGCTTTCGAGCCGCTCGCATCTTGGAAGAAGCTGGCCGACCTGCGGGCCGAAGCCAAG
This sequence comes from uncultured Bordetella sp., assembly GCA_964652785.1. GTDB lineage: Bacteria > Pseudomonadota > Gammaproteobacteria > Burkholderiales > SG8-39 > SZAS-79. The sequence continues at coordinate 1,744 of CAZZDV010000091.1, forward strand.
GCGGGCAAGCCCGCCACGGCCAAGGTCCCGCTGCGCATGAAATCCGCCGGATGGATCACGCGCACCGCGATCTGCGCGCAGCCCCGCGGCGGGGTGCTCTACATCTTCATGCCGCCGCTCGAGAAGCTGGAGCACTACCTGGAGCTGGTGGCCGCGATCGAATCGACCGCGGCCAAGCTCAACCAGCCGGTGATCCTCGAAGGGTACGAGCCGCCGCGCGACCCGCGCCTCGAAACGCTGCGCATCACGCCGGACCCGGGCGTGGTCGAAGTCAACGTCCAGCCGACGCGCAGTTGGCGCGAACTGGCCGACAACACCGTTTTCCTCTACGAAACCGCGCACCAGCTGCGGCTCACGACCGACAAGTTCATGCTCGACGGTCGCCACTCCGGCACCGGCGGCGGCAACCATTTCGTGCTCGGTGGGGCGACGACGGCCGACTCGCCTTTCCTGCGGCGACCGGACCTGCTCGCGAGCCTCATCGGCTACTGGCATAACCACCCGTCGCTCTCCTACCTCTTCTCCGGGCTGTTTGTTGGCCCCACAAGCCAGGCACCGCGTATCGACGAGGCCCGAAACGACTCGGTCTACGAGATCGAGATCGCGTTCCGTGAAATTGCTCGCCTCGAAGGCGAGGGCGCATCGTTGCCCTGGCTGGTCGACCGGATCCTGCGCAACCTGCTCGTCGACTCTTCGGGCAATACGCACCGCTCCGAGTTCTGCATCGACAAGCTCTACTCGCCGGATTCCTCCACCGGCCGGCTGGGCCTGCTCGAGATGCGCGCTTTCGAAATGCCGCCGCATGCGCAGATGTCGCTCACGCAGCAGTTGCTGTTGCGGGCGCTGGTTGCGCGCTTCTGGCGCCAGCCCTACCGGCCCTCGCGCCTCAAGCGCTGGGGAACGGAGCTGCATGACCGGTTCATGCTGCCCCATTTCGTGCGCGAGGATTTTCGCGATGTGCTGGCCGAAACCAAGGAGGCGGGGTTCCACCTGCGGCCGGAATGGTTCGCGCCGCATTTCGAGTTCCGCTTTCCGCGCTACGGTGAATTCTCGGCCTCGGGGGTCAACGTCGAGCTGCGCTTCGCACTCGAGCCCTGGCATGTGATGGGCGAGGAGGCGAGCGCCGGCGGCACTGTGCGCTACGTCGACTCATCGATCGAGAGGGTGCAGGTGAAGGCGAGCGGCCTCGTGGCCGACCGGCACGCGCTGATGTGCAATGGGCGCATGATCCCGCTCACCCCGACCGGGGAGCAGGGGGCGTACGTGGGCGGGGTGCGCTACCGGGCCTGGGCGCCTTCGTCCGCGCTGCATCCGACCATCGGCGTGCATGCGCCGCTGATCTTCGACATCGTCGACACATGGATGGGCCGCAGCCTCGGCGGCGGCCAGTACCACGTCTCGCACCCCGGGGGCCGCAATTTCGACACCTTCCCGGTCAACGCCTATGAGGCCGAAGGCCGCAGGCTCGCGAGGTTTTTTCGCATGGGGCACACGCCTGGGCACGTGGCTGTCAAGGAAGAACCGCGCAACCCCAATTTCCCCTTCACGCTGGACCTGCGCCGCTAGTCCCCTTCCTTTGCGCCATGGGAGTGCGGGTGCTAACCTGCGCCCCAATCTTCACGCGCCCCGCATTACATGCCTCGGCAGCTCCTTTCCGCCTATCCGCCGGCTTTCGCCCGGTACGACGAAATGCTCGACGCGGGCCGCGCGCCCCGTGAGCACTGGCACACGATGTTCGAACAGCTGGCCTCGGCACCGCCTGAGCTGATGCGCGAGCGCCTTCAGGCTGTTCGCCGGCAGGTCAGCGAGAACGGCATCACCTACAACGTCTATGCCGATTCGCAGGGCGCCGACCGGCCGTGGGACCTCGACGTGCTGCCGCTGATCCTGCCCCACGAAGAATGGCGCTCGATCGAGCGCGCAGTCGCACAGCGCGCCACGTTGCTGAACCGGATCCTGCTCGATGTCTACGGCAGCCAGTACCTGCTGCAGGAAGGCCTTCTGCCGCCTGCACTGGTCCACGGGCACGCCGGGTTCCTGCGCCCCGCGCACGGCGTGGCCGCGCTGGGCGGCACGATGCTTCACCTGTATGCGGCGGACCTCGCGCGCTCGCCCGACGGTCGCTGGTGGGTGGTCGCCGATCGCACGCAAGCGCCCTCCGGCGCAGGCTACGCCCTCGAAAACCGGCTGATCATTTCGCGCGTCTTCCCGGACCTGTTCCGCGACCTGAAGGTGCAGCACCTCGCGAGCTTCTTCGCCGCAATGCGCGACAGTCTCGCGCACTGGGCGCCGCATGACGACGAGGCGCCCCTGATCGTGCTGCTGACGCCCGGCCCGTACAACGAAACCTATTTCGAGCACGCCTACCTCGCGCGCTATCTCGGGTTTCCTCTGGTCGAGGGCCACGACCTCACCGTGCGCAATGGCTGCGTCTGGCTGAAGACGCTGTCCGGGCTGCAGCGCGTACATGCGATCCTGCGCAGGCTCGACGACGATTTCTGCGATCCCCTCGAACTCACCGGCGATTCGACGCTCGGCGTCGCTGGTCTTGCAGATGCGGCGCGGCGCGGCAACGTGCTGCTCGCCAACGCGCTGGGCTCGAACCTGCTCGAATCCGGCGCGCTGCTGGGCTTCCTGCCGGCGCTCGCGCGGAGATTGCTGGGCGAAGAACTCCTGATGCCCTCGGTCGGAACGTGGTGGTGCGGCGAGCCGGCCGCGCTCGAGCAGGTCATCGCTCGCCTGGACTCGCTGGTCATCAAGACGGCGTTCCCGCAATTGCGCCGTGAAACGGTCTTCGGCGACGACCTCCCTGGCACGAAGCGCGCCGACCTGATCGCGCAGATGCGCGCGAAGCCGCAGGATTATGTGGCGCAGGAAATGGTCCAGCTCTCGCAGGCCCCCGTATGGGACCGCCAGCATCCGCGCCGGTTGCTCGCGCGCGCCATCGGCATGCGGGTGTACGCCTGCGCCACGCCGAACGGTTATGTAGTGATGCCGGGCGGCCTTACGCGGGTCGCCACCGGCGCAAATGCACGCGTGATCTCGATGCAGCGCGGCGGGGCGTCGAAGGACACCTGGGTGCTTGCGCCCGGGCCGGTCAACACATTCAGCCTGCTTCGCCGGATCACCGGCCCGCAGGATCTCGTGCGAAGCGGCGCAAACCTGACCAGCCGAGTGGTCGAGAACCTCTACTGGTTCGGCCGCTACTGCGAAAGGTGCGACAACATCGCACGGCTGCTGCGCCTTGCGCTCGAGCGCATGATCGAAGCCGTTCCGAGCCCCGAAGACGCCGGGTGGGCGAGCATCACGGCGATGCTGCGCGGCGCGGAGATCCTCGAAGACGAAGACGACCTCGATGACGTCGCTCTCGTCAGGGCGCTGCGCACGGCCATCGTGGACGACGAGCATCGCGGCCTCGCCGGCAACCTGCGCCAGCTGTTCCGGGTCGCCTCCCAGTTGCGCGAGCGCCTGTCGCTGGACAACTGGCGCACCGTAAACAAGCTCGTGCAGGATTTTGCCGAGCGCAAGCACCAGACGCTCGCCCTGTCCGATGCGCTGTCCGAGATCGACCGCACCGTGGTCGCGCTGATGACGCTCGCGGGATTCGCGCTCGACGGAATGACGCGCGACCAGGGCTGGCGGTTCCTGTCGGTCGGCCGGCGCATTGAGCGCATGCAGTTCCAGTGCACGGCGCTCGAGCAGGCGCTCGAAATGCCCCTCGAAGGCGCGGCCGCCCCGGACCTGGACTGGCTCCTGTCGCTTGCCGACAGCACCATTACCTACCGTTCGCGCTACATGGCCCGCCCGGAGTGGATGCCGGTGTTCGACCTGCTCGTGCGCGATGACAGCAATCCGCGCTCGATCGCATTCCAGGTCAAGGGCCTGCACGACTACCTGGTCAAGCTCGGGCATGCGCTCGGCGATTGCGGCGCGGACGAGTTGTTGCCATCGATCGAGCTGCTCAAATCGCTCGAGCCCCGCACCGACCTCGATCCGCGCAGCGAGCGCCTGAAGAGCCTGCTCGTCGGCCTGAGGGAGGCGAGCTATACCCTTTCCGAGCAGATCGGCCTGCGGTTTTTCAGCCACTCGGTGCTGCGCCAGACCTATGCGACCTGAGCGCTGCCGCTTCGGGTCGGGAAATCGATGAGCGACGCACGCTACCACGTCATCCACGAGACGAGCTACGAATATGAAAGCCGCGTGGCCGTGGCGCAGCAGCTGCTGCACCTCACGCCTCGCGAGCTGCCCTGGCAAAAGCGCGTCAGCCATTCGATCGAGATCGAGCCCGTGCCGAGCGAGACGACCGAGCACCTGGACTATTTCGGCAATTCCGTCCGCCGGGCGATGCTCGATTCGCCGCATGAAACCCTCACGGTGCGCGCCGAATCGGAAGTGACTGTCGCTGCGCGCAGCGGGGGCCGCATTCCGCAGGGCTCGCCGTCCTGGGAAAGCGTGCGCGATCGCCTGCGGGAGGCCTCGCTCGCCCCGGAGCTCGAGGCCGCCGAGTTCCTGTTCGAATCGCCGCACATCCAGTTCAGCCCGCAGCTGACGAGGTTCGTCCTGCGCAATTTTCCGCCCGGGCGGCCCTTCCTCGAAGGCGTGTACGAACTCAATCGACTCATCCACGAAGAGTTCGCATTCGATGACAGCGCCACCAGCGTGTCCACGCCGCTATCCGAAGTCCTCGAGCTTCGCCGCGGTGTCTGCCAGGATTTCGCGCACCTGATGACCGGGTGCCTGAGGGTGTTGGGTTTGCCCGCGCGCTATGTGAGCGGCTACATCCTCACGACGCCGCCACCCGGGCACGTCCGGATGGTCGGGGCGGACGCTTCCCACGCCTGGGTGTCGGTCTACTGCCCGGCATCGGGATGGGTGGATTTCGACCCCACCAACGACCTCGTGGTCGACGACGAGCACATCACGCTGGCCTGGGGCCGCGATTTCAGCGATGTGGCGCCGATGCGCGGCGTCATCCTCGGCGGCGGCGACCAGGAGTTGACGGTGCACGTGACAGTGACGCAAACCGAGGCGCCTACGTCCAGCGAGCGCCTCGAGGGCATGGTCGCGCGATGACCAAGATGCTGGTGCTGCTGATCGTCGTGCTGGCCTTTTTCTGGTTGCTGCGGCGCGCGCTGAGCAGCCGCAAGCCGAAGTCCGGACCCCGCCCGCAAGACGCACCTTCGCAGGCCACGCCGGCGCTCGTGGCCTGCGCGCACTGCGGCGTGCACTTGCCGCAGAACGAGGCGATCGAATCGACCGAAGGGGGCGCGCCGGAGGCCGGTCGCTTCTTCTGCACCAGGGAGCACCTGCGGCTGGGGCCGCGCTAGCCCATGGCGTCACAAGCGTTTTCCGCGGCCGCTCCGTCCCTGCCCACGCCTGTGGCCGCGCCCTCGCCCGGCGCCGGTTTCTCCGAGCGGGTGCCCGAATCGTTCTGGGTGTCGCTGCGGTACTTCAACGTCTACCGGATCGCCGTGGTTGCGGTATTCCTCGGTACGGCGCTCGTCTATCACGATGAGCTGCCGCTCGGGCAGCACCGCCTGCCGTTGTTCCTGTATGCCTGTGGCGCCTACCTGCTGGTGGCCTGCGTCTTCCAGGCCAAGATGTTCCTGCTGCGCGAGCGATTCAACCTCCAGCTCAGCCTGCATGTGTTCGCGGACATCGCGGCAATCACAGTGCTGATGTACGCGAGCGGCGGCATGAAGAGCGGCCTGGGCGTGATGCTGCTCATCTCGCTAACCGGGGCGGCGCTGGTCGCGCCAAGACGCTTGACCTACCTTTATGCAGCCATGGCCGCGATCGCGGTACTGATAGAGCAGGGCTACTGGGTGCTGGTCCTGGACGCGCCCACGAGCAACTTCCTGCAGCCTGGCCTGCTGTCGATGGGCTACTTCGCCACGGCCGGCATTACCAGCCAGCTTGCGCAGCGCGTGGTGGCCAACGAGACCCTTGCACGCCAGCGCGGTCGGGCGCTGCGTTCGCAACAGCGCGTCAACCAGCTGGTGCTCGCTGACATGCAGGATGGCGTGCTGGTGCTCGACCGGGACGGCCATATAGCGCAGGCCAACCCGCAAAGCTCGCGCATGCTGGGGCTCGAGCGCCTCGCAGGCGCGGACTTCGGCGGTGTGCTGCCGGAGGCGGCAGCGAAATGGTCGGCTTGGCGACGCGAGGCGGCGGAGCGTCCCGGCGCCAAGCCGGACGTGTTCGACCTGACCACGCGCGGGCGGGATCTCCGGGTGCGTTTCATCGATGCGGGGACGGAAGAAGAATTCACGGTGGCCTTCTTCGAGGACCTGACCCGGTTGCGCGAGCAGGCCCAGCAGCTCAAGCTCGCCGCGCTTGGCCGGCTGACCGCAAACATCGCGCACGAAATCCGCAACCCGTTGTCCGCGATCAGCCACGCGGCCGAGCTGCTCGACGAGGAGCAGCGCCCGGACGACACGGGACGCGGCGACAAGATGCGCCTCACGCGCATCATCCGCGACAACACCCAGCGCCTCGACAGGCTCGTCTCGGACGTCCTGCAGCTCAATCGCCGGGACCGGGTCGAGACCGAGCGCATCAACCTGAACCAATGGTTGCGGGGATTCGTGGAAGAGTTCGAGCGCAACGAGTCCGTCGATCCGGGGCGCCTGGTCCTCGAAGTGCAGCGCGACGCGCATGTGCGCTTCGACCGCGGGCACCTCCACCAGGTCCTCTGGAACCTGTTGCGCAATGCCGTGCGGCATGCCACGGGCGCGCCGGGCAGCGTGCGCATGATCGTCAACGCCAAACCCGATCAAGTAGAATTTAACGTGATGGACGACGGCCCGGGCGTTTCGAAAGCCAATCAGGGACAGCTCTTCGAGCCGTTCTTCACTACCTACAGCGCAGGCACGGGCCTGGGCCTGTACCTCGCCCGGGAGTTGTGCGCCGCCAACAATGCGGTCCTCGAGTACGTCGATGGCCCCGCCGGCGCGCATTTCAGGATCGTCTGCGAGGCGGTACCCGCATGAGGAAACCGGAGCGCCTGCCGCTTTTGCGCGAGAGCATCGTCCTTGTCGTGGACGACGAGCCGGACATCCGCGAATTGCTCGAGCTCACGCTTATCCGCATGGGCATCGGCGTCGTGGTGGCCGGCACGGTGGCCGAAGCCAAGGAGAGGCTGGCCCGCTCCAGGTTCGACCTCTGCCTCACCGACATGCGGCTGCCCGACGGCGAAGGCCTCGAGCTCGTGCGGCATATCGCATCCCTTGGCGTGGACCTGCCGGTGGCGGTGATCACGGCCTACGGAAGCGCTGAGAACGCAGTTGCCGCCCTGAAGGCCGGCGCGTTCGATTACGTCTCCAAACCGGTCGGGCTCGAGCAGTTGCGGGCGCTGGTGAAATCGGTACTGTCCCTGCCCGAGCACAAAAGCGCGCGCGAGCTCGATGGCCAGCAATTGCTCGGCGAGAGCCCGCCACTGCTGCAGGTGAAGGACCTCGTGGCCAAGCTCGCCCGCACCCAGGCCCCGGTGTACGTGTCCGGCGAATCGGGCAGCGGCAAGGAACTGGCCGCGCGCCTCATCCATGGCAACGGGGCGCGCCGCGCCGGCCCGTTCGTGCCGGTCAATTGCGGCGCGATCCCCGAAACGCTCATGGAGAGCGAGTTCTTTGGTTACCGCAAAGGCGCGTTTACCGGCGCCGAGCAGGACCGCGACGGGTTCTTCCAGGCTGCGCACGGGGGTACGCTGTTCCTCGACGAGGTGGCCGACCTGCCGCTGGCGATGCAGGTCAAGCTGCTGCGCGCGATCCAGGAAAAGAAGGTACGCAAGCTTGGGGCGACGCAGGAGGACCCGGTCGACGTCCGCATCATCTGCGCAACGCACCAGAACCTCTCGGCCCTGGTCGAAGCGGGGCGGTTCCGCCAGGACCTCTTCTACCGCCTGAACGTCATCGAACTGCCGATGCCGCCCTTGCGCGAATGCCGCGAGGACATCGGCCGCATCTCCGAGGCCATCCTCGCGCGCTTCGCGACGCAATCCGGCGGCCCACCGGCCCGGCTTTCGCCGGATGCGCTCGAGGCGCTTTCCAAGTACGACTTCCCGGGCAACATCCGGGAGCTCGAAAACGTGCTGGAGCGCGCAACCGCGCTTTCGGGGTCGGACGAGATCGGGCCGGACGACCTGCGGATCTCGCCGTTGCCCGGCGAAGAAGCCGAGGCGAGCGGCGGCCAGCGTGAAGCGGCCGGGCTTCCGAACCTGCCGCTGCCGGACTACCTCGATCGCGTCGAGCGCGATGCGATCATGCAGGCGCTGACGCGAACGGGGTTCAACCGCACGGCCGCGGCCAAGCTTCTGGGGGTGACCTTCCGCGCGCTTCGCTATCGGATGCAGCGGCTCTCAATCCGGGAACCCGAACACTGAAATGGGCATGCAGGCATGATCGTAGGCCGCGACGGCATCGTGAGCGGCGCGCGCTTCGTGCCTTCGCCGAACTGCGACGACCGCCCCCTGGGCGCGTCGATCTCGCTGCTGGTCGTCCACTCGATCAGCCTGCCCCCCGGCGAGTATGGCGGCGACGAAGTCGAGCGCTTCTTCACCAACCGGCTGGACCCGGCCGCCCACCCTTGCTTCGAAGGCATTCGCGACCTCCACGTGTCGGCGCATTTCTTCGTGCGCCGTGACGGGGAGGTGATGCAGTTCGTCCCGGTGCACCGGCGCGCATGGCATGCGGGCGCCTCGGCCTGGCGCGGCAGCCCGCGCTGCAACGACTTCTCGGTCGGCATCGAACTCGAAGGACTCGACGACACGGCCTTCGAAGCCGCGCAGTACGCGCGGCTTGCAGATCTCGCGCGCGCGTTGCGCGCTTCACTGCCACTCACGGCGATCGCCGCCCACAGCGACATCGCGCCCGGACGCAAGACCGATCCCGGCGCGTTGTTCGACTGGCCCAGACTGCTCCTGCTTCTCGCGCAATCCTGATTTTTTGCAGCGCAGTCAAACGCGCGTGATTTCCGTCACGCGCGCCATCGCCATGACTTTCCTCAAAAAAGATCTTGCAAAGTAAAAACGCGCGCACTAGAATTAGTCTCAAATCGGCATACAAGTACTATATGTTGTGGTTTGTGTCGAAGCGGCGGGAGGGGCGGAAACGCCTCACGGGGAACGCGGCCTCGGCAGGGCAGGAGCGGCAGGCGCGCAAAACAGACAAGAAGACTGGAGACGAGCACATGCAGATTGCGCAAGAAGGTGCAGCCCCGAATACCGCGCAGAGCGTGAGCATCACTGAAGACAGCAGCCCGGCGCAGGGCATCTACGCCGACTACAAGATCATTCGCCGCAATGGATCGGTCGTTGGCTTCGAGCCTTCCAAGATCGCGGTGGCCGTTACCAAGGCGTTCCTCGCCGTCAATGGCAGCCAGGGCGCCGCTTCGGCGCGCGTCAGGGAGCTGGTCGCCGGACTCACCGAAACAGTGGTCGGCGCGCTTATCCGGCGCCAGCCCGCCGGCGGCACCTTCCATATAGAAGACATCCAGGACCAGGTCGAGCTCGCGCTGATGCGCTCGGGCGAGCATGACGTCGCCCGGTCCTATGTGCTCTACCGTGAAGAGCGCGCCAGGGCGCGTGCCCAGGAAAAAGTTGCGCAGCACAAGCCGGTCGAGGGCGTCATCAACGTCGTCGAAGACGGGGTGCGCAAGCCGCTCGACCTCGCCGCGCTGAGGCGGCTGGTGGAAGCTGCCTGCATCGGCCTCGAGGGCGTGGCTTCGGCCGACGCGATCATCGAGGCCACGCTGCGCGACCTGTACGACGGCGTGCCGATGGACGAGGTGCGCAAGTCCGCGATCCTCGCAGCCCGTGCGCTGCTGGAGAAAGACCCGGCCTACAGCTACGTGACCGCGCGCCTGCTCCTCAATACGATCCGTTGCGAAGTCCTCGGCGAAGAAGCCAGCCAGGCCTCGATGGAGAAGCGCTACGGCGTTTATTTCCCGCGCTTCATCCAGCGCGGGATCAAGGCGGAACTGCTCGACCCGCGCCTTGCGGAGTTCGACCTGGCCCGCCTGGGCGACGCGCTGAAGGCCGACCGCGACCTCCAGTTCGGTTATCTCGGCCTGCAGACCCTGTACGACCGGTATTTCCTGCATATGGAAGAGCAGCGCATCGAGCTGCCGCAGGCGTTCTTCATGCGCGTGGCCATGGGCCTGTCGCTGAACGAGAAGAACCGCGAGGCCCGTGCCATCGAGTTCTACAACGTGCTCTCGACGTTCGACTTCATGAGCTCGACTCCGACGCTCTTCAATGCGGGCACGCTGCGGTCCCAGCTTTCGTCCTGCTACCTCACCACGGTGTCCGACGACCTGACCGGCATCTACGATGCCATCAAGGAGAACGCCCTGCTGGCCAAGTACGCCGGCGGCCTGGGCAACGACTGGACGCCGGTTCGTGCCCTGGGTTCGCACATCAAGGGAACCAACGGCAAGTCGCAGGGCGTGGTGCCCTTCCTGAAAGTGGTGAACGACACTGCGGTGGCCGTCAACCAGGGTGGCAAGCGCAAGGGCGCGGTCTGCTCGTACCTCGAGACCTGGCACCTCGATATCGAAGAGTTCCTCGAGCTGCGCAAGAACACGGGCGACGACCGTCGCCGTACGCACGACATGAACACGGCGAACTGGATTCCCGACCTGTTCATGAAGCGGGTGATGGAAGCCGGGGAGTGGACGTTGTTCTCGCCCTCCGACGTGCCGGAGTTGCATGACTGCTTCGGCAAGGCCTTCGAGAAATCCTATCTTGCCTACGAGGCCAAGGCGGCCTCGGGCGAGCTCAAGCTGTTCCGCAAGGTTCCTGCGCTGTCGCTCTGGCGCAAGATGCTGTCGATGCTGTTCGAGACCGGGCATCCCTGGATCACGTTCAAGGATCCCTGCAACATCCGCAGCCCGCAGCAGCATGTGGGCGTTGTCCACAGCTCGAACCTGTGCACCGAGATCACGCTCAATACCAACCACGAAGAGATCGCGGTCTGCAACCTGGGCTCGGTCAATCTCGTGGCCCACATGACCGACCAAGGCCTGGATTTCGCCAAGGTCAAGAAGACAATCCGGACCGCGATGCGGATGCTGGACAACGTCATCGACATCAATTACTACGCGGTCGACAAGGCCGAGCGCTCGAACGCGCGGCACCGGCCGGTGGGGCTGGGCATCATGGGCTTCCAGGACTGCCTGCAGAAAATGCGAGTGCCGTACGCGTCGCAGGAAGCCGTCGAGTTCGCCGACCGCTCGATGGAAATGGTGGCCCACGCCGCGTACTGGGCGTCCACCGAACTGGCCGAGGAGCGCGGCCGCTACGCCTCGTTCAAGGGCTCGTTGTGGGATCGCGGCATCCTGCCCCAGGACACGCTCGACCTGCTGGCCGATGAAAGGGGTGGATACGTCGAAGTCGACCGCTCCGGCGCCCTCGACTGGGGTGCGCTGCGCGAGCGGATCCGCACATTCGGCATGCGCAACTCCAATTGCCTCGCTATCGCGCCCACGGCCACGATAGCGAACATCGTCGGCGTGTCGGCCTCGATCGAGCCGACTTACCAGAACCTCTACGTGAAATCCAACCTGTCGGGCGAATTCACGGTGGTCAACGAGTACCTGGTGTCCGACCTCAAGAAGGCCGGCATGTGGGATGAGGTCATGATTGCCGACCTCAAGTATTTCGATGGCAACCTTGCCCGCGTCGATCGCGCCCCGGCCGAGTTGAGGCGCCTGTATGCGACCGCGTTCGAAGTCGAGCCCAAGTGGCTCGTGGAAGCCGCGGCCCGACGGCAAAAATGGATCGACCAGTCCCAGTCGCTAAACATCTACATGCCGGGCGCGTCGGGCAAGAAGCTGGACGAAACCTACAGGCTTGCATGGCTGCGCGGGCTCAAGACCACGTATTACTTGCGCGCGATGGGTGCGACCCACGCGGAGAAGTCGACTTCGAAGGCGGGTGCGCTGAACGCCGTTCCGTCCGGAGGCGGAATGACCGAATCGGCCTCGACGGTCCCGGCCGAAGGCCAGTTCTGCTCGATCGACAATTCCGAATGCGAAGCATGCCAGTGAGCCGAAGCATGCCAATAAAAAAACAACTCGAGCGTGAGGAGAAGACGCCATGTTGAACTTTGAGGACGAAGGCGCGTTGAGCGCCGTGCCGGGCCTGGCGATCGCCCCGGTCAGCGGCTTCATGCCGGCCGGCGCGCCGGGGGCACAGCAGCCCGCGCCGCAGGTCCCAAGTCGGGCCGATGAAGAGCGGTTCCCGGTGGGCAACGCCTTCCGCCGCATCAGGGTCGAAGACAAGAGCATCATCAATTCGAAGGCCGACGTTAACCAGCTCGTCCCGTTCAAGTACAAATGGGCCTGGGACAAGTAC
>CAZZDV010000092.1:0-2144 GCA_964652785.1 uncultured Bordetella sp.
CCGCCGATGATCCTCGGTGCGCTCGCGGGCGTCGAAGCGGCGATGCTGGTGCAGGGCATCCCGTTTGGCCGCGACGGGGTGCGCGAGGCGGTGGCCTGCCTCGCAAAAGGCTAGCTCGCCGTGACCACCGAAGCCCTCCAACTGCACCGCGAAACGATCGTCATCGACGGCACCTGCCCGCTGCTGCGCAGGAAGGAATTCGTCGACTGGTACATCGAAGGCGGCGTCACCGCCTGCGCACCCACGGTGGGCAGTACCGCCTCGGCAGAGGAGACGCTGCGCAACCTGGGCAGCTGGCACCGGCTGATCCGCTCGCGCAAGGACCTCTTGCTGGTCGAGCGCGCCGAGCAGATTCCGGCAGCGAAAAAGGAAGGCCGGCTCGGGCTGGTGTTCCACTTCCAGGGCGCCGACCCGATCGAGGGCGATCTCGATCTCGTGGAGGCGTATCACGCGCTCGGCGTGCGCATGGTGCAGCTCGCCTACAACATCCGCAACCGGGTGGGCGACGGCTGCGAGGAAGCGGGCAACGCGGGACTGTCGCGCTTCGGGCGCGATCTCGTCGGCAGGCTCAACGAGACGCGCATCATTGTCGACGGCTCGCATACGGGGGAGCGCACGACGCTCGAAGCGATCGAGGCCTCCACTCGGCCGTTCGTGTTCTCGCATGCGAACGTCAAGGCGGTGCACGACTGCCCGCGCAACATCAGCGATGCGCAGATCAAGGCCGCGGCGGCCACCGGGGGGCTCGTCGGCATCAACGGCTTCCCCGCCTTCCTCGGCAAGTCGCCCAACCCGACCATTGAGGATTTCCTGCGGCACCTCGATCACGTGGTCGAGCTGGTCGGTATCGAGCACGTCGCGCTTGGCATCGACTACTACGAGGGCATGCACCCGGTCGCCGACGAGAATGAAGCGAAGAAGATGTACCAGCAGCAGCTCGCGGTGCGCCGCTGGAGCGCCGAGGTGTATCCGCCGCCGCCGCATCGCTATCCGGCCGGCATGAGTACGCCGAAAGAGCTGCCGAACCTGACAGCGCAGCTCCTGGCGCACGGGTATTCCGCGGACGAAACGCGCAAGATCCTCGGGCTGAACTGGCTGCGCGTGATGCGCGCAGTGTGGGGCGGGTAGCCTGCCGAAATGACCGACACGGTGGATTTCCTCGTCATCGGCGCCGGCATCGCGGGCGCTTCGATCGGCTACTTCCTCGCGCCGCATGGGCGAGTGCTGTTGTTGGAGCGCGAATCGCAGCCGGGGTACCACACGACCGGGAGATCGGCAGCGCTGTTCATCGAAAACTACGGCACGCCCCAGGTGCGGGCGCTCACCTGCGCGAGCCGCGGGTTTTTCGAGCAGCCGCCGCAGGGGTTCACGGATCATCCGCTGCTGACGCCGCGCGGCGCCATGTTCGTCGGCGGCGAGGGTCAGCGGGCCGAGCTCGACGAAGTCTATGAAACCGGCCGCAAGCTCTCGCCGCTCGTGCGCCGGCTGGATGCGGCAGAAGCGCATGCGCGCGTGCCGGTCCTTGCGCCCGGCATGCGCGCGGTGCTCGAGGAAACGCCCACGGACATGGACGTCCACGCGATCCACCAGGGTTACCTGCGCGGCCTGAAGGCGCGCGGTGGACGAGTCACCTGCGCCGCGGAAGTCATCCGCTGCGAAAAGATCGGCGCAGACTGGGAAGTCGAAGCCGGAGGCACGCGCTATCGCGCCCCCGTGCTGATCAACGCAGCAGGCGCGTGGTGCGATGCCATCGGCAAACTGGCCGGCGCCAAGCCGATCGGATTGCAGCCAAAGCGCCGCTCGGCCTTCATCTTCGCGCCCCCGGAAGGCATGGCGATCGAGCACTGGCCGATGGTGATCGGCGCGGGCGAAGCGTTCTACTTCAAGCCAGATGCGGGGATGCTGCTGGGCTCGCCTGCCAACGAGGACCCGGTCGACCCGCAGGACGTGCAGCCCGAGGAATACGACATCGCCCTGGGCATCGAGCGCATCGAGGCGGCGACCACGATGCGCATCCGGAGGCCTGCGCGTACCTGGGCCGGTTTGCGCTCATTCGTTGCCGACGGCGATCTCGTCGGCGGCTACGACCCGCGCATCGAAGGGTTCTTCTGGCTGGCGGCGCAGGGCGGCTACGGGATCCAGAC
>CAZZDV010000092.1:2244-5566 GCA_964652785.1 uncultured Bordetella sp.
TAACGGTATTTCTTGAGCCTCCAAAACCTTAACGTGTTGGTCAACGGCGCCGATAGGCGACCGTTGCACCTATAGTTATGCGTGTCGGGTGACTACAGCAATTCACGAAACTGCTCCACCGACAAACCGGCATCGCGAGCGATACCGCCCATGGTGAATGCATTGACAGGGTTGTGCCGAGGGACGGTCACGATGCGCCGGCCATTGCTCATGACGACATGCTTGCCCTGTCGCGCGATGCTAAAGCCGGCTTTCTGAAGCGCACGCACGGCGTCTAGGTGATTGACACCAGGGATACTCGGCAAGGCTAGCTCGTGACTTCGATTTCGCGAATTTCCTCGCCACGGAGCTGATCGTCGACGACAGAAAGATATTCGCGAATGGCATCGCGGACGTTTTCCACAGCTTCCTGCTCCGTGATTCCTTGGGACCAACATCCCGGAAGACCCGGAACGGAGACGCTGAAACCTTCTTCCGATTTATGCAGTGCGATTCGGTACTTCATTTGCACCTCCGATCACCAATTATAGGACGATCGTTCATACACGCATAACCTGAAGTGGTTGACAAATTAGTTGACAAAAAAGGCATTGAACAAGTCTCCGTTTTCCGTCGAATTGTCGGGAAATCTTACTCCGCATACATCCTTGGCCGCCATCACCCGTTCCCGCTAAACCGCCAACTTGTAACATCGGCCTCGGCCCCGTTCAGGTAACACGGGTGCCTCCGGATATGCACGCTACGTCCAGGCACAGGTCCTGCCTATGGCCAAGGTCAGCGGTGCGCCGCTTTTTGGCGCACCCGCCGTACCGCCGGGTTGGGCGTCTCAGTCTGATCTCTGGAAAAGAAGGCAACAATCTCCGCAAGAGACTTGCCGGCTAAGAGACTGGCCTGCTGGTCGCGAACTTTGCGAAAAAACTCAACCGAATGAAATTCAGCTTTCCGTGTCATGGCTGATTACCTCGCGCGGCGAGTAACTTGTGAGCGGCTTGTAGCCCTGCTCGATATTTACTGCGTTAAACCAAACCTTGAACTCGAGATCGAAACATCCACCAATGACAGAGGTATCGACGTAAATTCGTAGTCTCTTCACCCGAGCAGTCCAGCATCCCGCACCGCAGTGACGCCCAACCTCGATTACCCATCACCCCGCCTACCCAACCTCCTCCGCAATCGCCTTCTTCACCGCCGGCCTCTCCGAAACACGGCGTCGATGCTCCAGTATCTTTGGCAACCGGCTGAGATCCGCCCCGTCGCCCTCCAGCCACTGCGCAAGCGTAAACAGATACGCATCGCAGATCGTAAACGCCTCACCCATCACCCAAGGCCCCTCGATCATCCCGCGCTCTATCAGCGCGAAGCATTCGGTAACCGCAGCAGGCGCCTTGCGCTGCATTTCCCTGATCGCCGCGGGATCGTCGGCCCATCGGGTACCACGCATGCGGTGCGCGTGGGCCACGTGGACGGTTGAGCAGAGGTAGCTGTTGAACGCCTGTGCACGGGCGAACGCAAAGGGATCCGCGATCGGCGCGAGGTTCGCACCGGGATAGCTCTGCGCCACAAAAGCAAGGATGGCGGGGGTTTCGGTGAGCACGCCCTTGTCGGTGACCAGCGACGGCACCCGGGCCTTTGAATTGATCGCGAGGTATTCGGGCTTCTTCTGGTCTTCGGTTCCGAAGCTTAGGCGTACGGTTTCGTAGGTGGCGCCTGCTTCCTCCAGCGCGATGTGCGAGGCGAGCGCACACGTATTCGGGGCGTAGTAGAGCTTCAGCATCTGGGTCTCCTTTTCAAGAACGGCGTGCAGCGTCGCCAGCATCTCATCGATTTCGGCTCGCGTCATATTCGGCGCCGACAGCAATTGCTGCCATTTCTTTCATCTACCCCTTGATTAGAGCAGGTCTACAGACGAAATGCTGCCATTGCCCGCACTCAAGATCACCTCTCTCAGCATGCCCAGCATCGCGTCGATCTCTGCGCGCGTCACATTCAGCGCGGGCATGAAGCGAAGTGAGGCCGGGCGCGGCGAGTTCACGAGCAGGCCGCGTTTCAGGGCTTCGTCGACCACTTTCGAGCCGACGGGCTTGCCGAGCTCCAAGGCGACGAGCAGCCCTTGGCCCCGCACTTCGCCCAAGCCCAATTCCTCGGACATCGCGCGCAGCTCGGCCATGAGGTAATTGCCGTTGTCCTCGACCTGCCGGAGGAAGGCGGGCTGCGCGACTTCGTTCACTACCGCGAGGCCGACTGCCGTCATCAACGGATTGCCGTTGTAGGTGCCGCCCTGGTCGCCGGGCTCGAAGCAGGCCACGCTGTCCTTCGCTACCAGCGCGCCGAGCGGCACGCCGCCGCCGATCCCCTTCGCGAGCGTCATGATGTCCGGCTGCATGCCGGTGTGCTGCCAGCAGAACATCTTCCCGGTGCGGCCGATGCCGGTCTGGATCTCATCCAGGATCAGCAGCAGGCCTTTCTCCGTCGTGAGCGCCCGCAGGTCCTCGAGGAACGCATCATTGAACGGCACCACGCCCGACTCGCCCTGGATCGGCTCGAGCATGACCGCCACCGTCTTCGGACCGATGGCCGCGCGCACGGCTTCGAGGTCGTTCATCGGCAGCTTGCGGAAGCCCGGGATCTTCGGCTCGTAGAGGTGCTCCCACTGCGGCTTGCCGGAGGCCGCCATGGTGGCCAGGGTCCGCCCGTGGAAAGCGTTCTCGAAGGTGAGGATCTCGTAGGCGCCGTCTTTCCTGAGCGATCCCCACTTGCGCGCGAGCTTGATCGCGCCCTCGTTCGCTTCGGCACCACTGTTGGTGAAAAACACCTTTTCCATGCCAGAGAGCTCGGCAAGGCGCGCGGCGAGTTTGCGCATCGGTTCGTTGTAGTACGCCGGACTCACGTTGATGACCTTTTCGGCCTGCGCGGCAAGCGCGTCGACGATCGTCTTCGGCGAATGGCCGAGCGAGTTCACCGCCCAGCCCTGGATGAAATCGAGGTACTTGCGGCCCTCGGCGTCGTAAAGCCACGATCCCTCACCCCGTACGAACACGACTTCGGGACGGGTGGTGATGAACATCAGTGAGTCGGCTGCCTGCATTTTCATTCCCCAAAAAGAAAAAGCCACGGACCGCGCGGTCTGTGGCTTTCAGTAACGTTGATGGAACCTGCCTACGCTACATGCCCGGCCGCGCGTCGTCGCCTGCGTCGCTCATCGCGTCGCAGGGCCACTGCTCGGGTCGTCACCAAGATCTCCATAACGGAATTCTAGCGCGGAAGATCCGAGGTGCCCATGAGGAATTCGTCGACCGCACGGGCGCACTGCCTGCCTTCGCGG
>CAZZDV010000092.1:5576-6000 GCA_964652785.1 uncultured Bordetella sp.
GCATAGCAGCCCGCGCCGTCGGTCGTCGCAATGGCGTTGCCGCGCGCGTCCTTCTCGACGCCGAAAGCCTCGAGCATCGACTGCACCGGCGAGACGAATCCCATCGCGAGCAGAACGAGGTCGGCGGGCATCTCGAACTCCGAGCCCGGCACTTCCTGCATCCGGCCGTCCTTCCATTCGACGCGGGAGGCGACGAGCTTCTTGACCTTGCCGCCCTCGCCTTCGAGCCGTTTGGTGGCCACGGCCCAGTCGCGCTCGGCGCCCTCCTCGTGCGAGGACGACGTGCGAAGGCGCTGCGGCCAATAGGGCCACACGGGATTCTTGTCGACATCGGGCGGCATCGGCAGCAGCTCGAACTGGGTGATCGAGGCGGCGCCGTGGCGGTTCGACGTCCCGACGCAGTCCGCGCCCGTGTCGCCGCCGC
>CAZZDV010000092.1:6010-14045 GCA_964652785.1 uncultured Bordetella sp.
CCGATGATCACGACGTGCTTGTCGGTCGCCCACAGGTCGGGCACTGCCCCGTCGCCCGCAACGCGACGGTTCTGCAGCGGCAGGAAATCCAGTGCGAAATGCACGCCGTCGAGTTCGCGGCCCGGCACCGGCAGGTCGCGCGGCGCTTCGGCGCCGCCGGCGAGCACGACCGCATCGAACTCCTTGGTGAGCGCAGCGGGGTCGAGAGCCTTGGCCGGGACATTGCCGGCGCCGTCCGGCGACTTGCCCACCACGTGGTTGGTGCGGAACTCGACGCCTTCGGCCTGCATCTGCGCGACGCGGCGGTTGATGAGGCCTTTCTCCATCTTGAAGTCGGGGATGCCATAACGCAGCAGGCCGCCGATGCGATCGTTCTTCTCGAAGAGGACAACCGAGTGCCCGACCCGCGCGAGCTGTTGTGCGGCGGCCATGCCCGCGGGTCCTGAGCCGATGACGGCGATGCGCTTGCCCGTCCTGGCGCTCGCGGGCAGCGGCTTGACCCAGCCCTCCTCCCAGCCGCGGTCGATGATCGCGTGCTCGATCGACTTGATGCCCACCGGGTCGCTGTTGATGCGCAGCGTGCATGCCTCCTCGCACGGCGCGGGACACACACGGCCGGTGAACTCGGGGAAGTTGTTGGTCGAGTGCAGCGTCTCGAGCGCGCGCAGCCAATCGGCCTTGAAGACGAGGTCGTTGAAGTCCGGGATGATGTTGTTGACCGGGCAGCCGCTCATGCAGAACGGGATGCCGCAGTCCATGCAGCGCGCGCCCTGCACCTTGGCCTCTTCCTCCGAGAGGTGCATGACGAACTCGCGATAGTGCTTCTTGCGCTCGACCGGCGCTTCGGCCGCTTCGTTGAGGCGCTGGTATTCGAGGAATCCGGTGATCTTTCCCATCTAGGCTGCCACTTTCCTTCCGGCCGCGGCCAGCTCGCCGAGCGCGCGACGGTATTCGTTGGGGAACACTTTGATGAAGCGAGTGCGGTAGTCCGACCAGCTCTCGAGCATCGCCTGCGCGCGCTTGCTGCCGGTGTACCGCGCGTGGTTCTCGATGAGGCGCTTGAGCGTGACTTCGTCCGTGCAGCCCAGGTGCCACAGGTCCCGGTGGACCTTGCCCTGCTGCTCGGATTCGGCCAGCACCGGCTCGAGCTCGACCATCGATGTGTTGCAGCGCTTGGCGAACTCGCCGTCTTCGTCGAACACGTAAGCCACCCCGCCGGACATGCCGGCCGCGAAATTGCGGCCGGTATTGCCGAGCACGACCACCGTGCCGCCGGTCATGTACTCGCAGCCATGGTCGCCGACGCCTTCGACAACCGCCGTGGCGCCTGAATTTCGCACCGCGAACCGCTCGCCGCCGACGCCGCGGAAGTACGCTTCTCCGGCCAGCGCGCCGTAGAGCGCGACGTTGCCGGTAATGATGTTCTCGGACGGCTCGCCGCGAAACTTGGGCGACGGCTGGACCGCAATGCGCCCGCCCGACAGGCCCTTGCCGCAGTAGTCGTTGGTATCGCCGATGAGGTCGATCGAAATGCCCTTGGCGAGAAACGCGCCGAGGCTTTGCCCGGCCGATCCCGCGAACCGGATGGAGATCGTGCCCTCGGGCAGGCCTTCGTGGCCGTACTTGCGCGCGATCTCGCCGGTCAGCATCGTGCCGACCGTGCGGTTGATGTTGCGGATCGGCATGTCGATCGACACTTTCTCGCCGCGCTCGATGGCGGGCGCCGCAAGCTCGATGAGCCGGTGGTCCAGCGCGCGCTCGAGGCCATGGTCCTGCTTCTCGACGTTATAGCGCGCGACTTCCGGCGGCATATCAGGCTGGTAGAACACACGCGTGAAATCGAGGCCCTTGGCTTTCCAGTGCTCGATGCCTTTCTTCGTGTCGAGCAGGTCGGAGCGGCCGATGAGCTCGTTGATCGTGCGCACGCCGAGCTCGGACATGAGCTGGCGCGCCTCTTCGGCGACGAAGAACATGAAGTTGATGACGTACTCGGGCTTGCCCTGGAACTTGCGGCGCAGCACCGGATCTTGCGTGGCCACGCCCACCGGGCACGTATTGAGGTGGCACTTCCTCATCATGATGCAGCCCTCGGCCACGAGCGGCGCCGTGGCGAAGCCGAACTCGTCGGCGCCGAGCAACGCGCCGATCACCACATCGCGCCCGGTTTTCATCTGACCATCGACCTGCACCGCGATGCGGCCGCGGAGCTTGTTGAGCACCAGCGTCTGCTGCGTTTCGGCCAGGCCCAGTTCCCACGGCGTTCCGGCATGCTTGATCGACGACCAGGGCGACGCGCCCGAGCCGCCGTCATGCCCGGAGATCGTCACATGGTCGGCCTTGGCTTTCGCTACACCCGCGGCGACGGTGCCGACTCCGTCCTCGGACACGAGCTTCACGCTGATCGAGGCGCGCGTGTTCGCGTTCTTTAGGTCGTGGATCAGCTGCGCGAGATCTTCGATCGAATAAATGTCGTGATGCGGCGGCGGGCTGATGAGCTCGACACCGGGCGTGGAGTAGCGCAGCAGCGCGATGTACTCCGAAACTTTCTTCCCCGGGAGCTGGCCGCCTTCGCCGGGCTTCGCACCCTGCGCCATCTTGATCTGGATCTGCTCGGCCGACGCAAGGTATTCAGCCGTCACGCCGAAGCGCCCCGAGGCGACCTGCTTGATCTTGGACTTGAGCGAGTCGCCTTCCCTGAGCACGAGGTCCGACTCGACGCGGTCGCGCCCGAGCCGGGAGGCAAGTGTCTCGCCGGCCTTGACCGGCGCGTAGCGGTTGCGGTCCTCGCCGCCTTCGCCGGTATTCGACTTGCCGCCGATGCGGTTCATCGCCACCGCGAGCGTGGCGTGCGCTTCGGTCGAGATCGAGCCCAGCGACATGGCGCCGGTGGTGAAGCGCTTGACGATCTCGGAGGCGGGCTCCACTTCCTCGATCGGCACGGACTTCGAGGGATCCATCCTGAACTCGAACAGCCCGCGGAACGTCATGTGCCTGCGCGACTGGTCGTTGATGATCTGCGCGTATTCCTTGTAGGTCGCGGCCGAGTTGTTGCGCGTCGAGTGCTGCAGCTTGGCCACCGCATCCGGTGTCCACATGTGCTCTTCGCCGCGCACGCGGAAAGCGTATTCGCCGCCGGCGTCCAGCGCGTTGACGAGCACGGGATCGTTGCCGAACGCCGCCTTGTGGATCTGCAGCGCTTCCTCGGCGACTTCGAACACGCCGATGCCCTCGACGTTCGTCGTCGTGCCGGTAAAGTACTTGTCGACCAGGGCTCGCGACAGGCCGACGGCCTCGAAGATCTGCGCGCCGGTATACGACATGTACGTGGAGATGCCCATCTTCGACATGACCTTGCGCAGGCCCTTGCCGATCGCCTTGACGAAATTCTTGATCGACTTGTAGCCGGCCTTGCCCTCGCCCGCGCCGTGCAGCGAGAGCAGGGTTTCCATGGCGAGGTACGGATGGATCGCTTCGGCCCCATAGCCGCCGAGGAGCGCGAAGTGATGCACCTCCCTCGCCGAGCCGGTTTCGACCACCAGCCCCGCGCTGGTGCGCAGGCCCTTGTTGGTCAGGTGCTGGTGGATCGCGGAGAGGGCGAGCAGCGCGGGAATCGCCACGTTCTCCGAATCGACACGGCGGTCCGAGATGATGATGATCGAGTAACCGGAGCGCACCGCGTCCTCGGCTTGCGCGGCAAGCGACGCGAGGCGCGCTTCGATCGCCTCCTTGCCCCACGCGGCCGGATAGCAGATGTCGAGCTCGTGCGAGCGGAACTTGCCTTCGGTGTAGCGCTCGATGTGGCGGATCTTCTCCATCTCGTAGAAGTCGAGCACCGGCTGCGAGACTTCGAGGCGGATCGGCGGGTTCATCTCGTCGATGCCGAGCAGGTTCGGCTTGGGGCCGATGAACGAGACGAGCGAAGTGACCAGCTCCTCGCGGATCGGGTCGATCGGCGGGTTGGTCACCTGCGCGAAGAGCTGCTTGAAATAATGGTACAGCGTCTTGTGCTTGTTCGAGAGCACCGCCATCGGCGAATCGTTGCCCATCGAGCCGATGGGCTCCTCGCCGTTGGCGGCCATCGGCGCCATGATGAACTTGAGGTCTTCCTGCGTGTACGCGAAGGCCTGCTGGCGGTCGAGCAGCGGCACCGCGGAACGCTCGGGCTGCTGCTTGTCGGTCTCGACGTCATCGAGGCGGATGCGGATGCGATCGATCCACTCGCGGTACGGCTTGGCGGCGGAGAGCGTGTCCTTGATCTCCTTGTCGTCGATGATGCGGCCCTTCTCGAGGTCGACGAGGAACATCTTGCCGGGCTGCAGGCGCCACTTCTTGATGATCCTCTCTTCCGGGATCGACAGGCAGCCGCATTCGGAGCCCATGATCACGAGGTCGTCGTCGGTCACGATGTAGCGCGCGGGCCGCAGGCCGTTGCGATCGAGCGTCGCGCCGATCTGGCGCCCGTCGGTAAACGCGATTGCGGCGGGGCCGTCCCAAGGCTCCATCATCGCGGCGTGGTACTCGTAGAACGCGCGGCGGCTCGGATCCATGAACGTGTGGCCTTCCCACGCCTCCGGGATCATCATCATCATCGAGTGCGCGACCGAGTAGCCGGACATGAGCAGCAATTCGAGGGCGTTGTCGAAGGACGCCGAGTCCGACTGGCCGTCATAGATCAGCGGCCAGAGCTTGGCCAGGTCCTTGCCGAGGATCGGGGAGGAGATCGCGCCCTGCCTTGCACGGATCCAGTTGACGTTGCCGCGCAGCGTGTTGATCTCGCCGTTGTGCGCGATCAGCCGGAACGGATGCGCGAGGTCCCACGTCGGGAAAGTGTTGGTCGAGAAGCGCTGGTGCACGAGCGCAAGCGCCGAAACGCAGCGCTCGTCCTGCAGGTCCTTGTAGTACGCGCCGACCTGCCCCGCGAGCAGCATGCCCTTGTAGACGATCGTCCTCGCCGACATCGAGGGCACGTAGAACTCCTTGCCGTGCAGGAGTTTGAGCGCCTGGATCGCATGGCCCGAGGACTTGCGGATGATGTAGAGCTTTCTTTCGAGCGCGTCGGTGACCGTCACGCCCGCACCGCGGCCGATGAAGACCTGGCGGATCCTGGGCTCGATGCGCTTGACCGATTCGCCAAGGCCAGCGTTGTCGCAGGGCACGTCACGCCAGCCAAGCAGCACCTGGCCCTCGTCCTTTATTGCGCGCTCAATTTCGTACTCGCACGCAAGGCGCGACGCCGGTTCCTGCGGCAGGAACACCATGCCGACGCCGTACTCGCCCACGGGCGGGAGCGTGACTTTCTGCTTCGCCATCTCCTGGCGCAGGAAACGATCCGGGATCTGCAGGAGGATGCCTGCGCCGTCCCCGGCCAGCGGATCCGCGCCGACTGCACCACGGTGGGTCAGGTTCTTGAGGATCGTGAGGCCTTGCTCGACGATCGCATGGCTCTTCTTGCCCTTGATATTCGCCACAAAGCCGACGCCGCAGGCGTCATGTTCGTTGGCCGGGTTGTATAGACCCTGTCTGGCGGGCGGGTGAGCGTGTGGCACGGCGAACCTCGGAATTTATAACCGGCCGGCAAGGGGATGCGGCCCCGCACAAAAAATTTGGGCGAACTGACGAATATACCCTCCGAAGCCTGCGGCATCAAGGGCTTAGGCCCCGCATGGGGCACGGGCTAGGTGGCGGTACAGGCGCTCAATGTATCCCGGACCGCGCTGCCGGGGATGTCGCCCCTGACCGTCGCCGAACCGAGCTTGTCGAGCAGGACGAAGCGGATTTTGCCAGCAGCCGCCTTCTTGTCCACAGCCATCAGGTCCAGGTATCGGGTCGCCGAGAGGCTGGCCGGGCCCTTGACCGGCAATCCGGCGCGGCCGACCAGGTCGCGGATCCGGGCCGCCTCTGCGCTGGTGATCATGCCGGTCCGCGCCGAAAGGTCTGCCGCCATGACCATGCCGGCGCCAACCGCTTCACCGTGGACCCATTCGCCGTAGCCAAGGCCCGATTCGATCGCATGGCCGAAGGTGTGGCCAAAGTTCAGGATCGCGCGCAGGCCGGTCTCCCGCTCGTCCTGGCCGACCACTTCGGCCTTGATCTCGCAGCTGCGCACGACGGCGTGGATCAGGGCGTCGGGCTCGCGCCGCAGCAGTCGGTCGAGGTTTGCTTCAAGCCAGTCGAAAAACACTGGGTCGCGAATCACGCCGTGCTTGATGACCTCCGCGAGGCCGGCGCGCAGCTCCCGCTCGGGGAGCGTTTCGAGCGTCTGGACATCCGCAAGCACGGTCTTCGGCTGGTGGAAGGCGCCGACCATGTTCTTGCCGAGCGGGTGGTTGACCGCGGTCTTGCCGCCGACCGAGGAATCGACCTGCGCGAGCAAAGTCGTCGGTACCTGGATGAACGGGATGCCGCGCTGGTAGACCGCGGCAGCGAAGCCCGCCACGTCGCCCACGACGCCGCCCCCAAGCGCGACGATCGTCGTGTGGCGGTCGCAATGTGCGGACAGCAGCGCGTCAAAGACCTGGTTGAGGGTCTGCCAGGTCTTGTGCTCCTCGCCATCCGGCAGCACGACCTCGATGACCTCGGCGCCCGCATCGCGCAACGCCCGTGCTACGCGCTCGAGGTATAACGGCGCGATCACCGTGCTCGTGACCAGCGCGGCCTTGCGCCCCGCAAGGTGCGGGCGATACTTCGCGGAATCGCCGACCAACCCGGCGCCAACCTCGATGTCGTAAGAGCGCTCGCCGAGCGCTACGCGGATACTTGCCATCGCTGCGCCAGTGTGAAGAGGACTTGCTTGACCAGCATCTGCACGCCCTGCCGCCCGGTATCGACGACCAGGTCTGCAACCTCGCGATAAAGCGGGTCGCGCTGCGCAAACAGCTCTTCGAGGCGCGCTTGGGGATCCGGTGTCATGAGTAAAGGTCGGTTCTTGTCATGGCGGGTACGCATGTAAAGGTCGTGCGGTTGCGCCCGCAGGTAGATCACGAGGCCCCGGGCGCTCAGCCGGTGGCGGTTCTCCGCGCGCAGGATCGCGCCCCCGCCGGTCGCCAGCACGATTCCCGGCCGCTCCGTGAGCTCATCGAGGATGGCGGCTTCCCGGGCGCGAAACCCCGCCTCTCCCTCGATCTCGAAAATCACCGGCACCTTGACGCCGCAGCGGCTCTCGAGTTCGTGGTCCGAATCGATGAACGTGCGGTTCAGGCGCGTGGCGAGCATGCGGGCGACCGTCGTCTTGCCAGCGCCCATCAGGCCGACGAGAAAAATATTGCAGTGGACCCCGTCTTTCACGGCGACATTGTAACTGTGGCCCCATGCGCGCCGCGCAGCGCGAAGTACGGGCACAAAAAACAGAGGCCGGGCGGGTCCGGCCTCAAGTCAGAGATCCTGACTTCGTTGCAGCAACCGCCCGCGACAGAGGAACAAGGGAACCGAGGTTCCCCCGTTTCCCCTTCTATCGCACCGTCAGGCGTTCACTGACGACGCGCGGCGTGATGAAGATCAGCAGCTCGGTCTTGCGGGTCGAGCGTTGGTTGTTCCTGAAGAAGAAGCCGATGTACGGGAGCTCGCCGAAGAAGGGCACGCGCGTCAGGTCCTGGCGCTCGGTTTCCTCGTAGATTCCGCCGATCACCACCGTGCCGCCGTTTTCCACCAGCGCGGAGGTCTTTACGTGCTTGGTGCTGATCTGCACGCCCGCGGTCGTAGTCGCGCCTGGCTCGTCCTTGTTGACGTCGAGATCCATGATCACGTTGCCTTCGGGAGTGATCTGCGGCTTGACCTTCAGCGCGAGGTTGGCCTTGCGGAACGAGACCGAAGTCGCGCCCGAGGATGACGCCTGCTGGTACGGGATCTCCGTGCCTTGCTCGATCACCGCCTCGACGCCGTCCGAGGTGAGCACGCGCGGGCTGGAGACTGTCTTGCCTTTGCCGTCGGCCTCCATGGCCGTGATTTCTGCGCTGATGATCCGCGAGAACGCGTTGTTGAACAGCAGCAGCGAGAAGGTGCCCGGGTTGAAGCCGTTGAGGCCCGTGGCCGGCAGGTT
>CAZZDV010000093.1:0-12181 GCA_964652785.1 uncultured Bordetella sp.
TGGAGACTGCAATGCGTGATGCCGCCATCAACCTGCGGGCGCTGCCCGGGCAGCGGGACCTGATCGACCGGGCCGCCACGCTGCTGGGCAAGAACCGCTCGGACTTCATGCTCGAAGCCGCCTGTGACAAGGCCCAGGCGGTACTGCTCGACCAGGTCTTTTTCAACCTGGATGCAAGCAGATTCCGCGAGTTCACCAAGCTGCTCGACGCGCCGCCCGCGCACGATCCGGGGCTCGAACGTCTGATGGCGGTCAAGCCGGTGTGGCGCAAGAAATCCGCGAAGACCTGACCCTGCAGTTCGGCCCACCGGAGCCCTTGTCGGCATTGCATCTGCTGGAAGACTTCGAATGCGGCGAGCCGGTGCTCGACGACTGGGTGAAGCGCAGGGCTCTGGCCAACCAGTCGAGCGGGGCGAGTCGCACGTTCGTGGTCGCGGATCAGGACCGTCGCGTCTGCGGCTACTACGCGATGGCGGCCGGCGCCGTGGCGCACCAGCTGGCGACAGGCGGCATACGACGCAACATGCCGGATCCGGTCCCGGTCATGGTGCTCGCCCGTCTCGCGGTCGACCGCCGGGCCCAAGGGCGGCACCTCGGCGCGTCCCTGCTTCAGGATGCGGTCAACCGGGCGGTGGCCGTATCTCGAAACGCGGGTGTCCGGGCCCTTCTGGTGCATGCGCTCAACGACAAGGCAAAGCAGTTCTACGAGCGTTATGGTTTTCAGGCGGCGCCAACGCGTCCGATGACGCTCATGCTGCGATTGACGTCGGCCCAGGATCAAGCAGGATAAGCAACCGATAGCCGGCCAAGGCGCACGCTTAGTCGAACCCGCGCGTGAGAAACCGCTCCGCGATCGCGCAATGCGCGGCCACACCCCTGGCGAGCATCGCCTCATTGAGCACCATCTTGTTCGAGTGGCAGGGGCAGGCGCTCTTCCATAGCTGGCCCTCCGGGCACACGCCGAGGAACACCATCACGCCCGGCACGCGCTGCAGCACGTAGGAGAAGTCCTCCGCGCCCATGACTGGCGAGGTCATCGTCTGCCAGGCCTGGGCGCCGAAGAGATCGCCGATCGCATTCTGCGCGACACCGACCGCTTTCGCGTCGCACACGGTGACCGGAAAGCCGCGCACGATTTCCACTTCGGCTTCGCACTCGTGCGCCTGGGCAACGTTTGTCGCCACGCGCTTGATCCCGGCATGCACCAGGTCGCGCGTCTCTTCGGAGAGCGTCCGGATCGTGCCCAACAAGTTGGCCGACTCCGGGATCACGTTGTTCGTCGAGCCGCTGTCGATCTTGGCCACGGTGATCACGGCCGGGTCGAAGATGTCGACGCGCCGCGTGATGAAGGTCTGCAGCGCCGTCACGATCTCGCAGGCGACCGGCACCGGGTCGATCGCATGGTGCGGCATCGAGGCATGCCCGCCGCGGCCGACTACGCGCACGATCAGCTTGTCGGCCGAGGCCATCATCGGCCCTGCCTTGGCGCCGAAGCTGCCGGCCGGCGCATTCGGCATGATGTGCAGCGCAAAGGCCGCCTCCGGCGCGGGATTGTCCAGAAGCCCGTCGTCAATCATGAAGCGCGCGCCGTGAAACCCCTCCTCGCCGGGCTGGAACATGAAGAGCACGGTGCCCGCAAGCGACTCTCGCCGCGCGCACAGGATGCGCGCGGCCGAGGCCAGCATGGCGGTATGCGTGTCGTGACCGCAGGCGTGCATGATGTTGTCCACCTTGGACCTGAAGGGCAGGCCCGTGTCCTCGGGCATCGGCAGCGCGTCCATGTCGCCTCGCAAGAGCACCGTGCGTCCGGGTTTCGCACCCCGGAGGATTGCAATCGCGCCGGTGGTCGAAGTGCCGGTCTTCCATTCGAGCGGCAATCCAGCCAGCGCGACCTGCACCTTGGCGAGCGTCTTCGGCGTCTGCAGTCCCAGTTCCGGCTCCGCATGGATCGCGCGCCGCAGCGCCACCGTATCGGGCTGGATTGCCTGCGCGGCCTCTAGCCAGCCGCCGCCTTCCTTCTTCAGGTTCGTCACCATGTCGTTCATGCCCGTCTCCCGGTCAATGCTGCCATTTTTAGAATCAACCCCGCATCCTGCCTAGGGTACAAGGTGAAATGCTGCCATCACCCTTTTCCATGCTTCAGTTCCTGCTGTCTCCTGCGCCGTGCTTCGCCAACCGCGATGAGCCGCTCGCGCTCGGCTGAATCGACTCGCCCGTACCGCTCGCGCCACTCTGGATCGTCTTTCCATGCGAAGCGCGAAACCACGGTGGTGCGCGGCCCCGTTGCAGTCTCCAGCAAACCGAGAGCGGTCTCAACGACTTCGCGCTGCATGTCCGCCCGCCACGGATGGCCGCACGGATTGCCGAGCGGGAAATCGTTGAACAGGAACCGGGGCACCCCACAATGCTCCACCACGTCGCGCGCGGAACCGACCATGACGGTGGGCAGCCCATTGGCCTCGAGGTGCCGGGAAACCAGACTCACGGTCTGGTGACAGACTGGTCAAAGCGCAGTGAGCAGGACCGCCTCGGCGCCGTCCTCCCGCAGGCGCTTGAGGATTTCGGGCGCGTCGACTTCGATCGTCTTGCGCTGGCTGTAGCCGGTCGGCGCGCCATGGAAGCGCTCCGTAATCCCGCCGATGATGCCGGCGTTCTTCATTGCGGTGAGCGCCTCGATCGGCATGAAGGTCTCGCGATCCTCGGTATGCGTCGATTCCCTGTCCCACGCGAGGTTGTCGGTGTTCAGGACCGGGAGCGGATCGATGCAGCCCGACCAGACATGACGAATGCCCTTCGCGTCGTGGTTGGACTTGTCCGGCGGATGCGCGGTGGTCACGAGGCCGATGCGTGCATCGCGCAATGGCTTGTTCAGTCTTGAAAAGGGCACGTCGGCGTAAGTGGCCCAGACATAGTCCTTGTCGTAGCCGATCGCGCGGTAGTAGTCGCGTGTCCGCTCCATGTAGCGGACGGGTTCATCGTTGCGTGGCATGTTGCAGGTTCTCCTATTCGAACGCGACGACAACGACCCCGGGCATGCGGGCGAAATCGGCGACATTGGCGGTCAGCAACGCGAATCCGTGCGCGAGCGCAGTCGCTCCGATGATCAGGTCATGCGCGCCGACCGTGACGTTGCGCGCGAGCGCACCGAGCAGTCTCGCATGCGTGCGCGCGACTATCGCGTCGAATGCGAGCACGGGCAGGCCCGCGAGCAAAGACTCGACGTAAGCCGAACGCCGGGCGCGACGCGCCGGCGTGTTGGCTCGATGCACGCCAACCAGCAGTTCGGAGCAGGTAATCGCACTGATGTAAGCGTCGCCGTGACCGGCCCAGCGAGTGAAATCCGTTGTGCCCGCCTTCTCAGCCCGGATCAGAATGTCGGTGTCGAGGATCAGTCCCATTTGCGCGTCTGCGGCCGCCTGGGTTTTCTGATCGTCTCGATCTCTGACCTCCACCGGCCCGCTTCGGCCGGGGCGAGAGGGGGCAGATTGGCGACCAGGTGGTTCAGCTCCGCAAGCGCAAGTCCCTCGGGCAACGCCGCCGGGACCAGCCGCGCAACGATTTTTTTACCGCGTTCGATCGAAAACGAAGTGTCGCGGTACTGAACCTGGTTGAGCACTTCGGAGAAGCTGCGGGCCGCCTCGGTCGCCGAAATCGTTTTGTCGCGCATTGTCCACGCCTTTATCAGATAATCTGATTCCAAGTCTATCACTGCCCGAAGCCGCAAAGGAGCCGCTCGATGATCGTCGTCCACCACCTCAACAACTCCCGCTCGCAGCGCGTGCTCTGGCTGCTCGAGGAGCTCGGCGCCGAATACGAGATCAAGCGCTACCAGCGCGACCCGGCCACGATGCTCGCCCCGCCGGAACTGAAAGCCGTGCACCCGCTGGGCAAGTCGCCGGTCATCACGGATGGCGATCTCACGATTGCCGAATCCGGCGCGATCATGGAATACCTCGTCGAGCGCTACGGCAAAGGGCGCCTGGTGCCGTCGGCCGGGACGCCCGAGAAAATCCGCTACACCTACTGGCTGCACTTCGCCGAAGGCTCGGCCATGCTGCCGCTGGTGATGAAACTGATCTTCGGGCGTCTCGAAACCGCGCCGATGCCTTTTTTCATCAAGCCGGTCGCCAAGGGCATCGCAAGCAAAGTCAAGGCCGGCTTCATCGAGCCGAACATCAAGGCGCAGCTCGACTATATGGAAAGCGAATTGCAGAAGACGACGTGGTTCGCCGGCGGCGAATTCACCGCGGCCGACATCCAGATGAGTTTCCCGGTGGAAGCGGCAAATGCGCGCGGCGGCCTCGACAGGACGCGCCCCAAGCTCATGGGGTTCCTGGAGCGCATCCACGCGATGCCCTCGTACAAGCGCGCGATCGAAAAAGGCGGGCCGTTCGAGCTGATGCGCTAGCATGATCGCGCGCCGGCCGCCGTTCTTCTACGGCTGGCTCATCGTCGCGGTGGCCTTCGTCACAATGGGTGTCGGCGTCAACGCCCGCACCGCGTTCTCACTGTTCTTTCCGCCGATCCTCGACGAATTCGGATGGGAGCGCGGCGTCACGGCGGGCGCGTTCTCGTTCGGATTCCTGGTAGCGGCTTTCCTCGGTCCGCTGCTGGGCCGCTTGATGGACCGCTACGGTCCGCGTGTCACGATCCAGCTTGGAGTAGGCCTGACCGGCGCCGGCATGCTGCTGGGCGCGAACGTCACCCATCCGTGGCAGCTCTATCTCGGGCTCGGCGTGATGGTCGGCGCGGGCAGCATGTGCCTTGGGTATACCGGGCAATCGCTGTTCCTGCCGAACTGGTTCGTGCGCCGGCGCGGACTGGCGATGAGCATCGCGTTCTCCGGTGTCGGCATCGGCTCCATCGTGCTGCTGCCGGTACTCCAGGCCGTTATCGACCGTGCCGGCTGGCGGGCCGCGAGCATCGCGATGGGTGTACTGGTGCTGGTGCTGCTCGTACCACTCAACTTGCTGGTCAAGCGGCGGCCCGAGGATGTCGGCACGGGGCCGGATGGCGATCCGACCGCGAACACCGCGCATGGCAGCCGCGCGCCCGACAACGTCGTCGACAAGGCCTGGGTCGCAATCGACTGGACACTCGCGCGCGCCGGCCGGACAGCGCGTTTCTGGTGGATCGCGGCCGCGTACGCGTCCGGCATGTTCGCGTGGTATTCGGTGCAGGTGCACCAGACGCGGTACCTGGTCGATGCCGGATTCACGGCTTCGCACGCCGCCTGGGCTCTTGGATTTGTGAGCTTCATCGCGATCCCCGGCCAGATCGCGCTCGGACACATTTCCGATCGCATCGGGCGCGAGTGGGTCTGGACCGTGGGTTGCGCCGGCTTTGCGCTGAGCTACACGGCACTGCTGCTGATGTACGTTGCGCCGAATCCGGCGCTGCTCTGGTTCATGGTCATTTCGCAAGGGCTGCTCGGCTACGGGCTGACGTCGGTCTTCGGCGCCATCCCCGCCGAGATCTTCCAGGGCCGGCAATACGGCGCCATCTTCGGAACCCTGTCCGGGATGTCGATGCTCGGAGGAGCGCTGGGGCCGTGGGCCACGGGCGCGCTCTACGACGCCACCGGAAACTATGTGGCGGCGTTCAGCGTTGCGCTCGGCTGCTGCATTTTTTCCGCGATTGCGATGTGGCTGGCGAGCCCGCGCCAGGTACGCGCGGTGGCGGGACGGATCGGACGCGTGCAGACCACCAGGTAGCAGCGACTGCGGCCGCGGGCTATTCCAGCGGAATGCCGGCCTCTTTCACCAGTCCCGGTTGATCTCCAGCAGGCGCGATGACGAGTGGCCGAGGTTCATCGACGAGTAGCGGACCAGGCCAATGGCAGCATTTCGTCCGGAATGCCAAGCCTGGCGCGGATGAAGTCGCGAAAATGGCAGTATTTATCCGCGTCGCGCCGCTCGCTGCATCTAACGCGTGAACGCATCGTCCTGCTCTTGTCGCAGGAACCGGGCGATGAGCCGGGGGGCGGCAACAGGATTTTCCCTGGCGATCCAATCGAGTTTTTTGAGGAACTGACGCTCGGCGACGAGCGTCCATTTATGCGGCTTGCGCGCCGCCATGCTTTTTCAGGATGGCTCTCGCCCGGGCTTTGACGACTCTGCCCGCGACCAGTTCACCACGCTCGATTTCGGCATCGGCGCGATCGAGTTCCTTCAACAGCCAAGCGTCGTAGTCGAGGGCCTTTTCGATAGCCTCGACAGCGATGCTCCGGGGCGTCTTCCCGAGGC
The DNA here is from genome assembly GCA_964652785.1 of uncultured Bordetella sp. GTDB lineage: Bacteria > Pseudomonadota > Gammaproteobacteria > Burkholderiales > SG8-39 > SZAS-79. The sequence goes on from CAZZDV010000093.1 coordinate 6,246, forward strand.
GTTCGGCATGCCGGTTCAGGCGTTGCGCAAGCGCTTTCGGGATGGGCAATGTTTCTGGCACGACGATCTCCGGCTTAACGGAAAGATTTTTCATCTTGGCATCTGCTTCGCGCGAATCGCAGCCAGCGTCGCGAGGATGCGCTCGGCGCGGTGATACACCGGGTAGTCGACAAACGCGCCGTCGACCTGAATGGCTGCAAGTCCCGAGGATTCCGCGGCCTTGAAGGCATCGACGATCTTCTGTGAGCGTTCCGCCTCGGCCTGGGTCGGCGTAAAGATCTCGTTCACGACCGTGACCTGGTCGGGATGGATGCAGAGGCGCCCCTGGAAACCCAATTGCTTGCTGCGCACCACGGAAGTGCGCAAACCATCTGCATCTTTCAAGTGCACCCATACCGTATCGATCGGCGGCTCGATGCCCGCGGCGCGTGAAGCGACGACGAGGTTGACCCGCAGTGACGAGAGTTCTTCTTCGCCTGGCGTCCAGGTCATGCCGACATCGTGCGTGAAATCCGCGGCCCCAAAGGCCATGCGCTTGACTCGCCATGGACCGCCATAGTCCTTGAGCGAGCGGGCGCCGAAGATTCGGTCCAGCCGCGAGAACCCCGCGGCCGTCTCGATGATCGGCATGAGATCGATGCCGCCGGGTGGGAGGCCGCGTTCGCGCTCGAGATTGGTGATTAGCCAGTCGATGGTGCGCAAGTCCGCGGCCGACTCGACTTTCGGCAGCAGGATGCCGTCCACGCCGGGGCGGACAACCTCGAGCAGGTCGCCGAAGCACCACTGCGTGCCGATGGCATTGACGCGGATGTAGCCCTTCGGGGCATTTGCGGCGCGCGGCGTCGACAGCGCTTCGACTACGGCTTTTCGCGTCGCTGCTTTTTCGCCGATTGCCACCGCGTCTTCCAGATCGAGGATCACCGCGTCTGCGCCGGGCATGAGCGCTTTCTCCACCCTGCGCGGATGGTTGCCGGGCGCAAAGAGAAAGGTTCGCAGGACCGATTGGGACGTCTCTGGATTTCTCATTGCGTCATTGGGCCGGCGTAACCTCGAGCACGCAGCCGCCATGCGCGCCGTCGGAACCACAGGCAACTTCCGCAGCCTGCAGCTTGTAGTTCCGGCCGGTCGCGTGGCCGACATACTCCAGGGACCCGACCAGCCAGCCGAGGAACATGTAGCACACCTTGCGTCCGGCCTCCTTGCCGTACTCGGACACGAAGACCGAATGGCTCACGTGGATGCGCGCGTTGCCGGTCGCTTCGTCCACGGACTCCACCTTGAATTGCGCCCAGCCGCGCTGCGAGAGCCGCTTCAGGTAGTGGTGGAAGACGTCGAGGCCCAGGAGTCCATGGCGCGCGGATTCCTTCTCGCACCATTGCCATGCCGATTTGTAGCCGGCCTCGTGCAGGTGCTTCGCGTAGGCCTCCACGCCCATCGCCTTCTCGGAGGCCACATGGTTGTTCACCAGGAAATGGCGGGGCACGAGGATCATCGGCATGCCGTCGACGCGCCACTCGCCGGTGTCCTCGTCGACCTGGATGTCCAGCGCGGGCTTGGCCATGGCGATCAGGCGCCCCAGACGTCTTTGAGGACGCGCACCCAGTTCTCGCCGATGATCTTGCGGATGCGCGCTTCTTTCCAGCCGCGTTTTTCCATCGTCGCGGTCAGGTTGGGGAATTCGCCGATGGTGCGGATCCCCTCCGGGTTGATCACCTCGCCGAAGTCGGTGAGCTTTCTCGCGTAGCCCTTGTCGTGCGTGATCCAGTCGAAGAATTCCTGCCCGTAGCCCTGCGTAAAGTCGGTGCCGATGCCGACCTGGTCCTCGCCCGCGATGCCGATCACGTACTCGATCGCCTCGACGTAGTCATCGACGGTCGACTTCGGTCCGCGCTTGAGGAAAGGCGGGAACATGGTCACGCCCACGAAACCGCCCTTGTCGGCGATGAACTTCAGTTGCGCATCGCTCTTGTTGCGTGGATGCTCCTTCAAACCGGCGGGCAGGCAGTGCGTGTAGGCCACCGGCTTTTTGGAGGCGAGGATCACGTCCTCGCTGGTCTTCGCGCCGACGTGCGAGAGGTCGCAGAGGATGCCGACGCGATTCATTTCGCTAATCACCTCGTGCCCGAACTCGGTGAGGCCGCTGTCTTTTTTCTCGTAGCAGCCGCAGCCGACGAGGTTCTGCGTGTTGTAGGCGATCTGCATGACCCCAACCCCGAGCTCCTTGAACAGCTGCAGGAAGCCGAGCTGGTCCTCGATGCCCGAGAGGTTCTGCCAGCCGAGGATGATGCCGGTCTTGCCTTCCTTCTTCGCGCGTTGGATGTCGGCCGTGGTGAACACCTGGGTGATGAGGTCGGCGTTGTCGTTGAAGTGCTTCTTCCAGCGCGCAACATTGTCCATGCTGCCGCGGAAGTTCTCCCACACCGAGCAGGTGCAGTTGGCCGCGGTCAGGCCACCCTTGCGCATGTCCGCGAAGACTTCGCGCGTGAAATTCGCGATGATCAGGCCATCGACGACGATTGCGTTGTCGTGCAGTTTTTCGCCCACTGTGTTCGTCCTCCTCGAGTTTCGCGCAGCATACATTGCATAGCGAAACGACTCCATCGAGCGGTTCGCAACGAGCGGCGCTCCCCGAAGCTCTCCGGTATCCTGTTTTCACTCCATGAGTGAGCTTCCAGCACGGGCCCGGGTAGTCATCGTCGGCGGCGGGATCGTCGGCTGCAGCGTCGCCTATCACCTGGCGAAGCTGGGGTGGAAAGATGTGGTGCTGCTCGAGCGCAACGCTCTGACGAGCGGCACGACCTGGCACGCGGCGGGTCTCGTCGGCCAGTTGCGCTCGACCTACAACCTCACGCAGCTCGCCAAGTACAGCACCGACCTCTTCCAGACGCTTGCGGCCGAGACCGGCCAGGAAACCGGTTTCAGGCAGAACGGCTCGATCTCGCTGGCCACCAATCCTGCGCGGATGGAAGAACTGCGGCGCGGCGCCTCGATGGCGCGCTGCTGCGGATTGGAAGTCGAGGAGATCAGCGTGGCCCAGGCCGTGAAGCGCTGGCCGATGATGAGTCCCGAAGGCATCGTCGGCGCGGTGTTCCTGCCGCGCGACGGGCAGACCAGTCCGGTCGACACCACGCTCGCACTTGCCAAGGGCGCAAAGAACGGCGGCGTGCGGATCTTCGAGCACATCGACGTCACCGGCATCTCGACCAAGGCCGGACGGGTGTGCGGTGTAACGACGGCGCGCGGCGAGATCGAAGCCGAATACGTTGTCGACTGCGGGGGCCTGTGGGGCCGGCAGGTCGGACGCATGGCGGGCGTGAACGTGCCGCTGCATGCCGCTGAGCACTTCTACCTCGTGACCGAGGCGATTGCCGGGCTGCCGCGCGACCTCCCCGTGCTGCGCTCGACCGACATCTGCACCTATTTCAAGGAAGACGCGGGCAAGTTGCTGCTCGGGTTCTTCGAGCCGCATGGCAAGCCGTGGGGCATGGGCGGCATCCCGGATTCCGATGGCTATATCCAGCTGGCCGAGGACTGGGATCATGTACTCCCGTATCTCGAGCTCGCAACCCAGCGCGTTCCGGCCTTGCGCGATACCGGCATCAAGCTCTTCTTCAACGGCCCGGAAAGCTTCACGCCCGACAACCGCTACATCCTCGGCGAAGCCCCCGAGTGCGCCAACTTCTTCGTTGCGGCCGGCTTTAACTCGGTGGGCATCCAGTCCTCGGGCGGCGCGGGCAAGGCCGTGGCCGAATGGATAGTGCGCGGCCATGCGCCGATGGACCTCTGGGATGTGGATGTTCGCCGCTTCATGCCTTTCCAGGGCAACCCGGCGTACCTGCATGACCGCACCAAGGAAGCGCTCGGCCTGCTCTACGCCATGCACTGGCCGTACCGCCAGTACGAATCCGCGCGCGGCGTGCGGCGCTCGCCCCTGCACCGCCACCTGGCCGAACGCAATGCCTGCTTCGGCGAGGTCGCGGGATGGGAGCGCGCCAACTGGTTTGCGCCTGCCGGTGTCGAGCCGAAGTACGAGTATTCGTATGGCCGGCAGAACTGGTTCGACTACAGCGCCGCCGAGCATCGCGCCACCCGCGAAGGGGTCGCGCTCTTCGACCAGAGTTCGTTCGGCAAATTCATGCTGCAGGGAAAGGACGCCGAATCCGTGCTCAACCGCATTTGCGCGAATGATGTCGCCGTGCCCCCGGGACGCATCGTCTACACGCAGTGGCTGAACGAGCGCGGCGGCATCGAGGCCGACCTTACCGTCACGCGGCTGGACGCCGATCGCTACCTGATCGTCACCGCAGCGGCGACACAGGGGCGCGATTTCCAGTGGCTGGCGAACAACATCCCGGAAGAAGCGCGCGCAGTCGCGACCGATGTGACCTCGGGCTCCGCGGTGCTCGGCCTCATGGGACCGCGCTCGCGTGAACTGCTCTCGTCGTTGACCGATACGGACCTTTCGAACGGCGCGTTCCCCTTCGGCACCTCGCGCGAAATCGACCTCGGGTATGCCAAGGTCCGTGCCTCGCGGATCACGTATGTAGGCGAACTCGGCTGGGAGCTGTATGTGCCCACGGAGTTTGCCGCGGGCGTCTACGAGACGCTGGCCGGCGCAGGACAGGAAATCGGGCTGGCCCTCGCCGGCTACCACGCCATGAATTCGCTGCGCATGGAAAAAGGCTACCGCCACTGGGGCCACGACATCGCGGACGAGGACACGCCCCTTGAGGCCGGCCTCGGCTTCGCGGTCGCCTTCGGCAAGAAGGCGGACTTCATCGGCCGCGCTGCGCTCGAGCGGCAGAAGGGCGAAGGCCCGCGCCGCCGGCTGGTCCTGTTCGCTCTCGAAGACGCCGAACCGCTTGTCTATCACAACGAGCCGATCTGGCGCGATGGAACGCTCGTCGGGCGCGTGACTTCAGGCGCTTACAGCCATACGCTGGGCCGGTCGCTGTGCATGGGTTACGTGCGTGGCGATGCACCGGTCACTCCCGGGTTTCTCCTGTCGGGCGCATACGAAATAGAAATCGCATCCACCCGTTTCAAGGCGAAGCCGTCGCTGAAACCGTTCTATGATCCCCGCAGCGAGCGCATCAAGGCTTAATTCAAGGAGATGAAAATGCCACGCAGGATTCCCAGGCTGGTCCCCGCAGTGCTTGCCGCGGTGCTCGCCGCGGTTTTTGTGGCGTCTTTCCCGACGCCCGCGCTGGCGCAGGACTATCCCAACCGGCCCGTGCGGGTCATCGTGCCCTACCCGCCCGGCGGCCCGACGGATGTCATCGTGCGCGTCGTCGCCAACCGCCTGACCGAATCGCTCGGCCAGCCGGTGGTGGTCGAAAATCGCGCCGGCGCCAGCGGCATGATCGGTGCGGAGCTCGTGGCCAAGGCGCCGCCGGACGGCTACACGCTGCTGGTGAATCCCTCGATCCACGTGATCCTGCCAAGTCTTGTTCCGAAGATGGCCTATGACGCGATCAAGGATTTCACGCACATCACGCTGCTGGTCAGCGTGCCGCTGTTTCTCGTGGTCAACAACGCGCTCCCCGTACGCAACGTGCAGGACCTGATCGCCTACGCCAAGGCGAATCCCGGCAAGTTGAATTTCGCCTCCTCGAGCAGCGGATCCTCTTCGCAGCTCGCAGGCGAGCAGTTCAAGCTGTACGCCGGCGTCGAAATGCAGCATGTCCCCTACAAGGGCAGCACGCCCGCCCTGACCGATGTGATGGGCGGGCAGGTGCAGATGATGTTCGACTCGACGCCTTCGGCGATGCCGTTCGTGAAAAGCGGCAAGCTGCGCGCGCTCGCGGTCACGACCGCGAAGCGCACCGGCGCCGCCCCCGACATCCCTTCGATGGCCGAATCGGGCCTGCCCGGCTTCGACCACAGCAACTGGTACGGCGTCTGGGGCCCGCCCGGGTTGCCGCGTGAGGTCATCA
>CAZZDV010000093.1:12281-14040 GCA_964652785.1 uncultured Bordetella sp.
CACAGCAACTGGTACGGCGTCTGGGGCCCGCCCGGGTTGCCGCGTGAGGTCATCAACAAGCTTTCGGCCGCCCTCGCCGCGACCATGCAGAAGAAGGACGTGCGCGATCGCCTGGTGGACCTCGGCGCCGACCCGGTGGACGGCGTTTCGCCCGCGCAGTTCGAGGCCTATGCGCAGTCGGAGCTGGCCCGGTTCGCCAAGATCGTGAAGCAGGCCGGCGTCAAGATGCAATGAAGCAGGTCACGAAAAAGGAAGCCTCGACCGTCGCGTGGCGCCCGACGATCGCCGGCAGCCACTACGCGGCCTCGTGCGGCCACTACCTGGCAACGGCGGCCGCGATGCGCGCACTCGATGCGGGCGGCAATGCAATCGATGCGGGCGTCACCGCGGCCATCGCGCTCACGGTCCTGCAGCCGGACGTGGTGTCGTTCGCCGGCGTGCTGCCAACGCTCATTTACCTGAAGGAAGAAAACCGCGTTGTCAGCCTCGAAGGCCTCGGCTATTGGCCGGCGTCGACCGACCTCGGTCGCCTGAAGGCGGAGGGCGGCGATGCGGTGCCCGAAGGCATCCTGCGCCAGATCGTTCCCGCGGCGCCCGCGACCCACGTCGAGGCGCTGCGCCGCTTCGGCACGATTACTTACGAACAGGCCGCCACTCCCGCCATGCAGCTCGCGCGCGATGGCTATTACATGTATCCGATCCTGCGCGACAGTATCGAGCTGCATGCCGCGGGCATCGATCGGTATGCCGAGAACAAATCCATCTTCCGCGCGGGCGGCCAAACGCCACAAGTGGGCAGCCGGTTCAGGCAGGCGAACCTCGCGCGCACCATCGGACGCATGATCGAGGCCGAGCGGCAGGCCTCCGGCGATCGCAAGGCCAAGCTGCGGGCGGTGCATGACTGTTTCTACAAAGGGGCGATCGCGGAGGAAATCGCCGCGTTCCACAAGAAGCATCGCGGCTTCCTCACGCGCGAGGATCTCGCCGGCTTCGAAGTGCCGGTCGAGAAAAGCATCTCGACGACCTGGAACGGCATCGAGGTCCATGCATGCGACGTCTGGTGCCAGGGCGTCGTGCTGCTCCAGACGCTCAAAGCGCTCGAAGGCATCGACCTCGTCGCGCTCGGGCACAACACGCCCAGGTACCTGCACGTGCTCGCGCAGGCGTTGGATCTCTCCTTCTCGGACCGCGAAGCCTACGTGGGCGACCCGAAATTCATGAAAGTCCCGACTGCGCAGCTCCTTTCGGCCGAGTACGCCGCCACGCAGCGTGCCCGCATCGATCCCGAACGAGCTTCGAGGCGCATGCCCGATCCCGGCGAGATCGCCGGCGTGCCGCGGCCGAGCCTCGCATCGCTCATGCCCGGCAAGGGCAAGGCGCCGCCGGCGCCGGACACGATCTACTCTTGCGTTGCCGATTCGCAAGGCAACGTCTGGTCGGCCACCCCGTCGGACACGATGTACGACACGCCGATGATCGACGGCCTGGGCATCAATATCTCGACGCGCGGCATGCAGAGCCGGTTCCTCGAGACGCATCCATGCTCCGTCGCGCCGGGCAAGCGGCCGCGGCTCACGCCCTCCCCCGCGCTTTCGCTGAAGGACGGCAGCTTCCACATGGCCTGGGGTTCGCCGGGCGGCGACATCCAGGTCCAGTCGATGCTGCAGGTGTTCCTGAACGCCAACGTGTTCGGCCTGCAGATGCAGCAGGCCATCGAGGCGCCTCGCGTCGGCACCTTCAACTTTCCCAACTCCTTTTC
>CAZZDV010000094.1:0-13942 GCA_964652785.1 uncultured Bordetella sp.
CACGGTCATCCGGCGCGCGAACGTCAAGGTCGACTGAAATGCCCGGCTCCACGAAGAAGAAGCCCGTCTCGGGTTTCCTTTCGAAAGCGGTGCGCACGCCGCCTAGGCGCCCTGCAAGGAAGCCTCCGAGCCTGCGCCACAAGCGCCGCGCCACCATGGCGGACCTGAGGCTCGCCAAGTCCGAGTTCGCAGTGCTCAGGCGGCTGTCCTCGCCGGAAAAAATCCAGGCCTACCTGCTCGACATGCAGCAGAATTTCGAGCTCGAGGGCGATTCGTGCGCGACGGTGCGCATGGCGCTGAGGGACAAGGTCGCGCATTGCATCGAGGGCGCGTTGATCGCGGCCGCCGCGCTGTGGGTGCACGGCGAGCCGCCGCTCCTGCTCGACCTGCGCGCGCGCGACGACTCGGACCACGTCGTCGCCCTCTTCAGGCGCAAGGGCCACTGGGGCTGCATCTCCAAGACCAACGGCCCGGACCTGCGCTGGCGCGACCCGATCTACCGCAGCCTGCGCGAGCTGGCGCTCTCGTACATGCACGAGTACTCCAACCGGCGCGATGACAAGTCGCTGCGCGAATACTCGGTGCCCTACGACCTGCGCCGCGCCAGGCTCGAGGACTGGGTCACCGGCACCGAAGGCGCCTGGGCCATCGCCGAGAAGCTCGACGAGATCCGCCACTACAACCTCGTGACCAGGCCGCAGATCAGGATGCTTGTGCGCCGCGACCCTTTCGAGCGCAAGGTCGCAATGCTCGTCCAGTACGAAAAGCCCGAGCACCCGAAGAAGAAATGAACGACCCCGATTGCGGGGTAGGCCAAAGCCCTACAGCCAGCCGAAATTCGCTGCCCTAGAATCGCCGGCAGCCCCGCCAACGGAGCTTATGCCATGGCCGACACCGAAGACGACAACCCGCTCGCCTACAAGAACGCGCGCTTCATGGACAGCGAGGAAGCGCGCCCCTTGCGCATCCTCGCCGAATACCTCTCGCCGCTCGAGGCTTTCCAGAGGGAGCGCATCCAGGACACGGTGGTGTTCTTCGGCTCCGCGCGCATCCACGAGGGCGGCCCGCTCGGGCGGTATTACGAGGACGCGCGCGAGCTTGCGCGGCTGGTCACCGAGTGGTCGCTCAGCCTTGCGCACGATGTCCGCAAGCACATCGTCTGCTCGGGCGGCGGCCCGGGCATCATGGAAGCGGCCAACCGCGGCGCGACCGAGGCCGGCGGCCGCACGGTGGGCCTCAACATCGGGTTGCCCTTCGAGCAGAAGCCGAACCCGTGGATCTCGCCGGGGCTGTGCTTCGAGTTCCACTACTTCTTCATGCGCAAGCTCTGGTTCGCGCACCTCGCGCGCGCGCTGGTGGTCTTCCCCGGCGGGTTCGGCACGCTCGACGAGCTCATGGAAATGCTCACGCTGGTGCAGACCGGCAAGCTCGACCGCTCGATCCCGATCATCCTGTACGGGACTTCGTACTGGAACGAAATCATCAACTTCGAGGCGCTCGCGCGCCACGGCATGATCAGCGCCGGGGATCTCGCGCTGTTTCGCTTTGCAGACGACCCGGCGACCGCGCTCGCGATGCTCAAGGCCTCGATGAAGACCTCGCAGGACGCCAAAGCCCCGAGGATCGCGACCTCGCGCACGCCCGAGTCCTGAGTGAGGCTTGCGAACGGTGCAACCGCGCCACACAACGCCGGTTGCGGCTCAGAGGCCGAAGGCCTTGAGCATCGCGTCAGAGAATCCTTCGAGCCCCCGCCCGAAGAGGCCGGTTCGAGCATCGGCGCGCAGCGTTTCTTCGTAGATGCAGGCGCCGTCGCTCCCGGCAAAGCTGTCGACGAACAAAGGCTGCTCGCCCATGAGATAGGCCGCGAACGTATCGGAGCGGGCCGTGGAGTACGCGAGGTTCGCGCTGAAGCCGATCGTGGCCGCCGGGTCGATCCTGCGCCCTCCTCCGGCCTTTTCCACACGAACGCCACGGCATCCCTTGACGACGAGCCGCGCCGGGCCGTGGAACACGACGTACCGGAGCTGGAGCGTCAGCCATGCATGCAGGCTCCCAACGCGCCAGCGCGTGGTGATCTTCAGCGGCGTTTGCCTGCCGTAAGCGACTGCGACGAGGTTGCGCGGATGCAGTACGACCGCCGATCCCGCCGGCACGCGCAGCATCCCGACTTCGTCCAGCGGATCGCGCGTGGCCGAGATCACCACGATCTCCGGCTTGCCCGCGCGCATGCGGATCAGCGCGACCATGCCGGCCGCGAGGCTGCTGAGGGGATACGCCCAGTCGAGCAGCCACTTGGTGTCCTTCGATGCCCCGGCCGGCGAGCTCTGCAGGTAAGCCGGATGCACCAGCAATTCTTCGTCCCCTTCGATTGCAACCTCGACCGACCGCGCCGAGCCTGCGGGCGAAGCCGTCTCGACCACGCCCGAACCGCCCGGCAGCACGCTCACCGGCGCCCTGCGCGCTGCAATCGGCGCCAGCACGAAATACAGGAGCGCCTTGATCGCTACCGGCAGCAGCAGGATCCCCAGGAGGATCGCGAGCGCCTTTGGGAAAGCCTCCTTCGCGAGGCCCCACCCATTGCTTGCCCAATTGCCGAGCAGCAGCTTCTCGTTGTCGTCGATTCTTTGTACCAGCGGACGCAGGACTTCGCCGAGCTGAACTGTGCGCGCCTTGAGCTGTTCCTTCGCGTCCTTTAACGACTCGAGGACCTTTCGCTGCTCCTCATAGTCGCGGTGGGCGGCAGCGCTTGCATCGTAGAGGTAGCCGTAGGCCTCCTCGAGGTCCTGCAGTTTCCGGTGAGGTGGCGAGCCAGGGAAGCGCGAAAGCAGCGGATGCTCGCGTAGGATTTCGGCGCGCTCGCGCTCATTTTGTTTCAGCCTGGCGTAGGCCGCGACGTGCTTCTGTCGAAGCGTTTCCAAGTGGACGGATTCCTTCTGGATCGTCTCGAGCGTCGAGCGCAACCGGTCGAGGTATTCGCGCTCCTGGAGCAACAGCTTGATCCTAGCGTCAGTGCGGATGCCTTCGACGAACCCGGAAGCCAACGGCAACCCAAGTCGCGCCAGGCCTGTGACTTTCTCTGCGTTGAGGCGCCGGACCTCTTCGTCGATGGAAGCTATGCGCGCTGCAAGCACATTGACTGGCGCGGCCTTGAGCCCGGCGATGCGCGCTTCGAATTCGACCTGCAGCTTGACGAACTGCGCTTCGAGCGACTGCCGGCCGTCTTTCAGCGTGACGAGTTCCCCTTGCGCACGCCGGTAGTCCTCGTACTCCTTGTAGACGCGCGAGCCGCCAATCAGCACGACCACGATGAAGACGAAGGTCAGCGAATACCTCAAGGCCGAACGCGCAATGGCCGAGGCGGGACGACGCACGGCCTCAGGCCTTCAAGGCCACGGCGACCCAGTAGGCCAGCGCGCCCGCGATCGTGACGCCCAGCAGCATCCAGAGCGCCGCCGAATAGCCGCCATGGGCCGTAACCACGAACGAAGCGCCGATGGGACCGGCGGCCCGCGCGAAGAGCGACGGCGCGGCGAGCGCCCCGTTCAGCGCGCCGAAATTCTCGCGGCCGAAGAGTTCCGCGGGTGTCGTGGCCCGCACGATCGTGTAGAGCCCGAGCCCCGCGCCATAAACGATCACGAATCCCAGCAGGATCGGGATCGAAGCGCCGGCCATGAGCAGCATCACCAGCGAAGCCGGCAGCAGCAGCACGGTGACGGTTCCCACGCCCGCGGCAGGCAGGCGTTTGCCGAAAAAGAACTCCAGCAGGCGGCCGGTGACCTGCATCGGGCCGATCAGCGCGCCCAGCCAGACGGCATCGGATGCGGAGAGCCCGCGTTCGTCGAGGAGCGCTATGACGTGCACCGAGACCGCGGCAGTCACGAAGGAATTGGCGGTGAACGACACCGCGAGCAGCCAGAAGACCGGCGAGCGCAGCCAGGCGTGCCCGGAGGGCGCTTTCTTGCCGGCCGTCACCTCCACCGGCAATCGCGGCGCCGCCCCCGGGAGCGCGAGCGCGTGCAGCGGCAGGCACACGAGAAATTGCACCGCGGCCAGGGTGAGCACCGCGTGTCGCCAGCCGTTGGCATCGACCAGCCATTGCGTCACCGGCCAGAAGACCGTGCTTGCGAACCCGCCCGCCAGCGTGAGCACGGTGATCGCCCAGCGGCTGCGTTCGCGGTAGGCAATGGTGAGGACCGTGAAGGCCGCTTCGTAGAGGCACAGCGCCATCGCCACGCCGGCGGTGATCCACGCGGCGTAGTACATCGCGACCGAATCCACGTACGCGAGAAGCGCGAACGCAATGGTCGCGAGCAGGGAGCCGATCGACATCATGAGCCGGCCGCCATGCCGGTCGATGAGCTTGCCGGCGGGATACGCCGCGAGTCCCCAGACAAGCAGCGCGACGGCGTGGCCGCCCACAAGCAGGTCGCGGCCCCAGCCGAGCTCGGCCTGCATCGGCTTCATCAGCACCGAGAACGCGTAGTAAAGCGGGCCCCACGATGCGATCGAAGTGACGCTCAGCGCCGCGAGCGCGGCGCCGTTGCCCTTTTTCATGCGTCGCGCGTTTTTGCCGCCTCCAGCAGGCGAAGGATGCCCGGATGCCGGGTCTCGAGCAGGGCCTGGAAGAGTTGCGGGAGCACTTCGTTGCCGAAGGCGCAGCTTACGTGGCCGGTGCCGTCCGACGTGTTGAAGACGATGCGGGTGGCCTTCGCCGCGACGTCCGGATTGACCGAGTCGATATCGGAAAGGCGCGGCGATTCATAGACACTGTTCACGGTTTGGCATCCCTGGGGAGGGCGTCCGGTCTTGACCAGCGCCCATTGTCGTATATTGTTCGCCATCCGAGGACGCGAGCACCGCTGCGGGGCGAACCGATATGCAAACGAAAATCCTGATCCAGTTGGCGCTCTGCACCACGCTCATCGGGTGCGCCCATCCCACGGATCCGTTCCGGCATGCCTTCAAGGAGCCGGTCGCGCGCATCGGTGATTTCTTTCCGCCCTCGAGCCTCGTGCGCGTGCAAACCGCGGCGCCGGACCAGGTCACCTACGAATACGCGCGCAAGACCGGCAGCGGCCTGCCCCATGCGATCGATGCGGCCCAGCAAGGCTGCGCGCCCGCGGGCAAGCGCGCCCATATCGTCAGCCTTGGCATGCGCAACGTCGAGCGGGGCTTCGCGACTTTCGCCTGCCTCTGAAGCCGGCGTACTACGGCGTACTAGCCGGTAAGGCGCAGGTCCTCGGCCATCGGCCGCGCCGGCAGGTCGAATTTGACCGGCCCGTCGGGCAGCGCATTCAGGAACTGCTTGAGGAAAGGATCCTCGGAGGCGAGCAGCTCATCCGGGGTGCCTTCACCCGCCAGCCGGCCGTCCGCGATCACGTAGATGTAGTCCACGAGCTTGAGCGTTTCGCTCACGTCGTAGGTCACGACGATCGACGTCATGCCGAGCGCATCGTTCAGCCTGCGAATCAGTTGCGCGATCACGTTCAGCGAAATCGGGTCGAGCCCGGCGAACGGCTCGTCGTACATCGCGAGCATCGGCTCGGCCGCGATGGCGCGCGCAAGCGCAACGCGCCGGGCCATGCCGCCCGAGAGGTCCCCGGGCATGAGGCGGCTCGCGCCGCGCAGCCCTACGGCATGCAGTTTCATCAGGACCATGCGCCGGATGAGGTCTTCCGGCAGGTCGGTGTGCTCGCGCAGCGCAAACGCGATGTTCTCGAACACATTGAGGTCGCTGAACAGGCCGCTGGTCTGGAACATCATGCCCATCTTGCGGCGCAGCGCGTACAGCGCGGCCACGTCGAGCTTGTGCACCACCTGCCCGCCGACCCGCACCTCGCCCCGGGAGGGCTTGACCTGCCCGCCGATGAGCTTGAGCAGCGTGGACTTGCCGCTGCCGCTCGAACCCAGCACCGCGACCAGTTTTCCGCGCGGCACCTTGAGCGACAACCCGCGCAGGATTACGTTCTCGCCGTACGCGAAATCGAGGTCCCGGACCTCGACCAAGGTTTCTTCTTCCGGCACTGTGAATCCGCTCTGCATGGTGTAAGTTTAACGTATGCCCCCGCGACCAACGGCGGTGGACGACCGAAGGAGCCCAGGATGAACCGCCGTACCCTGATCAAATCGCTTGGCGCCGTGCCGCTGGTGGGGCTTGCCCCGTTTTTGCACACGGTGCATGCGCAAACCGCCGCAAAGAAAGGAACCCCGTCCGTGGAAGACCTGCAGAAAAACTGGAAGACCCTGCTCGCCGATGGCACGAGCGTTCCCGCCGCCGGAGAGAAAGTCGACCTCCCCAAGGCCGAATGGAAGAAGAAACTCGATCCGCAGCAGTACAAGGTGTTGCGCGAAGAAGGCACCGAGCGCGCCGGCACGAGCCCGCTGGACAACGAGAAGCGCCCCGGCGTGTTCGTCTGCATTGGCTGCGGATTGCCGCTTTTCACCTCCGCGATGAAATTCGACAGCGGCACCGGCTGGCCGAGCTTTTTCACGACGATCCCGGGGGCCTTCGGCACCAGCCGCGACTTCAAGATGATCCTGCCACGCACCGAGTATCACTGCGCGCGCTGCGGCGGGCACCATGGGCACGTGTTCAACGACGGCCCCGCGCCCACCGGCCAGCGCTATTGCAATAACGGCGTGGCGCTGAAGTTCATCCCCAAGACCGGCAAGGCCTGAATCGATCAATGGGGGCGCGCGAGTAATACATGCCTTGCCCGCCCTTCTTGGGTGCGGCTACACTCGAATGGTGCAGACCAGTGACACCATTGACACCATTGCAGCGGCCGGCCTTTCCACAGCGGAACCCGTCGGGCTCATCGGCCTCGGGTTGATGGGGGGGGCGCTAGCCCATCGACTCGTCGGCGCGGGCTTCAGGGTGCTCGGCTTCGACAGCAACCCGGACAAGGCGGCCGTCCTGCCCGGGATCGACATCGCCCGCTCCGCGGACGAGATCTGCCTGCGCTGCAGCCGCGTCGTGCTCGCGGTCTACGACACCGCACAGGTCGAGGCCGTGGTGCTCGAACTGGAAACCACCGCCCACCCGATGATCGTGCTGTGCGCCACGGCCGTGGAGCCGCGCCGGATAGCGTTCGTCGCGGCGCGCGCCTCACGCTACGGGATCACCGTCGTCGAAACGCCGATCTCGGGCACCAGCGCGCAGATCGAGGCCGGCAAGGGCGTGGGCCTGACCGCGGGCCCGCCCGAAGCGATTGCGGCCGTGGAAGGCATCCTCGATGCGATCTGCCCGAGCCGCTACCACATGGGTTCGCCCGGCAATGCGGCCAAGGCCCAGCTTGCGATCAATCTCGTGCTGCAGCTCAACCGCGCCGCGCTTGCCGAGGGGTTGGTATTCGCGCAACGCCTCGGCCTCGAGCCGGAAGAGTTCCTCGAGGTGCTGCGCGCATCGCCCGCGGCATCCCAGGTCATGGCGGTCAAGGGCGAGAAGATGGTGCGCCGCGAATACTCGCCGCAGTCGCCGGTGGCTCACACGCTCGTGCCGGAGAACTTGCGGGACGCGCAGTTCATGATCGAGACCGCGCACCGCCTTGGCCAGAACCTGCCGATGATGGAGGTCAACGCCTCGCTGCTGGCCGCGGTGCTTGCGCAGCGCGGCTGTGAAGTCGACAGCGCCGCGGTCATCGAAGCGATCAGGGCGAGCCGCCCCAAGTGAGCGCGAGTCTAAGTACGCGTGACCTGGACCGCCTCATCGACGACCGGGCCGATGAAGGCTGGTTCAGCGTGCATCGCGATGCCTTCCGCGACCCGGCGGTCTTCGAGCTGGAGATGCGCCACATCTTCGAGGCCACCTGGAATTTCGTCGGCCTCGAATCGCAGCTGCCCAATCCGAACGATTTCCTGACCACCACCATCGGCCGCTCGCCGGTCGTCGTGATGCGCGATGCCGAAGGCAAGCTCGGCTGTTTCCTCAACAGCTGCAGGCACAAGGGCGCGATGGTCTTCCATACCAACGCCGGCAACGGGCCGCATCACTCCTGCCCCTATCACGGGTGGACGTACGACACCGGCGGCCGCTGCATCGCGATCACCTCGCAGCGCCAGGGCTGCTACCCGGAGGCATTCAAGGCGATGGAGCACGATCTCGCGCGCGTGGCGCGGTTCGATTCCTATCGCGGCCTCCTGTTCGCAAGCCTCTCGGCGGACGTGCCGCCGCTGGAGGAGTACCTCGGCGATGCGAAGCGCGGCATCGACCTCGTCGTCGACCAGGGCCCCGAGGGCATCGAGCTCATTCCCGGCGCGGTCAGCTTCACCTATAACGCCAACTGGAAATTCCAGCTCGAGAACAGCTCGGACACGTATCACTTCATCCCGACGCATACCTCCTACATCGGGGTGCTCGAGAAGAGGCGCAGCGCTCGCGCTGCTTCCTCGGGCGCGAGTGCCGCGGCCGCGCCGGCCGGCTCGATCTACGAGGACATCGGCGCGCAGGCCGCCTCGCGCCGCGGTTGCTTCACTTTTGCGCACGGCCATGTGCTCATGTGGGGCGACAACCCGGCCGTGTCCGCCCGCCCGTTGTACCCGATGCTTCCCGAGATCGAGAAGCGCGTCGGCAAAGTGATGGCCAAGTGGATGATGTACGTGCGCAACCTCACGCTGTTCCCAAACGTGCAGATTGCGGAGAACGCATCGATGCAGCTGCGCATCATCCGGCCGCTGGCCGTCGACCGCACCGAGATGCTCGCCTACTGCGTTGCGCCCAAGGGCGAGCCGGCGCAAGCGCGCATCAAGCGCCTGCGGCAGTACGAGGATTTCTTCAACCCGACGGGCTTTGCCACGCCGGACGACACGAGCGCCTACGAAGCCTGCCAGCGCGGCGACGAAGCGCGCACGCTCGACTGGCAACAGGGCTATGCGCGCGGACTCACCGAAGTCAAGGCCGGCGGCAACGCGGAGTCGGAAGAACTCGGCATCCGGCCCCAGACCTCCACAGTCGGCGGCTACCGCATGGGCGACGAAACCGTGTTCCATGGCAACTACCGCGCATGGCTCGAGCTGCTCAAGCGCGGGGTCGCGCGCAAATGAGGGCCGACCTCGCGGAGGTCACCGCCCTCCTGCACCAGGAGGCCATGCTGCTCGACGAGCAGGACTGGGACGGCTGGCTGGCGCTCTATGACGAGGACGCGGAATTCTGGATGCCCGCGTGGAAATCCGAAACCGAGCCGACCAGCGATCCGATGCGGGAGCTCTCGATGATCTATTACTCGGGGCGGGCCGGGCTCGAGGATCGGGTGCAGCGCATCCGCTCCGGAAAGTCGGTTGCCTCGACCCCGTTGCGGCGCACGTCGCACATGGTGGGCAACGTGATGCTGCTGCCGGACGATCCCGCGCACGCGAACCTGGTGCAGGTGAAGTCGAGCTTCAACGTGCATGTCTACGACACCCGCGCCAAGACACAGCATGTCTTTTTCGGGCGCACGACCCACGGGCTGTCGCGCGATGAAGCAAACGGGGCGCTCAGGATCGGAAGGAAGAAAATCATCCTCGTAAACGACTGCATCCCCACGATGCTGGACATCTACTGCGTCTAGGCATTTCCTCACAAAGCGTGCTGGCGTCCGTAGAATCGGGCCATGAACGACAAACCCGCCGATTCTCCCGGTTCTCCCGAATCCTCGATAGCCGCCCCTTATGCCGGCCTGACCCCGGATGCCGTGCTCGACTCCCTCGAAGCCGCCGGTCTTGCGCCCGACGGCCGGCTGCAGGCGCTCAATAGTTACGAGAACCGCGTCTACCAGTTCGGCACGGACGAGTCCCAGCTGATCGCCAAGTTCTACCGGCCCGGACGCTGGACCGACGAGGAAATCCTCGAGGAGCATACCTTCGTGCGCGAACTCGCGGAGCGCGAGCTGCCGGTCGTGGCGCCGATGACGCTTGCCAACGGGTCGACGCTGCATGAGACCGGCGGCTATCGGATCGCCGTTTACGCGCGCTGCGGCGGCCGCGCGCCCGAGCTCGAGCAGCCGGACACGCTCGAATGGATGGGCCGCTTCCTCGGCCGCATCCACGCGGTCGGCGCGCTGAAGGAATTCGAAGTGCGCCCGTTCCTCGACCCGGAAACTTTCGGCTATGAGCCGCGCGACTACCTGCTCGACCATGACTTCGTGCCGCCCGACCTCGTCGAAGCGTGGACGGGGGTCGTGGACCATGCGTTGGAGGCCGTGGAATCGAGCTATGACCGCGCGGGCGATGTCGCGTTGATTCGCCTGCATGGCGACTGCCACAGCGGCAACGTGCTGTGGATAGAGCGGCGAGGCAATGAAGCGCAGGGCGGCCCGCACTTCGTCGACTTCGACGATTCGCGCATGGGCCCCGCGATCCAGGACCTGTGGATGCTGCTCTCGGGCGATCGCGAAACGATGCGCGCGCAGTTCAACCACGTGCTGCGCGGCTACGAGGACTTTGCCGAGTTCGACGATCGCGAGCGCCACCTCGTGGAGGCATTGCGCACGCTGCGGCTGGTGCACTACTCGGCGTGGATCGCGCGGCGCTGGGACGACCCGGCTTTCCCCGCGGCGTTCCCGTGGTTCAACACGCAGCGCTACTGGCAGGATCGCATACTGGAACTGCGCGAGCAGATCGCGCTCATGGACGAAGCGCCCCTCTGAAGTACCATGGGGGATCAGTCCCTCCTGCCTGTTGAATCCATGAAATGACTCCATGAAATTTGGCGTATTCGATCACCTGGATGACAGCGGCCGCCCGCTCGGCGAGTTCTATGAGCATCGGCTCCGGCTGGTGGAGTTGTACGAGCGCGTCGGCATGCACTGTTACCACACGGCCGAGCACCACGCGACGCCGCTGGGCATGTGCCCTTCGCCCTCGCTGCTCCATTCGGCGATCGCGCAACGCACCAAGACAATCCTGTTCGGGCCGCTGGTCTACACGCTCGCGCTCTATCACCCCCTGCGCCTGGCCGAAGAGATCTGCATGCTCGACCACATGAGCGGCGGGCGATTCCAGGTCGGCGTCGGGCGCGGCATCTCGCCTTTCGAGCTGGGTTATTACGGCGTCGACGCAAGTGAGTCGCAGGCGATCTACCACGAAGCTTATGCGGTAGTCATGCAGGCGTTGAGTGACAAAACGCGCTCGGAGACGCTCACGCACGAGGGCGAGTATTTCACGTTCCGCGACGTGCCGATCATGATGCACCCGGTGCAGAAGCCGCACCCGCCGCTCTGGTACGGCGTCGGCAATGTCGATGGCGTGGCGTGGTGCGTAAAGAACCGGGTCAACGCGGTGGTCAACGGGCCGCTCGCTCGCGTGCGCGAGATCACCGACCGCTATCGCGCCGACTGGGCCGCCGCCGGGCACGCCGCCGCGCGGATGCCCATGGTGGGCACCACGCGCCACGTGGTCATCGCGCCGACCGACGCCGAAGCCATGGACATCGCGCGGCGCGCCTATGCCCTGTGGCACAGGAGCTTCATGTTCCTGTGGAAAAAGCACAACTCCGCGCCGATGTTCGCCGCGTTTCCCGAGGACTTCGATCTCGTGTTCAAGGCCGGCCTGGCCGCGGTCGGGTCGCCCGCCACGGTGCGCCGCCTGCTCGAAGCCGAGATCTCGCAAAGCGGCGTCAATTACCTGCTCTGCCGCTTCGCCTTCGGCGACCTCACGCTGGCCGAATCGAAGCGCTCGGTCGACCTATTCGCTGCCGAGGTCATGCCGCATTTCACCCAAACCCAACCGGTGACCGCCTAGATGAAGACGACTCTCAGACTGTTCAGTCTCTCCGCTTGCCTGCTCGTTGCATGCGGCGTCGCCCACGCGCAGGCATGGCCCACCAAGCCGGTGAAATTCGTGATGCCGAGCCCGCCCGCAAGCAGTCCGGACCGCTACACGCGCTACCTGGCCGAGCGGCTCTCGCAGAAATGGGGCGTCCCGGTGGTGGTCGAGAACAAGCCCGGCGCCACCGCGATGATCGGCACCGAGTTCGTCGCCAAATCCCCCGCCGACGGATACACCCTGCTCTCGACGTTCACCTCCTACGTACAGGCGCCGATCCTTTTCAAGGCGCCTTACGATCCCGAGAAGGATTTCGCCCCGGTCACGCAGACGATGCTCGCCGAAGTCATCATGGAGGTGCGCGCCGACTCGCCCTACAGGACGCTCGCGGACGTGGTCGCCGCCGCAAAAGCGGGCCCCTTGAGCTACGGCTCGTTCGGTGCCGGCTCGTCCTTCCATATCTACGGCGAAACGGTGAAGCGCACGATGGGCATCGACATGACCCACGTGCCTTACAAAGGCGAGGCGCTGATCCTCACCGACCTGCTCGGCGGGCAGATCAACGTAGGGTTCAACTCGATCGGCACGGCCCTGCCGCAGATCAAGGCCGGCAAGGTCCGCCCGATCGCGCTGGTCGGGTCCACCCGCTCGAAGGCACTGCCCGACGTGCCGACCTTTCCCGAGCTTGGGGTGCCCAAGCTCAACGGCGGCGCCTGGTTCGGGATCTTCGCTCCCGCCGGCACGCCGAGGCCCGTGGTCGAGAAGATCTCCGCGGACATCAATTTCTACCTGAACACGCCCGAGATGCAGAAGTGGCTGCGCGACCAGGGCCTGGAGCCCACCGGCATGACGCCGGACCAGTTCACGCAATTCATCAAGGCCGATCTTGCCAAGTGGCGGCAGCTGATTGCCGAGCTGGGAATCAAAGCCAATGAGTGACGCATCTGTTCCGACGCATATGAAGTCCTGGGTGATCAGCACCAACGGCGAGCGCATGGACGTGGCGCTCACCGATGCCCCGGTGCCCGAGCCCGGGCCGAACCAGCTGCTCGTGCGCATGCGCGCGGCGAGCCTCAACCGCGGCGAGTTCATCGCCGGCCACGGCCTGCACAAGCCCGGCGCGGCCAAGCCGGTCGGCATGGAAGTGTCGGGCGAAATCGCGAAGGCCGGCTCCGCAGTCACCGGGTTCAAGGCCGGCGACAAGGTCATGGGACGTTGCCCGGGGGCGTTCTCCGGCTACGCACTCATGGATGCGCGTGAGGCGATCGCGATGCCTTCGCACCTTTCGTGGGAAGAGGCTGCGGCTGCGCCCCTCGCCTTCATGACCGCGCACGACATGGTCATCGCGCAGGGCGGGCTCAGGAAAGACGAATGGCTGCTGGTGACCGGCATCTCAGCCGGCGTGGGAGTGGCGGCGCTGCAGCTGGCCAAGGCCATCGGCGCAAAGGTCATCGGCACCTCCGGCTCAGCCGAAAAACTGCGCAAGCTCAAGGCGCTGGGACTGGACGTGGGCATCGAGACGCGCAAGGGCGATTTTCACGAAGCGGTCATGAAAGCCACGGAGGGCCGTGGCGCCAACCTCGTCATCAACAACGTCGGCGGCTCAGTGTTCGCCGAAACCATTCGTGCGCTGGCCTTCGAAGGCCGGCACGCGACGGTCGGCTATGTGGACGGCGTGCTGGAGGCGACGGTCGACATCGAGGCCCTGCACCAGAAGCGGCTCAGGCTGTTCGGCGTGTCGAACAAACTGCGCACGGCGGAGCAGAAGCTCACCAGCGTCGCCGCGTTCAAGGCGGACGTGCTGCCCGCACTGGCCGAAGGAAGCATGCGGCCTTTCGTCGACAAGATCTTCGAGTTCGGCGACCTGCCGGAGGCCAAGGCGTACATGGACGAGAACCGGCACCTGGGCAAGATCGTGCTGCGGGGGGTGGGTTAGGCTGTACGGGGTGCTCGCTCAGAATCTAGAACTTTGTGTTTGCACGGGCCGCTCTGGAAGCGGCTCTCCTGTCAGTTCGTGTATCGATACCGGTACATCCCCATTCTCAGGCAGCACCATCCAACGGCCTGCGGACGCCCCGCCCGCCCTTGTTCATCACGTGCGTGTAGATCATCGTCGTCTCCGAGTGGGCCGCCTGCCCACACTGCCGCCTGGGCCAGTTCATGCTCCTCCAGGCGATTGCGCCTCGGCCACGATGCCAAC
>CAZZDV010000095.1:0-13917 GCA_964652785.1 uncultured Bordetella sp.
CCTCATCCGGTCCGCCCGCCAAGGTCCAGGCTTTCATGAAAGTGCGCGACGGGGACCGATTCAATCTCGCAGCCGGGGCTCAGATACGGGTGGTGTTTTTCGAGGGCGCGCGCCAGGAGCGCTGGCTTGGGCCGGCGACCTTTCAGGCCACCAAGGGCGCAAGCACGCCGATCACGGGCAATCCCGCGGACGTGGCCACCCTCCCCGCCGGCGTACAGCAACGCATAGCCCGGGTGCCGGAGTTGATGCAGTCCGCCCGCCTCGGAGGCATCCAGGTGCGCGGAGGCATCACGCAGCGGCAGAAAGCAAGCCTCGACCAGCAGGAAACCATCAGCGCGGCGCGCGAAACATACGCCAAGATGCGAACGGACATGCCGGCGGACGACATCACCCCGGAGCTCTACCTGTACGCTGCGCTTTACGAGTTCTTCATGTTTGCCGACATGAAACCTGTTGTGACCGAGATGCTGCGCAGGCAGCCAGAAAGCGAGGACCTCAAGCTGCTTGACGCCTGGGTAACGACGCGGTTGTCAAAATAAGCCTTCGCCCGCTGGTCAACACTATGCTTGCGCTTGCAGCTGATTCAAAAAAAGGGGACGCGCGAAGCGCTGCGCGACGCACAACTCGAACTGCTGCGAAACCCGAAGTTCTCGCACCCGTTCTTCTGGTCGGCGTTCAATTTGACAGGAGATTGGCGATAGCGACCTCAAGCAATCCCCGCTCCACCTGCTGAAGTATATCCTGAACTTTTGTTGTTGAAGGGCCGCTCCAGGAGCGGCGCTCCTGTCAGTTAGTGTACCGGTACTGGTACATTTTGGCGCCCAGCTTTCGCTCCGTCTCACTCGGCGAAGTTCTCAACGGTGCTCGGCCCCGATCGGCGCCACGGCCATCGCCTCGCCGCGATGGCGCTCCGGATCGAACAGAGCGAGCCGTTGCCTGAGAGTAAGCGCCTTCGGTGCAATCGGCGTGACAACGACTCGATCATTCTCGACGACGACGCGTACACGCTGATTGACGGTCATACCTTGATCCCCTCATCCGCAACGTACGCGCGGATCACGCTCTCGACATCCGCATCCGCCTTGAAACCCATCCCAAGCGCGCGCGGTGTGCGGAACTTGACCGGCCAGCCAGCGACGATTTTCTGGATGCGCTCATCGGGTTTGTAGACGACGCGTTTGGCCACTGCATCCCCCGCCACGCGGCGCATCGCCTCGATCATCTCGGCCACCGGCACGGTGATGCCGGGAAGGTTCAGCACCCGGCTCATGCCCCAGAGCGAGGACGGCGTCTCATGCGCATGGATGAACGATTCCACGCAGCGGCCCGGCGAAAGCAGCCAGACGCCGGTATCGAGCGACACCGGGCATTCGGAGACGACGCCGTTGAGCGGCTCCCTCAGCACGCCGCTCGCAAAAGACGATGCGGCCAGGTTGGGCTTGCCCGGGCGCACGACGATGGTCGGCAGGCGAAGGCTGCGGCCGTCGATGAATCCCTTGCGCGTGTAATCGGTAACCAGATATTCGCAGCAGACTTTCTGCGCGCCATAGGAGGTCTGCGGGTTGGGCGTGGTCGAGTCATCGAGCACCTCCGGCAGGTCGCCGCCGAACGCCGCGACCGAACTGGTGAACATCACTCGCGGGGGCTTCGCGCATTTGCGCGCAAGTTCGAGCAGGGTGCGCGTTCCCTCGAGGTTCACGCGCCAGCCGAGGTCGAAGTCCGCTTCCGCGCCGGCCGAGACGACCGACGCGAGGTGGAAAATCGACTGGGTCTCGGGCGTCACGACCTTTGCAAGCACACCGGCCGCGGAAATATCGCCGGTGACGGTCTCGAGCCTCGGGTTCTGCGGCAGCGAAGGGGGGAACGCAGTGTCGAACAGGGTGACCTTGGTGATCGCGGTTTCCCTGCCATCGGCGCCGGTCAGCTTGCCGCGCGCGAGCAGCGCCTTGGCAAGCTTGAAACCGAGCATGCCCCCGCCTCCGGTAATGACGACTTTCATGCCGTTCCTTCCTCAGTGGGTGTAAGGGTCGGGATTCTATCGGACGCTCCGTCGGCAGGTTCGCCGAAGAACGCGATCACGTCGGCGAGTTCGCGCGTGGCCAGCATGGGCGGCAGGCTCGCGCGGATGGTGCGTCCGTAGGGCTTCGAGTACAGGCGCGGGTCGCAGATCATGAGCACCCCGCGATCGGTCTCGTCGCGGATCAGGCGCCCCGCGCCCTGCTTCAACTGCAGGATCGCCTGCGGGAGCTGCAGCTCCATGAACGGGTTGCCACCCTTGGCGCGCAACGCGTCGATTCTCGCGGCGAGCACGGGGTCGTCGGGCGGCGCGAACGGCAGCTTGTCGATGACCACGAGGGACAGCGCCTCTCCGCGCACATCGACGCCCTCCCAGAACGACTGGCTGCCGAGCAGGATCGGGTTGTCGAGACGGCGAAAACGCGCGAGCAGGTCGCTTCTCGAGCCGGTGCCCTGCACCAGCAGCGGGTAGTCGAGGCCATCGCGCGCGAGCTTGTCCGCGAGGATGTCCTTCGCGCGACGCAGGGCGCGCAGCGTCGTGAAAAGCAGGAAGGCGCGTCCACGGCTCGCCTTGAGCGCGGGATACGCGGCGTCGATGACGCGCTCCGTAAACGCAGGGTCGTTCGGGTCCGGCAGGTTTTGCGGCACGTAGAAAAGCGCCTGCCGCGCAAAATCGAACGGGCTCTCCCATCGCACCGAAGCGGCTTCCTCGATGCCGAGCTCGCGCGTGAAGTGGCCGAAATTGTCCCCGACCGCAAGGGTCGCGGAGGTCATGATCCAGGCGCGCGGATGGTCGTCCATCTGCTTCCTGAAAAGCTCGGCCGTGCGCAACGGCGTCGTGTGCAGTTGCAGCGCGCTGGCGAACACCTCGACCCAGCGCACCGCTTCGAGGTCGCCGGTGTCCTGCCACGCGGTCAGCTTGGTGCGCGCTTCGTCGGTGCGGCGCAGGCACCCGCCAAGGCCTTCCGAGCGCTCGGCCTGTGTTTCGAGCAAAGCGCGAAAAGTGGCAAGCGCGTCCGCCAAAGCTTTCACCGCCGGCTCGAACTCCGGGGTGCGCACGGCTTGCGAATAGGCGAAGCGCGCGCTGTCGTCGCGAAAAGCCAGCCGCAGATCGCGCGCGACCTTGTCCAGCTTCGCGGCCGCGCGATCGAGGTCCGGCAAGGCGCCACCCGCCGCGCGCAGTTCCATGCGCGTGTCGCGCGCAAGGTCGATGAGCTGCCCGGTCGACATCGTGTCGCCGAAGAACAGGCGCGCGGTGTCAGGGAGCTGGTGCGCCTCGTCGAAGATGACCGTGTTGCAGGCCGGCAGCAATTCCGCCAGCCCCTCGTCGCGCAGCATCACGTCCGCAAAGAACAGGTGATGGTTGATGACCACGACGTCGGCCGAGAGCGCATTCTTGCGCGCGCTGATCACGAAGCAGTCCTTGTACTTCGGGCATTCCTGGCCGAGGCAGTTGTCGCGAGTGGACGTGGCGTGGATCCAGACGGGAGAGTTCTCGGGCACTTCGGCCAGGTCGCTGCGGTCGCCGGTCTTCGTCTGCCGCGAAAAGCGCTCGATCGCCGCGAGCTGTGTCGTTTCCTCGCGCGAGCCCAACCGCACCTCGCCGCGTGCACGCTCGAGGCGGTAGAGGCAGACGTAGTTCGAGCGCCCCTTGAGAAGGGCCGTCGTGTTGCCTGCCGCGATCGCATTGCGCACGGCCGGCAGGTCGCGATCGAACAGCTGGTCCTGCAGGTTCTTGGTGCCGGTCGAAATCAGGACCTTGCCGCCCGAAAGCAGGGCGGGCACGAGGTACGCAAAGGTTTTCCCGGTGCCGGTGCCGGCTTCGGCAACCAGCACCGACGTCTGTTCGATCGCCTCGAGGATGCGGCGCGCAAGATCGATCTGCTGGTCGCGCACTTTGTACCCTGGAACCGCCAAGGCCAGCGATCCGTGCTCGCCGAAAATGAGGCCGAGCGCTTGGGCCGACGCGCTGCTCAGAGCCGCGACTCCCCGAACCGGGGCGGAATTGCAGGAAAGCGGGCTGGCAGCAAGGGGCTTTTCATCTGGGGGAAATCGGTGCGGCATCTTACTGGCAACGCTTGCCCGCAGAGCTGAAGGCGAGCAATCGCGGCATGTGCCTTTACACTGCGGCCGTTGTAATCTACATTACTTCAATTATGCGTCCTAACCATCTGTATGGGATAGTTTTTTGCCTTCTCGCCGGTTGCGGCGGCTCGATGCCGACGCAGGTGCCGGTAGAAGAGCCCGCGCAAACGCGCGCAATTCCGCGTGCGTCGGTGCCGATTGCGCCGCCTGCGCCTGTGCATCGCGCAGCGCCGGACCAATCGGAAATGCTCTTTCGGGTCCTTTCGTCGATCGGAGTCGACTACAAGTTTGGCGGCGCCTCGCATGCGACCGGATTCGACTGCAGCGGACTGGTGGCGCACGTATTCCGCGAGGGCTACGGGATCGCGCTGCCGCGACACACGCTCGGCCAGAGCCAGGTGGGCCAACCCGTTCCGCCCGGAGACCTCAAGCCGGGCGACCTGGTGTTCTACAACACGCTGAATCGTCCGTATTCGCACGTGGGCATCTATCTGGGCGACGGGCGCTTCATCCATGCGCCCAGGACCGGATCCGCCGTGCGCATCGAGAGCCTGAAAAGCGCGTACTGGACGAAACGCTGGAACGGCGCCCGCCGGATCGACGTCCGCCTTTAGGTTTTGCCCGAACCGAGCGCCGCTCGGTACCAGCAACTTCTGCCCCGTTCGCTCCTTTCAGCCGGCTCACGGGTCGCCGATGCCGATAGAATGATAACAATTCTCATTATTGATAAGGATGCGAATGCGAGTTATTATCATCTATCGCCATCCGCTTTCCGGAGCTTTAAATGCCTGTTTCCTTTGAGACATCGCTGTTTTCCGCACTCCTCGCGCTCTGCTGTGGCGTCGGTTCAGCCCTCGCGCAGGACAAGGTCCTCAATCTCTATACCTCGCGCCACTACAACACCGACGAGGCGCTTTACTCGAGCTTCACCAAGCAGACCGGCATCCGGATCAACCGGATCGAGGCGCCGGAGGATGCCCTCCTCGAACGCCTTCGCAACGAAGGCGCGGCGAGCCCGGCCGACGTGCTGATCACCGTCGACGCGGGGAGGCTGTGGCGCGCCGAGCAGATGGGCCTATTCCAGCCGACGAAGTCGGCAAGCCTGGACTCTCGCATCCCGCCCTCGCTGCGCCATCCCGACGGGCTTTGGTTCGGGTTCTCCACGCGCGCGCGCGTGATCGTGTACGCGAAGGACGTCGTAAAGCCGAGTGAGATCCGCGGCTACGAGAACCTCGCGGATCCGAAGTGGAAAGGCAAGGTGTGCATGCGCTCCTCGTCGAACATGTACAACCTTTCGCTGATGAGCTCGATGATCGACCACATGGGCGAGCCGAAAGCCGAGGCGTGGGCCAGGGGTGTTGTCTCGAATTTCGCGCGCGACCCCAAAGGCGGCGACACCGACCAGATCAAGGCCGTCGCCGCCGGCGAATGCGCCCTGACCGTTGTGAACACGTACTACTACGTGCGCCTGCTGAAGTCCGCCAAGGCGGACGAGCGCGCGGCCATGGAGCGTGTCGGCATGACCTGGCCGAACCAGGACACCCGCGGCACGCACGTCAACATCTCGGGCGCTGGCGTCCTCAAGTCCTCCCCCAACCGCGAAGCCGCCGTGAAATTCCTCGAATACCTCGCGAGCGACGATGCGCAGCGTTACTTCGCCAACGGCAACAACGAGTTCACGGTCGTGCGCTCGGTGGCCATCGACAATCGAGAGCTCGCTTCGCTCGGCAAATTCAAGGCCGACGAGATCAACGTAAGCGTGTTCGGCAAGAACCAGCCGGCCGCGCAGAAGGTCTACGACCGCGCCGGCTGGAGGTAGCCCGGACTGGCGCGCGCTAGCGCCGCGCCATCGTCCGCGCGAGCAGCAGCACCGGGATCAGGCCGACCGCGAGGATCGCGAGCGCCGCCAGCGAAGCTTCGGCGAGGCGCTCGTCCTTCGCCAGGTTGTAGGTCTGCACCGCCAGCGTATCGAAGTTGAACGGGCGCATGGCGAGCGTCGCGGGCAGCTCCTTCATCACGTCGACGAAAACGAGAAGTCCCGCGGTGAGCAGGCTGCGCGCGAGCAATGGCGCGTGCACCCTCATCATCGCTTCCGCAGGCCGCAGGCCGAGGCTGCGCGCCGCGTCTTCCATGCTGCGCTTGATCTTGCCCAGGCCCGCCTCGACGGTCTGCAACGAGATCGACATGAAGCGCACGAGGTACGCGTAGACGAGCGCGGCGATCGTGCCGCTGAGCCAGAGTTGCGGCGCGGTGCCGAACTGGGCCGCGAGCCAACCGGACAGCCAGCGATCGAAGTACGTGACCGGGACCAGCACGCCGACTGCAATCACCACGCCGGGAATCGCATAGCCGAGCGCGGCGGTGCGATTGCCGAAGTTGGCGACCCGCCCGGGATGCAGGCGCGCCGCATAGGCGATCGCGAGCGCGCCGCCGACGGCGAGCAGCGCCGTGATGCCTGCAAGTGAAACGCTGTTGAACGCGAGGCCCGCGAACCGCTGCGCGAATCCGGGCCCGGCCTCTTGAAGTGAAAGTCGCACGAGCAGGAGCATCGGCGCGATAAAGCCTGCAATTGCCGGAATCGCGCAGATCAGGACTGCGCCCCCAGCTCGCGCGCCGCGCAAGAGGTGCGGCGAAGGCGGGCGCCGCGGACCGGAATGGAAGGCCGAGCGCCCGCGCAAGGCCCTCTCGAGCGCGAGGACGCACCCGACCCCCAGCAAAAGCAGAGCGCCGATCTGCGCCGCCGCCACGGGGTCGCCGAGCGAGAACCACGCGCGAAACACGCCGGTCGAAAAGGTATCGACGCCGAAATAGGCGACCGTTCCGTAGTCGGCCAGCGTTTCCATCATCGCAAGCGCCACGCCGGCCGCAATCGCCGGCCGTGCGAGCGGCAAGGCGACGCGAAAGAAACTCTGCCATGGCCCTTGTCCCAGTGCGCGGGCGGTCTCGAAGCTCGAACCGGACTGCTCGAGGAAAGCCGTGCGCGCCAGCAGGTACACATACGGGTAAAGGACCGCGACCAGCACAAACACCGCGCCGCCGAGCGAACGGATATCAGGCAGCGAGTAATCCCCGGCTCGCCATCCGGTCCAGGCGCGAAGCGCCGACTGCAGCGGTCCGGCGAACTGGAGGAAGTCGGTGTAGACGTAAGCCATCACATACGCCGGCATGGCAATGGGCAGGATCAGCGCCCACTCGAATAGCCGCCGCCCAGGGAAGTGGCACATGCTCGTGACCCATGCGCAACTCACCCCGACCAGCGTGACGCCGGCGCCGACACAGACTGCGAGAACGATCGTGTTGCGCAGGTAATCGGGCAGCACCGTGGCCGCCATGTGCGACCAGGTCTCGGCGCGAGGCACGAGCAGGTTCAGGGCCACCACCACAAGCGGAAGCGCGATCGCCAGCGCGATTACACCCGCGGCGATCTCGAGCAGGGAGAGCCTGATCCTTGGCAAGGCCGCAGGCTCCCGGACGGTTCCGGTGGGTAAATTCATAGAGAAATGCGAAAAGACCTTGAAAACCCTAAAGATCTTAGCAGTCGAGCTTGACTCGGGCAATGAAGATGGGAATCATTATCATCCCTTGAGCCCCCCCCAGCCCTCTTCCGTCCTCGAAGTGCGCAACGTCTCGCAGGCCTATGGCCGCGAGGTGGTGGTGCACGACCTGTCCTTCACCCTTGCACCCGGCAGCATCGGCTGCATCCTGGGACCGAGCGGCTGCGGCAAGACCACTCTCCTTCGCTGCATCGCGGGTTTCGAGCCGGTCACAACGGGCGAGATCAGCGTCGGTGGCGTGGTGGTCTCACGCCCAGGGCTGGTCGTCCCGCCAGAGAAGCGCCGCATCGGCATGGTGTTCCAGGACTACGCACTTTTCCCGCACCTCGACATCGCCGCGAACATCGCCTTCGGGTTGCGCTCTATGGACGAGAGAGAGCGCGGCGCACGCGTCGACGAGTTGGTGACGCTGGTCGGCCTGGGCGGATCGCTGTCTGCCTACCCGCATGAGATCTCGGGCGGCCAGCAGCAGCGCGTTGCGCTTGCGCGCGCGCTCGCGCCGAAACCCGACCTGCTGCTGCTCGACGAACCGTTCTCCAACCTCGACGTCGACCTGCGCGAGCGGCTTTCGCTCGAGGTGCGCGACATCCTCAACGCGAGCGGCACGACCGCGGTCATGGTGACCCACGATCAGTACGAGGCGTTTGCGATGGCCGACGAGATCGGCGTGATGCGCGAAGGCCGCATCGAGCAGTGGGACACGGCCTACAACCTTTACCACCGCCCGGTGAACCGCTTCGTCGCGGACTTCGTCGGCCAGGGCGTATTCCTGCCGGCCAGGGTCCTCAACGATCACCAGGTCGAAATCGAGCTCGGGGTGCTCAACGGCTTCATCCCGCACGAATGCCAGTCGGGATGCGACGTGTGCGGCAAAGGCTGCAGCGCCGAGGTGCTGCTGCGGCCGGACGACATCATCCACGACGATGCGTCGGCGCTGCAGGCGGAAGTCGTGCACAAGGCTTTCCGCGGCGCCGAGATCATGTACACGCTGAAGTTAGGCAGCGGGCGCAAGGTGCTCGCGCTCGTTCCGAGCCACCATAACCACACGCTCGGCGAGCGCATCGGCATCCGCCTGGACGTGGATCACGTGGTCGCATTCAGCCCGTCTCTTCCTTCAGGCTGAAGACAACCGGCACATCGACCGTGAACGACTTTCCGCGCAAGGCCGGCGGGATGGGTGTGAGCGGCTTGGCCTTGCGGATCATTTCGAGCGCCTGCTGATCGAGCACCTCGTATCCGGAGCGCGAGCGGATGCCGATGGAAACGATGCTGCCCTCCGGACCGATCACCATGCGGATCTCGGCCTGGCCTTCCCAGTTGTTGTCCAGCGCGAGCCTCGGATAGCGCTTGTAGCGCTTGGCTGCGGCAATGATCGCAATGCGGTACTGGCCGAGAGTCCCCGGATCCGCTGAATCGGTTGCCGCGGGCGAAGCGGGTGCGGGAGGGGCAGGTGTCGGGGCTGCTTCCACCCTGGCGGTCGTCGACGAGGCCGAGGTAGGCGGTGGCGGTGGCTGAGGCTCCGCGGCTCGCGGCGCCTCGACCACGGCGGGCGCCCGGGCCACTGTGGTTGCCGGCACCTGCGCAGGCGATGGCGGCACGGCCAGCTTCGGCTGGGCAGTCTCTGCGCTCGCAGGCTTGCGCTGCGTTTCCAATGCGGGTGTGGACCTCGGGCGCGGTTCGACCTCGGGCGCGGCCACCTGCGGCGGTGCCGGGGCCACTGGCGGGCGCTTGACCAGGTGCGCCACCAACGGCGGCGACTCAGGCGCCCGCTTTCGCTTCATCGGATCGAGCCAGCGCGGCGCCAGCAAAAGGATCAGCGCATGCGCGAGAATCGACGCAACGATCGCATAGGCGAGCAGCCGGTCCGAATCGCCCGACACGCTGGCAATCGCGCTAGTTCGACGCGCGCTCACCGAGCAGGCGCCAGACCTTCTCCGGCGTGATCGGCATCTCGATCTGCCTCACGCCGTGGCTCTCGAGCGCATCGAGCACCGCGTGAACCACGGCCGGCACCGCGCCGATCGTTCCGAGCTCGCCACAGCCTTTTACTCCGAGCAGGTTCGTCTTGCACGGCACGCTTTCGTCGAACACGTTGGTCATCTGCGGGAGGTCGTCGGCTCGCGGGACGCAGTAGTCCATGAGCGAGCCGGTCAGCAGCTGGCCGGTCTCGTCATACACGGCCTGCTCGAACAGCGCCTGGCCGATACCCTGCGCAATGCCACCCTGGACCTGCCCGGCCACGATCATGTGGTTGATGATGCGCCCGATGTCGTCCACGCTCGTGATCCGCTCGACCCTCACCACGCCGGTGTCCGGATCGATCTCGACTTCGGCGACCTGCGCGCCGTTCGGCCACGAAGGCGCCGACGGCGTCTCGGTGGCCGAGACGCGAATGAACTTGTCCGCCTGCCGCGCGGCGAGGTCCGCGAGGCCGATGGTGCGGTCGGTGCCGGAAATGGCAAACTTTCCGTCGCGGAACTCGATGTCCGCCGCCGCGGCCTCGAGCGCTTCGGCCGCGAGCTCTTTGCCGCGGACGATGACCTTGCGCCCGGCCGAGACCACCGCGGAGCCGCCCACGAACGCAGAGCGCGAGCCGACGCTGCCCACGCCGTTGGCCTGGTCGGTGTCGCCCTGCACGATGCGGATCGCCTCGATTGGGATCTGCAGCACCTCCGTGATGAGCTGCGTGTAGCTGGTTTCCAGCCCTTGGCCCATCGCCATCGTGCCGGAGAAGACGGTCACGGTCCCGTCGGCATCGACGCGGATGTCCACGGTCTCCGTGGGAAGCGCGCCGGTCCATTCGATATAGACGGCCAATCCCCGTCCGCGCAGTTTTCCCGCGCGTTTGGAAACCTCCGCGCGGGCGGCATAGCCTGTCCAGTCGGATTCCGCGACCACCCGGTCGAGGATGCGCGCGAATTCACCCGCGTCGTAGACGTCCCCCAGATGCGTGCGGTACGGAAACGCGTGGGGTTCGATGAGGTTGCGCCGGCGAATCTCGACCGGGTCGATGCCCATCTCGCGGCCCGCTTTCTCGATGAGGCGCTCCATGAGGTAGTTCGCCTCGGGACGGCCGGCGCCGCGGTAGGCGCCGCTGGCCATGATGTTCGTCAGCACGCCGCGCACGTGATAGTCGATGAGCGGCACGTGATACACCGTCGTCTGCACCTTGGGCCCGAGCATGAGCGGGATCATCGCGGTCGAGCCG
Organism: uncultured Bordetella sp.; assembly: GCA_964652785.1. Taxonomy (GTDB): domain Bacteria; phylum Pseudomonadota; class Gammaproteobacteria; order Burkholderiales; family SG8-39; genus SZAS-79. The sequence goes on from CAZZDV010000095.1 coordinate 10,864, forward strand.
ACCGGGACCGCGCCGAAATTGGCGATCATCTCCATCTTGAGGGCGAGGATCTTCCCGGACGCGTCCAGGGCCAGTCCCGCCTTGAAGAGCTGGTCGCGGCCCGCATGCGCGGCGAGGAACTCCTCGCCGCGCTCCGCCCGCCACTTGATGGGGCGGCCGAGCTTCCTGGCCGCGTAGCAGGCCACTGCATCTTCCGGGTACAACCCCGTCTTCATGCCGAACCCGCCGCCGATATCGCCAACGGTGACTCGGAACTGCGCGGGCTTAGTCTTGAATGTCGCAGCGAGCGACTCGCGCGTGCCGGTCGGCTGCTGGGTCTGCGTGTGCAGCGTCCAGCGATCCTTTTCGTACACCGCGATCGCGCTGCGCGGCTCGAGCGCCGTCGCGATCAGGCGCTGGTTATGCAATTCGACCCGCGTGACATGGGCTGCCTTGGCGAAGGCGCCCGCCACCGCGGACGCATCGCCATAGCGGGCTTCGGCCGCGATGTTTCCCGGCGCCGCGGCGAAAACCTGCGGCGCACCCGGCTCGAGCGCCTTGAGCGGATCGACCACGCAGGGCAGCTCCGCGTAGTCGATCGCCACCAGTTCCGCGGCGTCCTGGGCCTGTTCGCGTGTTTCGGCCACGACCGCCGCGACGGGATGACCGACGTAGTACGCGGTGTCTTCGGCCAACGGCGTGCGCAGGGGCGCCGCCATGGGCTCGCCGCTCGCCTGCTTGAAGAGCGGCGGGAACGGGATGTGGCCGACGCCGTCGGCCTTGAGGTCGGCCATGGAATACACGCCGACGACCCCGGGCGCCTCGCGCGCCGCGCTCGAGTCCAAGCCCGTGATCCGGGCATGCGCATAGGGCGAGCGGACGATGACCAGCCAAGCCTGACCCGGCACATTCCTGTCGTCGCTGAAGCGGCCCTCGCCCTTGAGCAGCCGGTCGTCCTCCAGCCGCTTCTGTGATCGCGAGGAGCCGAAGCGTGCGGAGTCCGGGTCGAACTGGGTGGCGGGTGCGTTCATCGAAGGCCTTGAATGACAACGGCCCGGTCAGGGCCGCCTGGGTGAGGTTGGGGCGTAGCCCTCATTTTAGCCGCTCTGACTGGCTGCGTTGCATAGCGCGCTGCAATGTGCGATCCCCGCCGGCGTCCCCGCTGGCACGGGGCGAACTGGCCCTTTAGCCCGGTGGCTTTGCGTCCACGCCTTTCGACGTGGTTGCCCTTGTGAATCAATGAACGGCCGCCCGGGAAGGCACTTGCCACTCGCCCCGGGAGCTTGTGCGCGGGTCCTCAAAAGGTCGGCAATGGTTCCGGCCGCCCGCCCGCGTAGCCCTGATACCCCAGGATGTCGAGTTCCTTCAGCACCGGCACCAATGCGATGTCCTCGACGCCCTGCGCGATGATCGGTATCTCCAGCGGCCGCAGCATGCGCAGCATCGCTTCCAGGACGAATCGCACATCCTTGCGCGCGCAGATCTCGTTTGTGAACGCCGGAGCGAGCTTCAAATAGGCCGGCATCAGGTCGTGCACCGTGGCAATCGCACCGCGATCGAGCTCGAAATGATCGAGCGCCAGCCGGCTGCCCGCGTCACGAAGCTCGGCGGCGAACTGGTGCGTGAGCGGCAGGGATTTGCTTGCGGCTGCCCCAGTCATTTCAAACACCAAACGGCGGGCCGCGGCCGGGTTGTCTTTCAGAAACTGTATCAGCCATGCGCGGAACGACGCGTCGCCCACGCTTTGTAGCGACACGTTCAGGCTGATGGTCCGCGGCAGGGTTGAATCACGTGTCACCGCGGCCACGACCATTTCGGCGACTTTCCGGTCGAGCAATGGCAGCAAGCCCAATTGCGCGGCAATCGGCACGAACGTTCCCGCGGCAATCGGCGCGCTTCCGGCATCCGCGATCTGCGACATGAATTCCATTTGGAGCGGATGGCCGCCCTCGACGGTGAGCACTTTCTGGCAGAGCAGCGAAACCCGACCCGCGTCGATCGCTTGCCTGACCGCCCGGATCGTGTCGACCACCGGCGCGTCCGCCCTGGACTCGTCGAGGGCCACGCCGCCCTTCCCCGCCACCCGCGCCAGCGCGGCCTCGGCGCGCTGTGCGAACTCGGCAAGCCGTGCGCCGCCGCCGAACCCGGCCAGGCCGCAGGACAGCGCGAAATCGAAAGGAAATCCGCAACTGCGCATCTGCGCCGGGAAACTCGCGCAGATCGACTGTGCCCATTCGCGCGCCCCCCCGTCGGACACGTCCGACAGGAAAGCCGCAAACACCGGCCCGTGCCACCGGCCGACCAGAGGAAGGATAGGCGGCGCCGGCGCGGCCATGGCCGCGGCGAGCCCCGCCAGGAGTGCATCGCCCTTGGCCACGCCCAGCGCCTTGTTGATATCTTCCAGGCCGCTCGGGGCGAACAGCGCCAGCGTCCCCGAATGCACGTCGCCGTTCTCGCCGATGGCGCTCTCGATCGAACGCTCCAGGCCGCGCCGGTTGAGTTGTCCGGTCATGCCGTCTTCGTAAAGTTCGTGTCGCAGGCGCTCGGCGCGCGAGGTTTCGCTGGCGATCGTGTCACGGATCTTGCCCGAAAGGCTGTTGATCGCGGCGATGACACTTTGCAACTCCCGTGTTCGCGGCCGGATATCCACGGTAACGAATCGCCGATTGCTGATCGCATCGGCCGTTTCCTCGATTTTTTTCAGCGGCCGCAGAATGCCCAGCAGATACAGGCGCATTGCGACAAGTGCCAGCGCGAACAGGAGAACCAGCCAGGCGAGCGTGGCAATGGCGGCATCGTAGAGCTGGCGATACGCATACTCCGGGTGGACTCGCACCAGGACCCTGCCCAACTGGCGCCATCCCGAGGTGATCAACGCTTCTCCCTGCGGGCCCTCCAGCGTCACCAGGCCGGTAAACCATGCCGGCACGTCCGTCGTGCGACGGTCGAGCCGACGGGCGAACAGGATCTCGCCCTTCGGATCCTCGACCGTGATCGACAGGAAGTGGCCGCGGTCGAACACTGGGCTCACCATGATGTTGATGAGGGAGAGGTCGATCACCGGCATGCGCGCGC
>CAZZDV010000096.1:0-13873 GCA_964652785.1 uncultured Bordetella sp.
GCGGTCGCGGGCAACGCCCGGCAGGTCGCGGCCGGCCTGAAAAAAGCCATCGTGACCAGCGGCCTGTTCTACGAATCCCATCTGGCCGAGTGGGTCGATGGGGCGGGCAGCAAAGCCGACCTGTTGCGCGAACCGCAAGCCGCACTCCCGCGCATCGAGGCCGATCCGGCCCGGGATTCGGAATCCCGCGCGCTGCCTCCCCAAGCCGAGACACTCGTGAAGCGCCAGCTCGATACGCTCGAAAATCGCTCGGCTTACTGGCGGGGTGAAGCCTGGCCGGGCCAGCGCGCGGAGATCCGAGTGGCCGAAGATCCTGCCGCGCGCGGCGATCGGGCGCTGCGGCGTTCTTGGCAGGCAACCCTCAAGCTCTCGATGGCGGGTCTGGGCGAAGTCCAGGCGCGGCTCGCCCTCACGGGCGCAAGCGCGTCAATCACGCTCACTGCGACCCAACCCGCCGCGGTCGACGCGCTGCACTCGGCTCGCACGGCGTTGGCGCAAGCGCTGGGGGGCCGCGGCATCACGACTGGCGAGGTCAAGGTCGGACATGCAAGCCTTGCCTGACACCGGCACCGACCTCATTGCGGCGGTCGCCCTGGCCTACGCGGGCGAGAGTTCCGTGCCGCGGGTCGCCGCAAAGGGGCGTGGTCCGATTGCGAGCGAGATCATCCGGCGCGCAAAGGAAGCGGGCATCTACGTGCATGAATCGCGCGAACTGGTCGGGCTGCTCATGCAGGTCGACCTCGATCGCCATATCCCTCCCGAGCTCTATGTCGCGGTCGCGGAACTGCTTGCCTGGCTGCACCAGGTCGAGAAAACGATGGCCGGGGAGGCCGCATGAGCATCCGTTCGATCCGGGCGCCCGAGCCCATCGGCGAAGAGTTCGAACGGTTTCTCACTTACGACCGGCTGGAGATCATGTCGATCCTGCACAAGCTCCAGTCCCGGCACGAGCACATAACGCTCAACTGGGAAGGCGGCGGGTTCATGCTCTCGATGCTTCTCGCGGTGAACCCGGAATTCGAGGAACTGGTGTTCGACTGCGGCAGGGATCCGGCCGCCAACCGCACCCTGATGCGCGCGGAGCTGGTCACGCTGGTCGCCGTCAGCGACGGCATCAAGGTGCAGTTCAGCTCCGGCGGCCCCGACACGACGGTGTTCGAGGGCCGCCCGGCGCTGCGCATGCGCCTTCCCGAATTCGTCCTTCGGCTCCAGCGCCGCGATTATTACCGCGTGGCCGCGAGCCTGCCCTGCCACGTGACCATTGAAGACGCGGGCGTCGTGCGCGTACTGGAAATGCGCGCGGCCGACTTGTCCCTGGGAGGGGTCGCGCTCGTCACCGACAAGACTTATGTGCACATTGTGCCGGGAGTGGTGCTGGAGAACTGCCTCGTCGACCTGGGACCCGTGGGAACGCTCACCGCCAACGTCACCGTGCGCAGCCTGTCCGAGGCGAGGATGCGCAATGGCGCGCGCCACTTGCGCATCGGCTGCGAATTCGTCGGGCTCCCGCACCCGATGGAGACGCTCGTCTCGCGCTTTATCGGCCAGGCCGAGCGAGCGCACAGACGCTAGCCGGCCCCGCTCGCAAGATCGAGCCTCCTACAGCGACATATTCATGATGTCCTGGTAGGCGGCGACCAGCTTGTTCCTCACCTGTACGACCGCCTGGAACGAGATGTTCGCCTTCTGACTGGCGATCATGGTTTCCTCGAGGCTGACAGAAGAGTTGTCCAGCTGGAACTCGCGCGCGAGGTCACCGGCGTGCCGCTGGCTCGCGGCGACGCCATCGAGCGCAGACTTCAGCGCCGAAGAAAAATCCGCGGCGGCGGGCACTGTGCCTGGACTTCCTGTCCGGCCGAGCGCGGGTAGTTCCGGACGAAACGCAATCGGATCCATGTCGAGGCTCCTGGAAACGGGGATCGGATCGCAGCTTAGCAACGCGCATGCGCGCGACAGGGCGGAAATAGGGCGCAAAAGCGGGGCTAATTCGGGCTTGGCCCCAACCTGCCTCTGCGCATACTTCGCTTCGTCCGGTCCGGCGCCTCGCCGGGCCGCAAGGATTGCGGAGAAAGTGGATGTCGAACGCGGTGACCGTTGCGGACTTCGCGCGCGGCTTGGGCGCGATGCCCGGGCGCAGCAGACTCGCCTTCATGGTCGGCGCAGCGACTTTGATCGCGCTCGCCGTCGGGGCGTGGCTGTGGGGCGCGAACCCGGAATATCGCGTCCTCTACTCCAACATTGCCGATCGCGACGGCGGCGCGGTGATCGCCGCGCTCAACCAGATGAACGTCCCCTACCGGATATCCGATGGCGGCGGGGCGATCCTCGTGCCGGAGAAGATGGTGCACGACACGCGCCTGCGGCTCGCCTCGCAGGGCCTGCCCAAGGGCGGCATCGTCGGTTTCGAACTGATGGAAAACCAGAAACTCGGCGCAACGCAGTTTCAGGAACAGGTGAATTACCAGCGCGCGCTCGAAGGCGAACTTGCCCGCTCGATCCAGGCGCTTTCCGCGGTCGCGTCGGCGCGGGTGCACCTTGCCATCCCGAAGGCTTCCGTATTCCTGCGCGACCAGCAAAGACCCAGCGCGTCGGTGGTGGTTACTCTCCACCCCGGACGCGTGCTCGAGCGCGCACAGGTCGCAGGGATCACGCACCTGCTCGCATCCAGCGTGCCCGAACTGCAGCTGAAGAGCGTCAGCGTTCTCGACCAGAACGGAAACCTGCTCTCGAGCGGCGGCGATGGCGCGCTGGACGCCGGCCAGCTGGGCTACGTGCAGCAGATCGAAGCGGCGACCATCAAGCGCATTCTCGACATCCTCGAACCGATCGCCGGCCGCGCGAACGTGCGCGCACAGGTCACCGCGGAACTCGACTTCAGCCAGTCGGAATCGACCGCCGAAACGTACAAGCCGAATGGGGGCCCGGAAAATACGGTGATCCGCAGCGAGCAAAAGAGCGAATCGGCCGAGAACGCGGCGGGTGGCGCGCGGGGCGGCGTGCCCGGAGCCCTGTCCAATCAGCCCCCCAGCGCCGGCACTTCGGGGGCCGCCGCTTCGCCTTCGATGCCGGCCGGTGGCAGTACTCGCAGGGACTCGACCGTCAACTACGAGATCGACAAGACCGTGCGCCGCGTCAAGAATCCGGTGGGCTCGCTCACGCGACTGTCCGCGGCCGTGGTCGTAAATCACCGCAAGTCGAATGACGGCGCGGGCAAGGCGGTCTACAAGCCGCTCAGCGAAGCCGAAATCGCGCAGATCACGGCGCTCGCCAAAGAAGCCATCGGGTTTTCCGAAGCGCGCGGCGATAAGCTCAACGTCGCCAACGCAGCCTTTAACGTCGAGGCGCCCGAGGCCGCTCCCGAGCTGCCCGTCTGGCAGCAGCCAGAAAATGTGGCCCTTGCGAGGGAGCTGGGCAAGGCCGGGCTGATCGGCGCCGTGTTCCTGTACGCGCTCTTCGGCGTCGTCCGTCCGCTCGTGCGCACGCTTTCGGCGCCGCATCGATTGGAGCCGGCGCAGCTCGACGAGCGGGCCCTGACCACCGCGCCGCTCGAATCCGAGCATCCTCTGCTCGGCCACACGGCGCGGATTTCGTCGGCCAAGCAAATGGCCCGCGACGACCCGAAGATGGTCGCCAACGTGGTGAAGTCGTGGGTATCCGGGGATGAATGAAGAGGGCCTGACGAAAAGCGCGATCCTCCTCATGTCGCTCGGCGAGGAGGAAGCCTCCGAAGTGATGAAGTTCCTTTCGCCCAAGGAGGTACAAAAGCTCGGCCAGACGATGTCGAAATTGAAGAGCGTCACGCGCGAAAAAATAGACAGCGTGCTCGCCAAGTTCGAGGCCGAGTCCCGGGACCAGACCTCGATCGGCATGGACTCGGACGTCTACCTGCGCAGCGTTCTCAACAAGGCCCTCGGCCCCGAAAAGGCCGGCTTCATCCTCGATCGCATCCTCCAGGGCGGCGATACCAGCGGCATCGAGGGCCTCAAATGGATGGATCCCGACTCGGTGGCCGAGCTGATCAAGAACGAGCACCCGCAGATCATCGCGTCGATCCTGGTGCACCTGGAGCGCGACCAGGCAAGCGAAATCCTGAGCCACCTGCCCGAACGCACGCGTAACGACGCGTTGCTGCGCATCGCCACGCTCGATGGCATCCAGCCCAATGCGCTGCGCGAGCTGAACGACGTGCTGGCCAAGGTCCTGGCGGGCAGCGACAACCTGAAGAAGGCCGCGATGGGAGGCGCGGGCATCGCGGCGGAAATCCTCAATTTCATGGGCACGGCGCAGGAAAGCAGCGTGATCGAGAGCGTGCGCGAGCACGACGCGGATCTCGCGCAGGCGATCCTCGACAAGATGTTCGTGTTCGAAAACCTGATCGACATCGACGACCGCGGGATCCAGACCATGCTGCGCGAGGTTCAGTCCGAATCGCTGATCATCGCCTTGAAAGGGGCCGGCGAGGAACTTCGGGAGAAGATTTTCAAGAACATGTCGCAGCGCGCCGCCGAGACCCTGAGGGAAGAGCTCGAAGCCAAAGGCCCCGTGCGCCTGTCGGAGGTCGAGGGCGAACAAAAGGAGATCCTGAAGATCGTGCGGCGCCTCACCGACGAAGGCCAGATCACGTTGGCCGGCCGGGGAGAGGAAGCCTATGTCTAGCGGGCAGCCCGGGATCCTGGCCAACGGCGGCTGGCAGACGTGGAAGATGGATTCGATCGACGACAGCAGCCGGGCGCGCGCCGCCGGCGGGTTTCCCATGGTCGGCGACCTCGAACGCCTGCAGGACCAGGCGCGGCGCGAAGGGCATGAGGACGGCTATGCGGCCGGGCATGCCGAGGGGCTCGCCGCCGGCGCGGACGAAGCACTGCGCCTGAGAAACCTCGCCGTGGCCCTCGACGAGTCCTCATCGGCCCTGCGCGACGAAATCGCCGACGATGTCCTGTCCCTCGCGCTGGAGGTTGCCCGGCAGATCCTGCACGAAGCCCTGCCGGTCAAGCGTGAGCTCCTGCTGCCGGTGGTGCGGGAGGCCATGCAGTTTCTGCCCGCCGCCAGCCCGGGCGCGCAGATCCAGCTCAATCCGGCCGACGTGGAACTCGTCCGCGCGCATTTCGGCGAGGAGCTGCGCCTGAATAGCTGGAAGATCGTCGAAGACCACCGCATCCAGCCCGGAGGGTGCCGGCTCAACGCGGTGAACTGTGCGGTGGACGCAACGCTCGCAAGCCGCTGGAAACGCGTGCTCGCGGCGCTCGGGAGGGACCATGCCTGGCTCGCAAGCTAGCGTGGGCGGCGCGATCTGGCGGGACTTCCTCGCCGATTGCGGCGCGCAAGTGCGCGATGCGCGAGCGCTCGCGGCTTCGGGACGCCTGACACGAGTCACGGGACTCGTGATGGAAGCCGTGGGCTTGCCGCTGCCGGTCGGGGCAGCCTGCGTCGTATCGCAGAATGCGCGCCCCGCCGTCGAGGCCGAAGTCGTCGGGTTCTCGGCCGACCGGATTTTCCTGATGCCGGTCTCGGACACCTACGGCCTCATGCCCGGCGCAATCGTCACGGCGCTCGAGCGCGAGCCGCGGCGCCCGCAGCCAGGTCAGCGTCGAAGCCCGGTCCCGCGCGAGAACGGGGGCACCGGAAAACTCCTGCCGGTCGGCGACGGCCTTCTCGGACGCGTCGTAGACGCCTCGGGAGTGCCGCTCGACGGGGGGCTCCCGATCGACGCGTCCGCGCTGGTGCCGCTCTCGAGCCGACCCGTCAACCCGATCGAGCGCGAGCCGATCGGCCTGAAATTCGATGTCGGCGTGCGTGCCATCAATGCACTGCTCAGCGTCGGCCGCGGCCAGCGGATGGGCCTGTTCGCCGGATCCGGCGTCGGCAAGAGCGTGCTTCTGGGCATGATGGCGCGTTACACCGCCGCCGAGGTGATCGTCGTCGGCCTGATCGGCGAGCGGGGACGCGAAGTCAAGGAATTCATCGAGCAGATCCTGGGCAAGGCGGGGCTGCAGCGCGCCGTCGTCGTCGCCGCGCCGGCCGATGTCTCGCCGCTGCTCAGGCTGCAAGGCGCCTCTTACGCAACCGCCATTGCCGAACACTTCCGCGACAAGGGGCGCGACGTGCTGCTGATCATGGATTCGCTCACCCGCTACGCAATGGCGCAACGTGAAATCGCGCTTGCGGTGGGCGAGCCGCCCGCCACCAAAGGCTATCCGCCTTCGGTGTTCGCCAAGCTCCCTCAACTGGTCGAGCGTGCCGGCAACGGCGCCGACCGGGGTTCGATCACCGCGTTCTATACCGTGCTCACCGAGGGCGACGACCAGCAGGACCCGATCGCCGACGCGGCACGGGCGATCCTCGACGGCCACATCGTCCTGTCCAGGTCGCTGGCCGACCAGGGCCACTACCCAGCGATCGACATCGAGCAGTCGGTGAGCCGCGTGATGCACGCTCTTGCCGACCCGGCGCATTTCGAGCGCGCACGGCGCTTCAAGCAGCTTGCTTCCAGCTATCGCCGCAACAAGGATCTCCTCAGCGTCGGCGCCTATGTTGCGGGGTCGGACGCGCTGCTAGACCGCGCCGTGGCGCTTGCGCCGCGAATGGACGCTTTCCTCCAGCAGGACATGCGCGTCAAAGTGAGTGTTGCCGAAAGCCTGGCGATGCTCGCGCAGATCATTCCCGACGAGCGCATGGCTGCGCCCGCCGCCGACGGGGCCGCCTGAGCATGCCGGACGCCCGCCAGCTCGCGCGCCTGACCGAACTGGCCTGTGAACGGCGTGACCGGGCGGCCAAGAAGCTCGGCCGCTCGATTGCGCTGCTCAGAGACAGCGAGTCGCGAGTGGAATTGCTCCAGCGCTATCGCGACGACTACGGCACGCGTCTCGCGCGCAGCGCCGCCGGCGGCCTGAGCGCCGATGAATTGCGCAATTTTCGCGAATTCATCGCGCGCCTCGAAGAAGGGATCGCTCAACAGCGCTCCGAGGTGCTGGTCTTGCGCCGCAGCGTAGAGGAGTGCCGCACCGGCTGGCTTGCCGAGCGGCGCCGGCAGCACTCCTTCGAATTGTTGTCCGAACGCGCCGATCTCGGCGCGCGCGAACTGGAAGCACGCCGCCTGCAAAAACTTGTCGACGAATTCGCCGGAAGAATGCCGTCGATGTACGCCGTCGGATGACCCTCCGTAAGGAAGCCAACATGCCAGAAATGCACATTGCCGCCCAGCTCATCTCCGCGCCGGTCGCCGCCGCCGGGTCGGCTCCCGAGGGCGCTCTCATCCCCCCTCCGGCAGGCACCGCTTCGGCGCTCGCCGGCGGGTCCGACGCGTTTGCCGCCCTGCTCGCCGGCAAAATCGCCCTGGTCGCGGCACTGGCCGTCCCGGAACGCAAAGCAGCCGGTGCGTCCGACGCCGCGATGCCCGCTGTTGCGGCCGGCACGGGTAAAACCGATCCTGTCTCAGAGGATCACGCGCCAATGAAGGACCCCTTGGACGGGCAAGCCGATGCGTACCCTGCTGCGCCTCCGCCCGGCATCACGGCGCAACTGCTGGCCGCCATGGGCGCTTTCGCGCCCCCGGCCACGCCTGCGAACACGCCTCCGGAACCGCAGGTCGACGGCACGGCCACCGCAAGCGCTATCTCCGCCGCCGGCCAGGGCGCGACCGCCATCGGCAAGCATTCAGCGCCGGCGCCGGAGACGCAGGCCCCCAAGACGAAATCCGCGACGCAGCCCGCGGTCGCGATGCCCGAAGATGTCGCATCAAAGGCGCTCGAGACCCCTCGAGAAAGCGTCCCGAGCGCAACGCACGGTCCCGCCAATGCACGGGCGAGCGCCACGCCGTCCTTGCTGCCGCTGCACGAATCGGCGCCGGCGGCCCCAGCAGGGTCGCAGCCGGAGACGACCCCGGCGCCGGCTCAAGTGCCACAATCGGAATTCCACCCGGGTCCGCCCGTCACGCCGGTCAGCCGTTGGAGCGTTCCGGGACTGATGGGCACACACCAATGGCGCGAGGACTTCGCCACGGGCGTGAGCCTGCTCGCGACCCAGCGGGTCTCGGCGGCGGAGCTGCGCGTTCAGCCCGCGGAACTCGGCCCGGTTCACGTGAGCATTCGAATCGAAGCCGGCGAGGCGAACATCACCTGCACGGCACAACACGCCGAAACGCGCAATGCAATGGAGGCCGCGCTGCCCCGGCTGCGCGAGATTCTCGAGGCGAGCGGAATTTCGGTTGGCAGCACGAACGTGGGGCCGCAGTCCTCCGGCCATGGGTCGGGCGATCCCGCCCGGCAAGCACCGGCGCGTAGTCGCAGCTTCACGCAGGACGCAGAGGTGCAGGTCCCGATCGCCGCCGCCCGTGTCTTCGCGCGCGGCGACCAGCTCGTCGACGTGTTTGCCTGAATCTTGAGCGCATCGCGCGGAATGCGGAGAAAAACAGGCGCTATTCGGACCATCGCAGCCAATGCTCGCGCCCGACAATCCTGTTCTACACAGTAGGACATTGCCATGGCCACCCCGCCCAAGAAACCCGCCGCTGCCGCATCGCCCGCCCGTCCGGCTGCAGCCGCGGCCACGACGCCCGCTCGTCCTTCAGCAGCCGCAGCCGCGACGCCCGCCCGTCCCGCCGAAGCATCCGCCGATCCGCGCAAGAAAAAACGCCGCAAGCTGATCCCGGCCGTGCTCGTCGTGCTGCTCGCCGCCAGCGGCGGAGGAGGCTGGTTCTACCTGCAGCACAAGAATGCCGATGCGGGCACCGCCGCAGTGCCGGAGAAGAAGAAGCCACCCGTGTTTCTCACCATCGACCAGTTCACCGTCAACCTGACCGGTGCCGGGGGCGACCATTTCCTGCAGGTCGCCTTCGCCCTGCAACTGACCGACGCGAAGGTTGCCGACGAGATCAAGGCGCAGATGCCGATCGTGCGGGGGCGGCTGCTCATGCTGCTGGCCTCGAAGACCGCCGAGGAGCTCGGCACCACGGCCGGCAAGCAAAAGCTGATGACGGAGATCCTTACCGAAGCGCGCGCGCCGCTGAGCAATTCAGAGACCGGCAAGAGCATCGAAAGCGTGCACTTTTCCGCTTTCGTCATCCAATAGCGGAACATGGGCAAGGAGTTCCTTTCGCAGGAGGAAGTCGACGCGCTGCTCAAGGGCGTGAACGGCGAAACCGACCCGCAACCGCCAGTCGACGATCAGGGCGGGGTGCGCTCCTACGACATCGGCAAGCAGGAGCGCATCGTGCGCGGCCGCATGCCGACGCTCGAGATCATCAACGAGCGCTTCGCCCGGCTGCTGCGCACCGGGATGTTCAACTTCATGCGCCGCAGTCCCGAGATTTCGGCCGGGCCGGTGAAGGTCATGAAGTATTCGGAGTTCATCCGCAACCTCGTGGTGCCCACGAACCTGAACGTCGTGCACATGAAGCCGCTGCGCGGTTCGTGCCTGTTCATTTTCGACCCGACGCTGGTGTTCGCGGTGGTGGACAACCTGTTCGGTGGCGACGGGCGCTTTCACAGCCGCGTCGAGGGCCGCGATTTCACGCTGACCGAGCAGCGCATCATCCGCCGGATGCTGGAAGTGGTGTTCGAGGACTATACGAAATCCTGGGCTCCGGTGCACAAGATCGAGTTGGAATACGTGCGCTCGGAGATGCACACCCAGTTCGCCAATATCGCGACCCCGTCGGAGATCGTGGTCACGACGAGCTTCAACATCGAGATCGGCCAGTCGGGCGGGCCGCTGCATATCGTCGTGCCTTACTCGATGATCGAGCCGCTGCGCGACGTGCTCAATTCGTCGATGCAGGGCGACAGCTACGAACCCGACAAGCGCTGGGTGCGCATGCTCTCCAAGCAGGTCCAGCTCGCGGAGGTCGAACTGGTCGCCCAGTTCGCGCGCATCCCGGTCACCGTGGAGCAGATCCTCGGCATCAAGGCCGGTGACGTGATCGGCACCGACATCCCCAAGACCGTCGTTGCCGAAGTCGACGGTGTGCCGGTGTTCGAATGCACTTACGGCACGCAGAACGGCCAATACGCAATCAAGGTGGACCGCATCCTCGCGATCCGGCCGCAGGAAAACCAGCTGGGAGACTAGACAATGCAGACCGACGTCCAGGAGCAACCCGTGCCGCAGGCCGACGCCGACGGCGACTGGGGCGCCGCGCTCGCCGAGCAGGCGCAGGCCGGCGCGCAGGGGGGCGACGCCTCGATCGCCGCCGCGCAGATTTTCGAAAAACTCGCGCCCGCCGGCAACGCCCGGGCGCAGCACGACATCGACATGATCCTCGATATCCCTGTTCAGCTTACGGTCGAGCTCGGGCGCACCAAGATCCCGATCAAGCACATTCTGCAGCTCGCGCAGGGCAGCGTGGTCGAGCTCGAAGGCATGGCGGGCGAGCCCATGGACGTGCTGGTGAACGGCTGCCTGATCGCGCAGGGCGAGGTGGTGGTCGTGAACGAGAAGTTCGGCATTCGCCTCACCGACATCATCACGCCCTCCGAGCGGATTCGGAAACTGAACCGCTAGCCGCCATGGATACGAACTTCATGCAAATGGCTGCCGGACTTGCAGCAGTGCTGGCCGCGATCGCTCTGAGCGCGTGGTTTGCGCGCCGCATGGGGATGGGCGCGTCCCATGGCGAGCGGCTGATGAAGGTGGTCGCCGCGCTGCCGGTCGGCGCCAAGGAGCGCGTGCTGGTCGTTGAAATCGGCGCTCAATGGATGGTCGTCGGCGTGGCACCGGGCCGCGTGAGCGCGCTGGCGACGCTGCCGCGCGGCGAAATGCCCGCCGCCGCGTCGCCGGCCGGCTTCGCGCAGACCGTCGATTTCGCCGCGCTGCTGCGCAAGGCGGTGCGTCGTGGCTAGGCTCCTGGTTGTCCTCGGCGCGTTGCTTGCGTTCGCGTTGGCGACCCCCGCGGCGTTCGCGCAGGGGCTGCCTGCGTTCTCGAGCACGCCCATCCCGGGCGGCGGGCAGTCCTATACGTTGTCGATCCAGACGCTGGTCGCGCTTACCGCGCTTACTTTCCTGCCGGCGGTCCTCCTGATGATGACGGGTTTCACGCGCATCGTGATCGTGCTCTCGCTGTTGCGCCATGCGCTGGGTACCCAGTCCACGCCCCCCAACCAGGTCCTCGTGGGTCTCGCGATGTTCCTCACGCTCTATGTCATGAGCCCGGTGCTCGAGAAGGTGTACGCGGAGGCGTACTTGCCCTGGAGCCAGAATGCGATCTCCTTCAACGAGGCCCTCGCACGCGCCGAACCGCCGGTGAAAGGCTTCATGCTCAAGCAGACGCGCGAACCCGACCTCGCGCTCTTCATCCGGCTGGCCAAGGTACCCACGCCGGCCGACCCGATGTCGACCCCGCTCAAGGTCGTGGTGCCGGCGTTCGTCACCAGCGAACTCAAGACCGCGTTCCAGATCGGGTTCATGGTGTTCATCCCCTTCCTGATCATCGACATGGTCGTGGCGAGCGTGCTGATGTCGATGGGCATGATGATGCTCTCGCCGGTGCTGATTTCGCTGCCGTTCAAACTGATGCTGTTCGTGCTCGCCGACGGATGGACTCTGCTGGTCGGCTCGCTGGTGGCGAGCTTCGCTCAATAATGACTCCACAGTCGGTCCTCACGATCGGACAGGGCGCGCTCGAGATGATGCTGCTCGTATCGGCACCGCTCCTCCTCACCGCGCTTGCGGTGGGCCTCGCGGTCAGCATCCTGCAGGCAGCCACCCAGATCAACGAGATGACGCTCTCGTTCATTCCAAAGCTGCTGGCGATGGCGGCCGTACTCGTGGTGACGGGTCCGTGGATGCTCGCCACGCTGACCGAATACCTGCAGCGCACGCTCGCCTCCATCCCGCACATCGTCGGCTGAGTCGGACGCGCCAGCGTGATCTCCTTTACCAGCGCCCAGCTCGACGCATTGTTTGCGGCGTATTTCTGGCCTTTCGTCCGGATCCTCGCGCTTTTCTCGTCGGCGCCCCTGCTCTACCACAAGGCGATCCCGCACCGACTCAAGATCGGCCTCGCCGCGATCGTGACGCTGATCGTCGCTCCAGCGCTGCCCCCGGTCGCGGGCGAACCGGGCTGGCTGCTGGTCCAGCAACTCCTGGTGGGACTTGCGATCGGCCTGGGGCTGCAGATCATATTCGCGGCATTCGCGGTTGCGGGTGACCTCCTGGGTCTGCAGATGGGCTTGAGTTTCGCCTCTTTCATCGATCCGCAGAACTCGACCGACACCCCGCTGATCGGAAGCTTTCTCGGCTTGGTGGCTACGCTCGTGTTCCTCGCGATCAACGGCCACCTGATGATGATCGCCGGCATTGCCGAAAGTTTCCGGGCAATCCCGGTTGGATCGGCGGCCCCGGCGGCAGGGAATTTGCACACCCTCGGCCTCCTGGGGGGAACGATGTTCCGCGTCGGCCTGCACCTGGCGCTCCCGGTGCTCGCCACGATGCTGATCCTGAATCTCGCGCTCGGCGTGCTCGCGCGCGCGGCGCCCCAGCTCAACATCTTCGCGGTCGGCTTTCCGGCCACCATCCTCATCGGGCTTGCCTCTTTCGCAATGATCCTGCCCCTGATGGCGCCCTTTCTCGAGACTGCGCTCCAGGAAGGCATGGCCCTGGCTTTCGGCATCGCGGCGCGATAGTCGTGGGCTCTGGAGGCACCCTCCATTGAAGCGGCGGCGCAGCCGGTACTTGCGGCGCGGCGCCTCCGGGTTACCATCTGCCTGTGCAGGTTACAGGCGGAGGCCGATCTTGGAAGTATCGCTTTACGAAATCCTCGAAGTCAGCCCGAATGCGGGCCCGGCCGTCATCAAGGCGGCTTACCGTTCCCTTGCGCAGCTTTGCCATCCCGACAAGAATCCGGGCGTCGTCGGCGCAGCCGAACGGCTCAGCCTGATCAACCAAGCCTACGCAGTGCTTGCCGATCCGCTGCTGCGCGCCCGGTATGACCACAAATTGGGCTTGCGCGGCACTGAACGGCGGGGTGGCGGGCGCGCGCTGTCAGCCGCCAAAGCCGAGACATGCGGCCCGAGCGGAAAGCTCCGGCCGTTTGCATTCCGAAGATTCGATTAGAGAAACTCCGGACAATTCCTCGACTCTAATGCTCAATCATTGAGTTGGGGAGGCAATTTTGCGTCAGCGCCAACACCCATAGCCACCGCCTTCGCGGCTGTTCAGTCCAACCAATCGTCGTTGCTCTTATACCCCAATGAAATCAGGGGATTTGGCGGCAATTGGGATAATGCAAGCGCCTCAGACTATACTGGGGGCCATCTGGCTTCGACAGGGCAACAGCAGGCAAGGCACACCTAGCCGAGGTGGCTCACGAATCTTTCGGCGGGTGGTTCAGTTTTGCCCAGCGCCAACAAGTAATTCGCTGCGCCAATCGTTAGGTCAAGGCTTTGTTGGTGCCGAGATCCGTAAACGTTACGCGGCGACCGGCTCGATATGCCGATACCGCTTCGGATCCCGCTCAAGCTCCCAGAGATCGACCGCAGCCTGCATGCGCAGCCAACTCTCCGGCGTGGTGTTCGTCAGCCGCCCGATCCGCACGGCCATGTCGGCCGAGAGACCGCGCTTTTCGTGGAGCAGCTCAGAGACGCTCAGCCGGCTCACGCCCAGGCGCCTGGCGAGTTCGCCCTGCGTCATTTCGAGCGCGGGCAGCGTGTCCTCCCGCAGCAGTTCTCCCGGGTGAGTGGGTTTTCTTTTCGGGTCGCGCATGATCTTCATCAGTGGTAGTCCTCCAGGTTCACATCGCTCGCATCGCCGGCTTCGAACCGGAAGGTGATCCGCCAATTGCCCGACACCGAAACCGCATAACTGCCCTTCCGGTCGCCCTTCAGGCTGTGAAACTGGTAACCCGGTAGGTCCAGATCCTTCGCCTGCGCCACCGCGCCGA
>CAZZDV010000097.1:0-13764 GCA_964652785.1 uncultured Bordetella sp.
GCCGTCGATGCCGCCGAGATCCACAAACGCACCGTAGTCGGTGATGTTCTTGACGATGCCCTTGACCGTCGCGCCTTCGGACAGCGTCGACAGGAGCTGCTCGCGCTCCGCACCCGCGGTCTCCTCGAGCACCGCGCGGCGCGAAACGACCACGTTGTTGCGCTTGCGGTCGAGTTTGATGACCTTGAACAGCATGGTCTTGCCTTCGAACGGCGTCGTGTCCTTGACCGGGCGCAGATCGACCAGCGACCCGGGCAGGAAGGCGCGGATGCCGTTGGCCATGACGGTCAGGCCGCCCTTGACCTTGCCGGTGATGGTGCCTTCGATCTTGGCGCCCTCTTCCAGCGCCTTCTCCAGGTCCATCCAGGCGGCCAGGCGCTTGGCCTTGTCGCGGGAGAGACGGGTCTCGCCGAAGCCGTCTTCGAGGGCCTCGATCGACACGCTGACGAAATCGCCGATCTTGACGTCGAGAACCCCGGCGTCACTGCGAAACTCTTCCAGCGGGATATGGCTTTCGGACTTCAGCCCCGCGTTGACCGTGACGAAATTGTGGTCTACCGCAACGACTTCGGCGGTGATGACCTCGCCAATGCGCATTTCCTTGCGCGAGAGGCTTTCTTCGAAGAGCGCGGCGAACGAGTCGGGTGCGGGGGGGGGCGCTATGGGGTTAGAGACCGGGGAGCTGGGGACTGCGGAGGAAAGACTGGACATGTAAATGAGACCTGGTTTTGGCCGCCGGCGATCCTCTTTCCGGGAGGTGACGCTCGGTCGGGCTAGGTTGCAATAAGGGCGTTCGGCCACAAGGCCACCCGTCCACCGTTCGAACCGCTATAAGCCCTGCAAAAATCCTTTCAGATCAGAGGCCTTTTAGCGATCCTAGTTTCTCCCGGGCCTTCTGCTCGACCTGCCTGACGACTTCTTCTACCGACAGGTTCGACGAGTCGAGATGCACTGCGTCGGATGCCGCCACGAGCGGTGCCGCCGCCCGCTTCGCATCGCGCTCATCGCGCTCGGCGAGGTCCCGGGAAAGGGACGCGAGATTAGCATGGATTCCTTTGTCATTCAACTGTTTATACCGCCGCTCGGCCCGTACCTGGACGCTCGCGGTCAGAAACACTTTGAGGATCGCATCCGGGAAGACGATGGTGCCCATGTCACGGCCGTCGGCAACGAGGCCGGGCGGCTTTCGAAACCCCCGCTGCCTTTCGAGAAGTGCTGCGCGCACCAATGGCAGCTTTGCGATGGCCGAAGCACGGTTGCCGACCTTCTCATCCCTTAGATTTTCGGCAACGTCTTCTCCCGAAAGGAGAATCCGTCCTGCCGTGAACTCCACCCTCAGGCCGGCCGCGATGCGGGCAAGGAGCACCTCGTCGTCTTCGGGGACGTAAACGCGACCCGAGGCAAACGCTACCAGCCGGTAAAGCGCACCGCTCTCCAGGTAGTGGAAGCCGAGCGTTTGCGCCACGAGCGAGGCCACAGTGCCCTTTCCGGAGGCCGACGGCCCATCGATTGTAATGACGGGCGCGCTCATCCGGGGGCTGACAACGTTAAAAGCAGGTCGAAGTACCCCGGAAAAGTCTTGGCAACGCAGCCTGGATCGTTGATGCGCACCGGGACGCCGCCCAGCGCGGCAAGCGAGAAGCACATCGCCATCCGGTGGTCGTCGTAAGTGTCGATCGTTGCGGGCATGAATCGCTCCGGGGGAGTGATTATCAGGTAGTCCGGCCCCTCTTCCACCAAGGCGCCCACCTTTCGCAATTCTGTCGCCATGGCCCCGAGGCGGTCTGTTTCCTTTACCCGCCAGCTCGCGATGTTGCGCAACGTGCTTGGGCCGTCGGCAAAGAGCGCAAGGATCGCCGCGGTCATCGCAGCGTCCGGGATGTGGTTCAGGTCGGCATCGAGCGCCCGTAGCGAACCGTTGCCGCTGACCTCGATCCAGTTCCCGGCTGCCCTTACAGTCGCCCCCATGCGCTCGAGCACCTCGATGAAGCGCACGTCGCCCTGGATGCTGTCGCGGCCGACGCCAGCGACCTTGACCGGTCCGCCCGCGATCGCCCCCGCGGCAAGGAAATACGAAGCAGAGGAAGCATCGCCTTCCACATGGATCTCACCCGGGCTGGCATAACCCCTTGCCGGGATGCTGAAAGCGCGCCACCCGTCGCGGACCACATCGACCCCGAAGCGCCGCATCAGGTTGAGCGTGATCTCCACATACGGCTTGGAGATGAGTTCGCCCTCGACATGGACCTCGCTCGCGCGACCCGCCAGCGGCAACGCGATCAGCAGCGCGGTCAGGAATTGGGAGGACACGTCGCCGCGCACACGCACGGGCCGATCCAGTGCGATGCTGCCGGGATGAATCGCCAGCGGGGGGAAACCCTCGGCGCCGGTGTAATCGATCCGCGCACCGATCGCGCGCAATGCGTCGACCAGGTCCCCGATCGGCCGCTCGTGCATGCGCGGTACGCCGGAAAGCTCGTAGTCACCGCCGGTGATCGCAAGCACGGCCGTCAGGGGCCTGAAAGCGGTGCCCGCGTTGCCGAGGAACAGGTTCGCGCTCCTGACAGGAATCCTCCCGGCGCAACCCTGGATGCGGATCTCCGGGGAACTTCCTGACATTGCCTCGATGCCGAGCGAGCGCAACGCATCGAGCATGACGCGCGTGTCGTCGGCCTCCAGCACATCCCGCACGAGCGTCTCGCCGCTGGCCAGCGCCGCCAGGAGCAGCACGCGATTGGAGATGCTTTTCGAGCCCGGCATCGTCACCGTGCCTTTGACACGTGCGATCGGCGCAAGGTCGAGGTAGTCCATGCTCAGGGCTCGAATCCGCCTGCGATCCAGCGATTGCGCGCTTCGCGCGACTCGGCGAACACTTTCTCGAGCGCGGGCGCGTCTCCCGCGGTGAGCGGCGCCCGAAGTGCGCGCAGCTTCTCGATGTACCGATCGAGTTCCCCGGTCAGCGCCTCGCGGTTGGCTACGCAGATATCGCGCCACATCTCGGGATGGCTCGAGGCAATGCGGGTGAAGTCGCGAAACCCGCCCGCGGCGTAACCGAAGAGCTGGCCGGCGTTGGGCCGTCCGGCGAATTCATGCACGAGCGCGTAAGCAAGCAGGTGCGGCAGGTGGCTGACCGCGGCGAAGACTGCGTCGTGTTCCGCCGCAGTCATGCGCGAAATGCGCGCGCCACACGCCTCCCAGGCTTTCGCGGCGGCGTCCACCCATTCCGGGGGATTTTCTTCCAGGGAGGCAAGCACCACGCGCTTGCCCCTGAACAGGTCGGCCTTCGCCGCCGCGGCACCGCTATGCTCCGCGCCCGCGATCGGATGCGCGGGCACGAACTGCGCGATGCGCGCGCCCATGGCAGCCCGGGCCGCGGCAACCACATCCTGCTTGGTGCTGCCTGCATCCATGACCAGTGTCGACTGCCCCAGGTTGGGGACGATGCTTGCGAAAAGCTCGCCGAACTGCGCCACCGGCGTGGCTATGAGGACCAGATCTGCGTCGCGCACCGCCACGCCGGCATCCGTCTCGACGGAGTCGACAATGCCGAGCTCGAGGGCAACGCGCATGTTGGCCGGGTTGCGTCCGACGCCGACAACGTTCTTGCAGGCGCCTGCCGCCCTTAGCCCGAGTGCGAACGACCCGCCGATCAGCCCGACACCGATGACGCTCACCCGGTCGAATCGGGCCGATGCCGCGGTCATGCGGGCCGCTATTCCCGCAGGCTCGCGGCTAGCGCCGTGAGGAAGCGTTCGTTTTCCTCGGGAGTGCCGATGGAGACGCGCAGGTGCTCGGGAAGTTCGTATCCGGCGACCGGGCGGACGATCACGCCGCGCTTCAGCAGGCGCTTGAAGATCTCCGCAGCCTTGCCCACCCGGATGGTGATGAAATTGCCGTACGACGGGATGAACTCGAGGCCGAGCGCCGTGGCGCCCTCCTCGATTCGCTTCATTCCGGCGCGATTCTCGGCGTAGCCGCGCGCAACGAACTCCATGTCGTCCAGCGCGGCCGCGGCCGCGGTGAGCGCGATGCTGTTGACGTTGAATGGCTGGCGCACGCGGTTCATCAGGTCCGCAACCGAAGGATGCGCCATTGCGTACCCGACCCTCAGGCCGGCCAGTCCGTAAGCCTTCGAGAATGTCCGCGTGACTACGAGGTTCGGATGACGCCTGATCCACTTGGCCGTGTCGACTCGCAACTCCGGCGGCAGGTACTCGTTGTACGCCTCGTCGAGGACGACGATGCAGCCCGGCACCCTCTTGAGGAATTCTGCAATATCGTCATAAGGAACGAAAGTGCCCGTGGGATTGTTTGGATTTGCGATGAACACCACACGGGTATCTCCGGCCACGGCTTTCGCCATCGCGTCGAGGTCATGCCCGTAGTTCTTCGCTGGCACGTTGATGCCTCGCGCCCCGCGCGCCTGCGTCGCGAGCGGATAGACCGCGAACGAATGCTGCGAATAGACCGCCGAGGCGCCGGGCCCAAGGTAGGCCATCGCGATGAGCTCGAGGACATCGTTCGATCCATTGCCGAGCACGATCGAGTCCATGTGCACGCCATAGCGGCGCGACAAGGCATCTTTCAGCTCGAACCCGTTCCCATCCGGGTAGCGCGCGAGGTCGCCGAGCGCGCCCTCGATTGCAGCGCGTGTCCTGGGCCCGATACCACGCGGGTTTTCGTTCGACGCGAGCTTGACGATCGTCTTTTCATCGATCCCCATCTCGCGGGCGAGTTCGGAAGTGGGCTTGCCCGGCTGGTAAGGAGCGATCCCCCGCACATGGGAGGGGGACAGCTCGCACAGATCCTTGCTGGAAACGCTCTTTGGCACTTGCGCACTCATTGATAGGCACTCACTGGACTGCCGCTGGATAGGAGCCGAGGACTTTGAGGAACGGCGCCTTCCGGGCCAGGTCCGCCAGCGCTCTTGCTACGCGCTCGTCGTTCCGGTGCCCTTCGACATCGATGAAGAACAGGTATTCCCAGAGTCCGGTCTTGGCCGCCCTGGAAGGCCGGGACTCGATGCGGGACATGCTCACGTTATTGGTGGCCAGGGGCGAGAGGAGCGCGTGAACGGCGCCCGGCTTGTTCTCGGCCGACATGACGAGCGAAGTCCGGTCCCTTCCGGTGGACGCCGTTTCGAGCTTGCCCAGCACGAGGAAGCGCGTCGTGTTGTTGGGATCGTCCTCGATGGAGCGCGCCAGGATGTTCAGCTCGAAGCGCTCGCTGGCCATCACCCCGGCGATGGCTGCCGTGCCCGGCTCTTCGGACGCGCGGCGCGCGGCATCGGCATTCGAGACCACCTGGACGCGCTCTGCGTTGGGCAGGTTCTGGTTCAGCCACCCCTGGCATTGCGCAAGCGACTGGGCATGGGAGTACACACGCTTCACCGACTTGAGGTCCCCCTCCTTCAGCATGAAGTTCTGCTGCACCCGAAGCTCGATTTCGCCGCAGATCTTCAAAGGCGTTGCAACCAGAAGATCGAGTGTGCGGCCGACCACGCCTTCGGTGGAGTTCTCGACGGGCACAACCGCGAACTCGGCATCGCCCGCTTCCGCGCGCCGGAACACTTCGTCGATCGAGGCGAGGGCAATCGCCTCGACCGCGCGCCCGAAATGCTTCTGCACGGCCTGCTCGCTGAAGGTGCCCTGCGGTCCAAGGTAAGCAGCCCGCAGGTCCTGCTCCATGCCGCGGCATGCGGAAATGACTTCACGGAACACGGTAGCGACACGGTCACCCGGCAGGGGACCGGGATTGTCCGCGGCCATTCGCCTCAGGATCTCGGCTTCGCGCTCGGGCCGATAGGCGGGCGCGCCCTGCTTCAACTCCCCGACGCGCTGGGCGAGCCCCGCGCGGCGGTTCAATAGCGAAAGCAGCTCGCTGTCGAGCGTGTCGATGTCCTTTCGCAACCTGGCGATCTCGTCACTCATGCTCAGGCGTGCTTCTTTTCGAATTCGCGCATGTAGTCGACCAGCGCGCGTACGCCTTCAATCGGCATCGCGTTGTAGATCGACGCCCGGATGCCGCCCACAATGCGATGCCCTTTCAGCTGGACCATGCCACGCGCCTCCGACCCCGTGAGGAAATCCCCGACCAGGCTTTCGTCCGCGAGGTTGAAAGGGATGTTCATGCGCGAGCGGTCTTCGATCGCGACTGCACTGCGGTAGAAGCTGCTCGCATCGATCGCATCGTAAATGAGCTTCGCCTTCGCGACGTTTCGCCTTTCCATCCCGGCGAGGCCGCCTAGCTGCTTGAGCCACTTGAACACGAGGCCCGCCATGTAGATGCCGAACGTTGCCGGCGTATTGAGCATCGAATCGGCTTCGGCCTGCAGCTTGTAATCGAGGACGCTCGGAACGCCGCTCTGCGCGTGCCCGAGCAGGTCGTCGCGCACGATCACGATGGTCAACCCCGCCGGGCCGATGTTCTTCTGCGCGCCGGCATAGATCAGGCCGAAACGCGAGACATCCAGCGGCCGCGAAAGGATATGCGAGGACGCGTCGGCCACCAGCGGTACCTCGCCGGTTTCGGGAACCCACTGGAACTCGACGCCACCGATGGTTTCGTTCGAGCAGTAGTGAACATAGGCGGCATCGGCACGGACCTTCCATGCGCGTTGAGCCGGGGCATAGGTAAAGCTCCGGTCTTCGGAACTCGCGGCCACATGCACATCGCAATACGGCTGCGCCTCCTTCGCCGCCTTCCTCGACCACTCGCCGGTGACCACGAAATCGGCCTTGCCCTTTCCGGCCAGCAGGTTCATTGGAATGGCGGCGAACTGCAGGGTCGCGCCGCCTGGCAGGAACAGCACCTTGTAGTTGGCGGGAATCGAGAGCAGCTCGCGCAGATCGGCCTCGGCCCGCGCGGCGATCCCCATGAAGTCCTTGCCGCGATGGCTCATTTCCATGACACCCATGCCGGTGCCATGCCAGTCGAGCATCTCGTCGCCGGCGCGCGCCAACACCTCCTGCGGGAGTACCGCCGGTCCGGCGCTGAAATTCCAGATCCGGCTCATCTGCTATTGCGAATCCGGCTCGACGGCGGGCGGCGCGCCGGCGTCACCTTCCGGTTCGCCATTGCCATTGGGAATTTCATCGCTTTCGACGACCCGCTCGAGGCCCGCGAGCTTCTCGCCCTCGCCAAGCGCAATAAGCGTCACGCCCTGGGTGGTGCGGCCTTGCTCGCGGATCTGCGCCACCTTGGTCCGGATGAGGACGCCGCCGGTGGAGATCAGCATCACCTCGTCAGTGTCATCGACGAGGATCGCCCCGACCAGGTTGCCGTTGCGCTCGGAGGTCTGGATCGCGATCATGCCCTGCGTGCCGCGCCCGTGGCGCGTGTAATCCGCGATCGGCGTGCGCTTGCCAAAGCCGTTCTCGGTCGCGGTCAGCACGGTCTGCTTCTCGTCCTTGGCTACCAGCATGCACACCACGCGCTGGCCGCCTTCCTCGGCAAGCCGCATCCCGCGCACGCCGGTCGCCTGGCGTCCCATCGGGCGCACATCGCCTTCCTCGAAACGCACCGCCTTGCCGGCGTCCGAGAAGAGCATCACGTCGTAGCTCCCGTCGGTCAGCGCGGCGCCGATGAGGAAGTCGTCCTCGTCCAGGCCCACCGCAATGATCCCCGAGGGCCGCGGCCGCGAGAACTCCGACAGCGGGGTCTTTTTCACCGTGCCCCGGGACGTGCCCATGAAGACGTAGTGATGCTCGTCGAATTCCTTGACCGTGACCACCGCGGTGATCTTCTCGCCTTCCTCCAGCGGGAACACGTTGACGATAGGCTTGCCGCGGCTGGTGCGCGTCCCCTGCGGCACTTCGTAAACCTTGAGCCAGTAGAGGCGGCCGCGGTTCGAGAAGCAAAGCAGGTAGTCGTGCGTGTGCGCCACGAACAGGCGGTCGATGAAATCGTCTTCCTTGGTCGCCGTGGCCTGCTTGCCCCGGCCTCCACGGCGCTGGGCGCTGTAGTCCGCCAGCGGCTGCGATTTGACGTAGCCGCCATGGGAGAAGGTCACCACCATATCCTGCGGCGCGATGAGGTCCTCGAGCGAGATGTCCTCGGTGTTGATCTCGATGACGCTGCGGCGCGCGTCGCCGAACTGTTCGCGCACCTGCTTGAGCTCATCGGCGATCATTGCCGTAATGCGCGCGGGCTTGTCGAGGATGTCGAGCAAGTTGGCGATGTCGATCATCACCTCCTTGTACTCGGCCACGATCTTGTCCTGCTCGAGCCCAGTCAGGCGCTGCAGCCGCAGTTCGAGGATGGCTTGCGCCTGCTCATCCGACAGCAGGTAGCCGGCTTCCTTGAGGCCGAACTCCGGAGCCAGGCCTTCGGGGCGGAATGAATCGGCCATCGCGCGGTCGAGCATTTCCTTGACGGTGCTCGACGGCCAGGGCTTGCCCATCAGGCCGCGCTTGGCTTCGGCGGGCGTGGGGGCTCGCTTGATGAGCTCGATCACCTCGTCGACGTTCGAAAGGGCAACCGCCAGGCCCTCGAGGATGTGCCCGCGTTCACGCGCTTTCCTGAGCTCGTAGACCGTGCGCCGCGTGACGACCTCGCGCCGGTGGGACAGGAAGCAGTCGATCAGCTGCCGCAGGTTGAGGACCTTGGGCTGGTTGTCGACCAGCGCCACCATGTTCATGCCGAAGGTGTCCTGCAGCTGCGTATGCTTGTAAAGGTGATTGAGGATGACCTCGGGGAGCTCGTTCCTCTTGAGCTCGATCACCACGCGCATGCCGTCCTTGTCCGACTCGTCGCGGATATCGGAGATGCCTTCGATCTTCTTCTCGCCGACCAGCTCGGCGATCCGCTCGAGCAGGGTCTTCTTGTTGACCTGGTAGGGCAGCTCGTCGACGATGATCGCCTGCCGGTCGCCCTTGCCGATGTCCTCGAAGTGCGTCTTGGCGCGCATGACCACGCGCCCCCGGCCGGTGCGATAGCCTTCGCGCACGCCCGAGATCCCGTAGATGATCCCGGCCGTGGGGAAGTCCGGGGCCGGAATGATCTCGATCAGCTCGTCGATGGTGATCTCCGGCCGCTCGAGCATTGCAAGGCAGGCGTTGACCACTTCGGTGAGGTTATGCGGAGGGATGTTGGTCGCCATTCCGACGGCGATGCCCGAAGACCCGTTGATGAGCAGGTTCGGGATCCGCGCCGGCATGACGAGCGGCTCGTGCTCCGAACCGTCGTAATTCGGGCCGAAATCGACCGTTTCCTTGTCGATGTCGACCAGCAGCTCGTGGCCGATCTTCGCCATGCGGATTTCGGTGTAGCGCATGGCCGCTGCATTGTCGCCGTCCACCGAGCCGAAATTGCCCTGCCCGTCGACGAGCATGTAGCGCAAGGAGAAATTCTGCGCCATCCGCACGATCGTGTCGTACACGGCGGTGTCCCCGTGCGGATGGTATTTGCCGATGACGTCGCCGACGATACGGGCCGATTTCTTGTAGGCCCGGTTCCAGTCGTTCGACAGCTCGGACATCGCGTAGAGCACGCGGCGATGCACAGGCTTGAGCCCGTCGCGAACGTCCGGCAGGGCCCGCCCCACGATCACGCTCATCGCGTAATCGAGGTACGACCTTCTCATCTCCTCTTCGATGCTGATCGGGAGTGTTTCTTTTGCGAATTGGTCCATGCTTGCCCAGTTACATCACAGTGAGTCCGGCGCCCTGCGCGGGGTCTGAAAACGAGTCAATCGAAGCCCCCTCGCCGAACACGAAATTTTAACATGCGGACCCCGCCAAATCCGGCTGAGGCGTTAAGCTTGTTGCCGGGTTTCAGGGACCGAAAAGGAAGAGCGGGTGCAAAGCGAAAACACGGTATTGCTGAATGCGCGCTGGGTGGTGCCAGTCGTACCCGAAGGGGTGGTGCTGGAGCGATACAGCGTGGCCGTCAAAGGAGGCGCGATCGAGGCCGTGCTGCCCACGCCGAGGGCAATCGAGGCGTATCCGGACTATCGCCGCGTCGACTTGCCTGAGCACGTGCTGATCCCGGGGCTGGTCAACGCGCACACGCACGCGGCCATGACCCTGATGCGTGGACTGGCCGACGACCTTGCGCTGATGCGCTGGCTTCAGGAACACATCTGGCCGGCGGAAGCCAAGCATGTCTCCGCGCAGTTCGTACACGACGGGACACTGCTTGCCTGCGCCGAAATGCTTCGCGGTGGGGTCACGTGCTTCAACGACATGTATTTCTTCCCCGGGGCGGCGGTCGAGGCCACCCTCGAAGCCGGCATGCGCGGCTCCTTCGGCATGATCGTGCTCGACTACCCGACGGTGTATGCCTCGGACCCGGACGACTACATCGCGAAGGGGCTCGCGCTTCGCGACCGGTACCGCGACCACCCGATGCTCTCGTTCTGCCTGGCGCCGCACG
Source organism: uncultured Bordetella sp. (assembly GCA_964652785.1). Taxonomy (GTDB): domain Bacteria; phylum Pseudomonadota; class Gammaproteobacteria; order Burkholderiales; family SG8-39; genus SZAS-79. Next base: position 10,375 of record CAZZDV010000097.1, read on the forward strand.
CGCCGTACACCGTGTCGGATCGCTCATTCGGGAAAATCGCCACGCTCGCCGCGGAACTAGACTGCCCGGTCCATTGCCATGTGCACGAAACCGAAGACGAGATCGCGCGCTCGGTGGCCGAGCACGGCGTGCGTCCCCTCGAGCGCCTGCGCTCGCTTGGCATCGTTGGGCCCAACCTGATTTCGGTGCACTCAGTCCACCTGAGCGCCGACGAGATTTCGCTTTTGGCAACGCATGGAAGCTCGGTTGCGCATTGCCCTACGTCCAACCTCAAACTCGCCAGCGGTTTCGCCCCGGTTGCGGCGCTGGTGGCCGAAGGCGTGAATGTCGGCCTCGGAACTGACGGCGCCGCAAGCAACAATCGACTGGACGGATTCCAGGAAATGCGCCAGGCCGCGCTGCTCGCGAAAGCCGTGGCAAGGAATGCCGAAGCTATCCCCGCCCATACCGCCTTAAGGCTCGCCACGCTGGGAGGCGCCCGGGCGCTCGGGCTGGACACCCGGATCGGATCGATCGAGCCGGGCAAGCGGGCCGACCTGGCGGCCGTCCGGCTGGCCGGACCGGAACTCGTTCCGATATTCGATCCTGTGTCCCATTTGGTGTACTGTGCCGGACGCGAGGATGTAACCCACGTCTGGGTCGACGGGGAGGAGAAAATGTCCGACAGAGTCCTGAATGGCATGGATATTCCCGGCTTGGACACCCGCGCCAAGTTATGGCAGAATGCCCTGAAGAATTGAACAAAACGCAGCAATAAACGAAACTTGGATTCGAGAAGTCTTCGGAATAACGAAAAAGAGGGGATCGTATGAATAAGAAAGCTTTGTCGCTTCTGGCAATCACTGGTATCGCCATGTCGGCGGTGTCCTTCACGGCCTCCGCGCAGCAGTCGGGCGGCTACTGGACCAACCCGGCCAGCGGCCTGATCTGGAAAAACGCCTACGGCCAGTGCTGGAAGTCGGTTTACTTCACCCCGGCGATGGCCGTGGCGGAGTGCGATCCCGACCTGATGCCGAAGCCGCCCGCTCCCGCGCCCAAGCCCGCGCCCTTTGTCGCGCCGCCGCCGAAGCCCGGTCCTGCTCCGGCACCCAAGCCCGCTCCCGCGCCGAAGCCCGCGCCGAAGCCGGTTGCCGAGAAAGTGACGATGGCCGCCGATGCGCTGTTCGACTTCGACAAGTCGGTGATCAAGCCGGATGCCAAGAGCAAGCTCGATGACCTCGCGGACAAGGTCAAGCGGGTCAACCTCGAGGTGGTCATTGCAATCGGCCACACCGACTCGATCGGCAGCGATGCCTACAACCAGAAGCTGTCGGTGCGTCGTGCCGAGGCAGTCAAGGCTTACCTGGTGAGCAAGGGCGTTGAGCCGAACCGCATCTACACCGAAGGCAAAGGCGAGAAGCAGCCCGTGGCGAGCAACGCCACCAAGGAAGGCCGCGCCAAGAACCGCCGCGTGGAGATCGAAGTGATCGGGACGCGCCGGCCGTAAGCTGCACGTTCCGGAAAAAAGCCCTGCATCCGCAGGGCTTTTTTTTTGGATAATGCCGGTATGAATGCAGTCCACAACGCGGATCCCGCGGAGCTTGAGAAGTTCGGCCAGCTCGCGCACCGATGGTGGGATCCGTCCAGCGAGTTCAAGCCGCTGCACGAGATCAACCCGTTGCGCCTGGGGTGGATCGACGAGCGGGCCCCGCTCTCGGGCAGGCGAGTTGTCGATGTAGGCTGCGGCGGCGGGATCCTGACCGAGGCGATGGCCGCCAAGGGCGCGGAGGTTTCGGGCATCGACCTCTCGGAAAGAGCGCTCGGGGTTGCCGAACTCCATCGGCTCGAAAGCCGCCTGCCGGTGCGCTATGAAGCGATTTCGGCCGAAGCGCTCGCCGAGCGCGAACCGGGATCGTTCGAGGTCGTCACCTGCATGGAGTTGCTCGAGCACGTGCCGGACCCTGCAAGCACCGTGGCTGCGTGCGCCAGGCTGCTGAAGCCGGGCGGGCATGCCTTTTTTTCGACCATCAACCGCAATCCGAAGGCCTACCTCTTCGCGGTGATCGGGGCGGAGTACGTGCTGAAAATGCTGCCCAAAGGCACGCATGACTACATGCGGTTCCTCAAGCCGTCCGAGCTCGCCTCTGCTTGCCGCGCGAGCGGCCTGCGCTGCGCCGAATTTACCGGCATGCTGTATAACCCGCTGTCGAAGCAATACAGCCTCGGCGGAAATTGCGATGTGAACTACATCGTTCACTGCATCAAGGAGGAGTAGTTGCGCGCCGTCCTGTTCGATTTCGATGGAACGCTGGCAGACACCGCGCCCGACCTCGGCGGGGCGCTCAATCGCATGCTGACCGATCGCGGCCGCACCGCCGTCCCGCTCGAGAAACTGCGCCCCCACGCATCGAGCGGCGCTCGCGGGCTCCTCTTCATCGGGTTCGGCGTCAAGCCCGGAGACGACGGGTTCGAGTCGATGCGCGAGGAGTTCCTCGCCAATTACAGCACCTCGATCTGCGTACATACCCGGCTGTTCCCCGGCGTCGAGGAGCTTCTCGGCTCCCTCGAATCCAAGCCGATGGTCTGGGGCATCGTGACCAACAAGGCGGTCAGGCTGACCACCCCGCTCGTCGACAAGCTCGGCCTGGCCAAACGCGCGCGATGCGTCGTCGGCGGCGATTCCACCCCGCACCTCAAGCCACATCCGGCGTCGCTGCTCCACGCGGCCGAGAAAATCGGCGTCAAGCCCTCAGACTGCTGCTACCTCGGCGACGACCTGCGCGATATCCAGGCGGCCAAGGCCGCCGGCATGTTCTCGATCGCAGTCGAATACGGCTACAGCGGCACCGAGAACGGCGGTCCGCACGCATGGAACGCCGAAGCCGTCATCGGCCAGCCGATGGACTTGCTCCATCACCTGTAGCAGGCTTTTCAGGCGCCGCGCCGGCCTTGCAACCGGCCCCGGCCACCCCCACATGCGATAATGAAGGGCACTATCGATTCCGGGGGCGACCTGGCTTCGACAGGGGTTACAAAGCAGGCAGGGCATACCGAGGGCCAGTCACCTCGAAAATCCATCTGGAAACAAAAGTAACTGCGAACGACAACTCGTACGCACTAGCCGCCTAAGAACCGGCTAGCTCCGCAACCGCCTCGTCCCTGGGGCGGGTCGGGCAACCGGCAGCGGAGTCATCTACAGGGAATCGGGTTGTGCCGGGTCGCTTGGCACAGCCTTAAAAAGTAGGCGACTCGCGGGGAAAGCAGCGTGCCTGTTCGCGGCCGACCCGTTAAATTGAAACGACAGGCTAAGTATGTAGAACTGTTTGTAGAGTGCTCCTGGACGCGGGTTCGATTCCCGCCGCCTCCACCATTTTATCCCTCGCTCGAAAAACGCCTTGATCCTAAGGCGTT
>CAZZDV010000098.1:0-5929 GCA_964652785.1 uncultured Bordetella sp.
GCGCGTACCTTCGATCCAAACTTCGTCGATCCGGTCATAGCTCCCTCCAAAGTTAAACGTCGGGTGTTTACTTCGGCCTATTTCCTGATGCGCTTTGCCTTCTGTTTCGGACTCTTCGGCGCTCTGGTCGCTTTCGCGGGCGAATCAGGAATCACGGCGAATACGTCGATCTCCATCAACAACTCCGGGCGTGCAAGACCCTGCACGATAATCCCGGTCGAGACCGGGTGCACGCCCTTCAGCCACTTGCCGACCACGCGATAGACCGCCTCACGATAGGCCCGGTCGGTCACATAGATCACGATCTTGCAGATGTCCTCGAGCTTCGAGCCGGCTTCCTCGAGCAGGATCTTGAGGCAGCGCATCGCGTTCTCGGTCTGGGCTCCCGGATCGTTGATACCGTGGATCCTGCCCTTGAGGTCCATCCCGGTCTGGCCGCGCACGAACACCATGTTGCCCGCGCGCACCGCCATGGCCAAGTCGTTGTCGATGTCCTGCCCCTTCCAGACATCGCGGGTGTTGAACTTTCTTATCCGTGTATGAACCATATCCCTTTCCTGGCAATACTCATGCCGCCGATTTCATTCCGGCCGGGTGTACCTGCACTGGGGCGTCTACGCGGTCCGAAAGACCCGCGAACTTCTTGACGAGGTCGAGCGGACCGGAAAAATCGAACGAGCCATACAGCGCGGCAAGGTGATTGAAGTGCGGTGCCTGCGCGAACTGCACGAAAGTGAGGCGGTGACCCGCGTAGTCCGAGTTGAGCAGGTCGCGTGCGAAGGCGAGCAGCTTCCTGCGGTCTTCCGCCGCCCAGTTCTCGTTCAGAGTATAGAACTTGTCCATCCAGGACTTGGTGCCGTCGGACACGAAACTCGAGTAGTTGGGCGTGACGCACAGCTGCCCGCCGCACAGCTCGCGCGCGATGTGCATGATCTGCGGGAGGTTCGAGCAGGCGTGGATCCTTCCGGCGTAGAGCAGCGACTGGTTCGGCATGACCAGACCGCCCGGGCTTTTCTCGGCCAGGGCGATGGACGCGGCCAGGTGAGCGCGGATCCCCTCGCGATACGCGACCATGTCGGCCAGCTTCTCCTTCACCGACTGCATCTTGTCAAGGCCCGTCTGCTTGCAATTCCACATGGCCGCGCCAATCATCATGTCGGCGGTGTAGAGGATCCGGAGCACGTACGGGAAAGCCGAATAGCGATGCAAGGTGCCGCGGATGTAGCGCGCGCCTTCGGTGAAGCGATGGAAGAAGACGTCCTCCCAGGGGATGAGGACGTTGTCGAGCACCATGAGCGTATCGACTTCGTCGTATCCGTTGCTTAGCGGGTAGTCTTCCTTCGAGCCCCGGCCGGCGAAACCGGTGCGGCAGATATGCTTCACGCCGGGAGCGCCCATCTTCACGATACAGCCCAGCGCGTAGTCGGAGAGTTTTTCGTCGGCCCACGCCCCTACGGTGGGCTTGAGGAAAGCCTGGTCGGCGTAGGCCGAGCCGGTCTCGTATTTGGCGCCGCGGATGATGATGCCCTTGTCGGTCTCCCTGACCACGTGGCACATCATGTCCGGGTCCTGGTCCTGCGGACGCTTGGAACGGTCGCCCTTCGGATCGGTGTTCGCGGAAACGTGGAACACGTCTTCCTCGAGCACGCGCTTGATGTGGCGATCGATATTCTCGGAAAAGCGCGGGTCGATCTTGTTGAGCACATCGCGGCCGTCGTAGAGAGACCACATCTCGCCCACGGTCTCGTCGCCCATGCGGGTCACCACTCCGCGGATGTCCTTGAAGAAGACATCGAGCGCGTTCCACTTGTCCCACCAGTCCTGCTGGGTGTGGGGGAGCTTCAGGAGCACCGGGTTGCGCTGGCCGCCCTCGTCGTAGCCGAACACGTCCTTGTGCGCCGGTTCGTGCTGGATGTCGTACATGCGCGCCTTGACCTCGACGATCGGCTTGAAGGCCCGGTGCGTCGTCACGTCCTTGACTCTTTCACCGTCCATCCAGACCTCGCGGCCGTCGCGGATCCCTTCCTTGTATTGCTCGCCGGTACGCAGCATGGCGGGGTGACTCCGGGTAAGTAGTGAGCCTGCCAAGGTAGCGCCGGCTCGGCATCGGATAAAATACTTTTTCCCGCGTAACTGTATAGGTTTGGCCTATGCAAGATGCCGAAGCGTCCGCTTACCCCCGGCTCTCCCTGCGCGCCCTGCGCTACTTCGTCGCGGTCGCCGAAAGTGGCAGCGTCACGTCGGGCGCAGCTCGGGTGCGCGTGTCCCAGCCGTCCATTTCAGCGGCCATCGCCCGGCTGGAGGCCGACCTCAAGGTCCAGCTCTTCGTGCGTCACCATGCCAAGGGGCTATCGCTAACACTCTCGGGCGACCGGCTGCTTGTCCAGGCGCGTGGGCTGCTGGCACATGCCCTGGAGGTCGAGCAATTCGCCGACGCCATGGGGGGCGCCCAGCGCGGCGAGGTCAACGCCGGATGCTTCATTACGCTCGCGCCCTTCCTGCTGCCGGGGCTGCTTCCAGCCTTTGCGACGCGCTACCCCGAGATCTCGCTGCACATGGAGGAAGGCAACCAGGCCGAGGTGCTCGAGCGCCTGCGCAATGGGCGGTGTGAAGTGGCTTTGACTTATGCGTACGGCCTCTCCGACGAATTCGAGGTGGAGCTGCTGGCCGAGCTTCCCCCGAGAGTGATCCTTTCGCCAGCCCACCCGCTCGCGCGCCGCGGCAAGGTGAGCCTCAGGGAGCTGGCCGGTGCGCCGATGATCCTGCTCGACCTGCCGCACACGCGCGACTACTTCCTTTCGCTTTTTCGCTCCGTGCTCATCGAGCCGCGCATCGCCCACCGCACCCAGTCCTACGAAATGGTCCGCGGACTGGCGGCTCGCGGGCTGGGCTTCGGAATCCTGAATGCGATTCCACGCCTGCCCTGGACTTACGACGGGAACAAGGTGGTCGCAGTCCCGATCGCCGAGGCGCTCCCCAACATCCTCGTCGTTTGCCTGCGGCTCAAGAAGCTCGCCGCGAGGCCCGCAGTAAGGACCTTTGCCGAATTCGCGAAACTGCACTTCGCAGCGGTGTGGCCCAACCTTATGCAGACCCAGCCCAGGAGGCGGCCGAGGAAGAAGGGAGCCCTGGCCCCGCCGCCGCCCCTTGCTAGTAGCCGCGTTTCGGGTCGACGACGTTGATCAGCGGCTCGCCCGCGGCAAGGCGGCGGAGGTTCTCGGCAACCTGGCGCGCCGCGGTGCGTGGAATAGCCACCGACGCCAGGTGCGGCGTGACCAGGACCTGGTCGAAATCCCAGAGCGGCGAAGTCGAGGGAAGCGGTTCGACCTGGAACACGTCGAGCGTAGCCTCCGCAATATGACCGGACCTGAGGGCGGCAATCAGGGCCCCTTCGTCCACGAGCTTGCCGCGTCCGACATTCACTATCTTCGCACCGCGCGGGAGAAGTGAAAGCGCCTTGGCGTCGAGGACGCCTTCGGTCTCGGGCGTCAGGGGCAGCATGACGACCAGGATCTCGCTTTTCGCAAGGAAAGGCGCGAATCCCTCCTTGCCATGAAACGATTTCACGCCTTCCAGCGATTTGGGCGAGCGCGCCCAGCCGGACACCTGGAAACCCTGCCGCACGAGTTCGCTCGCCGCCATCGCGCCCAGGTTGCCCAGCCCCATGACTCCGACGCTGCAGGCCGGGGCCTCGCGCGGATGCAGGTAATGCCAGCGACGCTCCTTCTGCGCGCGCGCGAACGACACGAAGTCCCGGTAGTGGCGCAACACCGCCGCCAGGACGAACTGCGCCATCATCCGGCTCATGTCCGGGTCCGCGATGCGCACGATGGGAATGCCTTCGGGGAGCGAGCGGTCCTGCACGATCGAGTCGACGCCCGCGCCGAGGTTGATGATGAGCTTGAGGTTCGGGAACTTGCGCAGCTCGCCTTCCGGCGCCTTCCACACCATTGCCGCCTGGATGTCGCGTGGATCGCCGGCTTCGGGCCAGACCCTGAAGTCCAGGCCCGGGATCGCTTCGCGCAGGTGCTTGCCCCAGTCGGAGGGGTCGTCGTATTCGCTGTAGAAGAGGAGTGCCATTATTTTTTCCGGTCGAGCAGGCGGCGCATCGCGACTATCGCCAGCTCGTAGCCATCCGCGCCAAGGCCCGCCACGATACCCGTGGCGGCTTTTGAAATATACGAATGGTGGCGAAACGGTTCGCGCCGGTAGATGTTGCTCATGTGCACCTCGACCACGGGCCCCGGAAAAGCGAGCAGGGCGTCGAGCAACGCGATCGACGTATAGGTGAGGCCGGCCCCGTTGATGATCAGTCCGTCGGCCTTGGAGATCCCCTCCTGCACCCAGTCGATCAGCTGTCCTTCGGAATTGCTCTGGCGGAAAGTAAGCGTGATCGACAACCGATCTGCCTCGGCGGTGCAGCGCGACCGCAGCGTTTCGAACGTGTCGCTTCCGTAGGTGCCCTGGTCCGTCAACCCGTAGAGGTTGGCATTCGGCCCATTGAGGAAAAGAACCGGCCTTGCTGCGGGCTCGTTCACTCGACGCTCACTTGTAGCCGGGTGCCTGGGTCGGGTCGACCGCGCGCTGGATGTAGTCGTTCATTTGCGGAAAATATTCCGCGAATACGCCCTTGAGCTCGTCGATCGGATGATCGTGCCAGTCCACGCGCAGGTCGATCACCGGCCACACGAATCGGTCGACCACGAAGATTCCGGCCGAGCGAACCGGGGCTGTTTCGCCACCGGCGTCCAGCCCGGCAGCAAGCGCGGCGAGCAGGCGCTCGCCCAAGTGGCTGCTGCCGTCGCGTTCGAAAGCCTGGACCATCGCCTTGGGGATGGAGTCATTGGCCAGCAAGTTTCCGCAGGCCACGCAGTCCTTGCCGTGTTGCTCCTTGTAGAGCCCGAGCGACTTGGCTCCGGAATAGCTGGCGGTCGCGCCGTTCACGTCGACCACCGCAAGCTGGCGAAAATCCGCAAACGGCCGCGCCGCCACGATCGAGCGCAACACGGCTTCGGCGCCGTAGCCTTCCTCGAGCAGGTCGAGGCCGAGCTGGCCGAGCGCCGGGTCGGTGATGTTCTGCGTGGCGATGGCGCCAACGCCAGCGCGTGCCCAGCGGCCGCACCGGCTCGCAACGGCGATGCTGGATGAAGTGACGACAACGCCGAACCGCCCGGTTTCGCGGCAGCGGGCAATGATGGAAAACGTCATAGCTGGATGTCCTCGCTTGGGATCTGCCCGTGGTTTTCGAGCGTGCGATAGGCCTGGTCGGAATAAAGGAGGGGCGCACCCTCCCGGGACTGCAGGCCGACCACGGTGCCGACAAACACGGCGTGGGTCGAGACGATCAGCTCCTGCGTGAGCTTGCAGTCCATCACCAGCAGGCCGTCGGAGAGTACAGGCGCGCCCGTGGCAATCTCGGTCCACGAATCGCAGGCGAATCGGTCGTTTCGCCAGCGCTCGATGCGCCCGGCGAATGAATCCGCCACGTGGCGGTGCTTGCGATCGAGAATGTTCACGGCAAAGCATTCGTTGGCGCGAACGGCGGCGGCGGTCGGTCCGCCAAGGTGAACGCAGACGAGCACTTGGGGCGGGTCCGCCGACGCGGTGCAGATCGAGCTGACGGTCACGCCAAAACGCCCGCCGGGTCCGGCCGTGGTGACCACCGAGACAGGCGTGGCCGCGCGGCGCATGGCGGAGGTGAAGAGCTTGATGTCTACGGGATCCATGCGGGGGTGAAAAGTACGTTGCATCCAGAGTCTACATTCAGTTCGGACGTGGCCATCCGGGCACGACCGTCGTTTTGCGATACATCGTAGTGGCGGGCGCTCTGCTTCGGTAGCGCGCTTGTAGATGGAGCGGGTGATGGGAATCGAACCCACGTAACCAGCTTGGGAAGCTGGTGTTCTGCCATTGAACTACACCCGCGAAT
>CAZZDV010000098.1:6029-13737 GCA_964652785.1 uncultured Bordetella sp.
TAAAAAAGGCAGTTTTTCCTATCTGTTAAACAGGGTGAGGAGTACATTGCAACCTGTGGGGGCACACTGTTTGATGAAGGAGAAACAAATGATTGCCAGGACAATGATTCTCGCGGCGGCCGTCGCACTGGGCGGCTGCTCCACGCTCGCCGACTTCGGCCCGGTGAGCAAGAGCGGCCCGTTGACCCGCAAAGCCGTGAAGAACGATCAGGGCCATGTGGTCGGGTTCAAGCAGTTGCTGCGCAACTCGGACACCGGCGAGGTCGTAGCCCAAGTCAACCTGTTTACGCCGATCGTCGAGAACGGCGCAATCGTGGGCTACGAAGAGCCTTCCCGTGGCGGCGCAATCATCCGCGACCTGGCCGGCCACAGCATCGGCGGCCGTTTCGCCGACCTGCGCAGCCGCAGCACGAATTCGAACAGCAAAGGCGGCTTTACCCTGATCGTGCGCGCACGTGGCTTCGACCAGGCGCTCGAATCCGAGAACATCGCGTCGGCAAAACCGCCAGCGCCCGGATTCATGGACCTGCTCGCGTCCCTTACCAGTTCAGACCTGAACAGGATCCGCTAACCTCCCCCTCGGATCCTGCCTGAAGGCTGACCGCACGCGGTCAGCCTTTTTTATGCGACGCCGTCTTGGCGCCGGTTGGGCGCGCCGCTCACTTGCTTTCCAGCACCCAGGCGCCGTCCCAGTCTTCGGGCGGCGGGTTTTCCTTCAGGTACTGGGCGCGCTCGATGTGGAGGTGGCTGGGCTTGTCTTTTGGATTGAGCTCGAGCGCTTCGCGGAACAGGCGCGTCGCATCATCCCAGCGACGTGACCGGTAAGCGGCCAGAGCGTTCTTGAACAGGCCCAGCACCTCGACGATGTGGGGAAAGCTTTCGTCGTCATGAAAATCGAGCACCTCGACCACCGCCACGGGCTTGGTCTTGCCCTTGACCACCGCAAGGTCGATCTCGCGCGTGCGGTAGGTGCCCTTGAGCTTGCGGAAGGTGAACTCGCTGATCAGCAGCTTGGCGCCATACATCTTGCACGCGGACTCCAGGCGCGCGGCGAGGTTCACGCCGTCGCCGATGATGGTGAAGTCCATGCGCTTCTGCGAGCCGATGTTCCCCGACACCACGCGATCCGTATTGAGGCCGATGCCGATTTCGACGGGCAGCTTGCCCTCGGAGGTTCGCTGCCTGTTCCACTCCGCGAGCGTCGTCAGCATCGAAATTGCCGTGCGGGTGGCGCGATCCGGATCGTCCTCGTGGGGTACCGGGATGCCGAAAGCCGCCATGACCGCATCCCCGATGAACTTGTCGAGCATGCCCTCTTCCTTCTGCAGGCAATCGACCATCAGGGTGAAATACTCGTTCAGCAGCGCGACCGTCCCCTGCGGCCCGAGCTGCTCGGTGAGCGTCGTGAAGCCGCGGATGTCGGAAAACAGCACGGTCGCCTCGAGGTCCTGGCCGCCCAGCAGGTCGGTGCCCGCGGCCAGCAGCCGGTCCGCAATGCCGGGATCCATGTAGCGCGACATCGTCGACTTGAGGCGCTTCTCCGAGCTGATGTCCTCCAGCACGATCATCGAGCCGATGCGCTGGTGGTCGACGTTCAGCAACGGCTGCACCGTGAAGTTGACCGACAGCGTCGTCTCGCCCACCTGCAGCGGCGCATCGACGCTGATCTGCTGTTCGCCGGTCTCGGCGACCAGCTTCAGCTTGTCCAGCACCCACCCATTGGCCGGGCCGAAAAAATCGGCCACGGGAACCTGCGCGACATCCTTGGCCGCGGTCCGCAGGATGCGCAGCCCGGCAGCGTTGCAGGTAGCCACCTTGTCCTGCGCGTCGAGCGTGATGAGGCCGTTCGACATCGACTCCAGCATCGCCTCGTTGTAGTTCTTCATCGCCTGCACGTCGGCGAAGAGCTTGGCGTTCTCGAGGGCGATCGAAACCTGCGCCGTGAACGCTCTCAGGCGCGCCTCGTCCTCGTTCGAGAACGGGCCGCCGCGCTTGTTCAGCACCTGGGTCACGCCAATGGTCTTGCCCAGCTTGTTGACCACCGGCACGCACAGGATCGAGCGCGTGAAATAGTTGGTCTTCTTGTCGAACGCCGGGTTGAAGCGCAGGTCCGCGTAGGCGTACGGGATGTTGATCGTCTTGCCAGACTGGAACACCGCCCCCGCGATACCGAGGTGGTTCGGAAGCCGGATCTGGAGCGATTCGAGGCCCTGCCCGACCTCCGACCAGAGCTCCTTGGTCTTCTCGTCGTTCAGGAAAAGCGTCGAGCGCTCCGCGTTCAGCATGCGGGTGGCTTCGCCCATGACCTTCTGCAGCAGCGACCCGAGCTTGATGTCGGAAGTCATCTCCGAGACGATGTTGACGAACTCGAGCTCCTGCTTGCGCACGCGCTCGACGCGCTCGATGACCTGCGCGCTCTGCAGCGCGACCGCGCCCTGCGCGGCCATCTGCTCGAGCAGCGCGAGGTCTGCGGCGCTGAACTTGCCCTTGCGCTTGTTGAGCAGCTGGGCCACTCCGATGATCAGGCCCTTGGCGGTGCGAATCGGCACGCAGAGGATGTCGCGCGTAACGAATCCCGTGCGCTCATCCACGCTGCGATTGAAGCGCGGGTCCGAGTAGGCATCGTGCACGACCGCGCCCTGGCCTGTGGTGAACACGTGACCCGCGACCCCTGTTGTGTTGAGGATGCGGATCTCGCGCCGGAACGCACCTTGCGCGACGCGCGAATAAAGCTCGTTGGTGTCGTAGTCGTTGAGGAACAGCGTGCCGCGTTCGGCATTGAGCTCGGCCGTCGTCGCGTCGAGCAGCGTGCCGAGGACCTCGTCCAGCGAGTCGGTCACCGACATCTTGCGCGAAACCTCGAGCAGCAGCTCGGCCTCGCGCAGGCGCCGCTTTTGCGAAGTGGCCGAGGAGTTTGCGTTGCGCTTCGTCGCAGCCGCGGGCCTGGCGCGGGGTTTCTCTGGGGTCAGTGTGTTCTCGCTCATTGTCGCGAAGTGTGTTTTCCGGTGTGTCTTTCCATCGTTTCGCGCATCGCAACGATCGATGCATGCAATTGCGCGATCTCGTCCTGCGCGGCTTGCCGTGTGGCCTGCACGCTGGTTTCCTGGGCGATCCTGGCCGTTTCGAGCTGCTCGCGCAGCGCCGCCGCGGTGGCCTTGAGCTGCGCGATTTCATTGGCGGAGGCTGCGTGCGCCGCCTGGATGCGGCTCTCGGCCGCGTGGCGGGCCGTCTCCAGCTGATCCCTCAGGGCCGCGGAGGTCGCCTTGAGCTGGATGATCTCGTTGGCGGCCGCGGCGTGGGCCGCCTGTACGTCGGCATCGCGCTGGATCACCGCATTCTCGAGCGTCTCGCGCAGGCTGGCGGCGGTGGATCGCAGCAGCTTGATCTCGTCCTGGCCGGCGGCGACGGCCTGCTGGACCTCCTGCTCGCGCCTGGCATGCGCCATCTCGAGTTCGCCGCGCAGGGCGATGACCGCGCGTTGCATGTCGCGCGATTCCTTTTGCGAGGCAAACAGAAGTTCTTCCGGGGATTGGCTTCCGGCAGGGGTCATTTTTTTCTGGATTTCCTTCTGCTTGCATTCTAAGTCAGGCGGCAGCGCCGCGCGTCAATCCGCATGACCTATTCCGGCCCCGCCTTCGCCGCCCCACCCACGGAGCGGTATCATTGGGGTCATGATACAAGTCACCGTAAATGGCGCGGCGCACCGTTTCGACGGCGCGGTGGATGTCGCCGCCCTCATCGAGCAGCTGCAGCTCGCCGGAAAGAAAATCGCGGTCGAACGCAACGGTGAAATCGTGCCGAGAAGCGCGCATCGCGCCACGTTGCTCACCAATGGCGATCGCCTCGAGATCGTCGTGGCCGTGGGCGGAGGCTGAACATGAGCGACCAACTCGTGATTGCGGGCCAGTCCTATCGCTCGCGCCTCCTCGTGGGCACCGGCAAGTACAAGGATTTCGCCGAAACGCGCGCGGCCATCGACGCTTCCGGCGCGCAGATCGTGACCGTGGCGATCCGCCGCACCAATATCGGCCAGAACCCCGGCGAGCCCAACTTGCTCGACTCGCTGCCGCCTTCGCAGTTCACCCTGCTGCCGAACACCGCGGGCTGCTATACCGCGCTCGACGCGGTGCGCACGCTGCGCCTTGCGCGCGAGCTGCTCGAGGGCCACGACCTCGTGAAGCTCGAGGTGCTTGGAGACCCGCAGTCGCTTTACCCCAACATGCCGGAAACGCTCGAGGCCGCGAAGACCCTTGTGGGCGAAGGCTTCAAAGTGATGGTGTACTGCTCCGACGATCCCATCCAGGCAAAGATGCTTGAAGACCTGGGATGCGTCGCGGTGATGCCGCTCGCTTCGCTCATCGGCTCGGGCATGGGCATCCTCAACCCCTGGAACCTGCAGCTCGTGATCGACCGGGTTTCGGTGCCGGTGCTGGTCGACGCGGGCGTGGGCACCGCCTCTGATGCCGCGATTGCGATGGAGCTCGGGTGCGACGGGGTGCTGATGAATACGGCGATCGCAGCGGCCCGCGACCCCGTGCTGATGGCGCAAGCCATGAAGAAGGGCGTGGAGGCCGGACGCGACGCCTTTCTTGCGGGCCGCATGCCGAAGAAACTCTATTCGGCGGCGCCGTCATCCCCGACGGCGGGCATGATCAGCGGAGCCGCGAAAATCAAAGCCGCCTAGGCGCCCCGCATGGAGGCGCCGCGCAGGACGGTCCGCAGCTTTGTCCTGCGACAAGGGCGAGTCTCGAACGCCCAGCAACGCGCCTGGGAGACGCTTTACCCGCGGTATGGCATCGCGTTTTCAGAGCAGCCGCTGGACGCGCGGGCCGTGTTCGGGCGCAGCGCTCCGCTCTACCTCGAGATTGGCTCGGGCATGGGCGAGACCAGCGTTGCAATCGCCAAAGCGCATCCCGACAACGACTACATCGCCGTCGAAGTCCATCTGCCCGGCGTAGGGAGCCTGCTCAAATCGATCGACGAGGAAGGCCTGGGCAACCTGCGCGTGATCCGCCATGACGCCGTCGATGTGCTCGAGAAAATGATCCCCGACGAAACGCTTGCCGGCCTGCATGTGTTTTTTCCCGACCCATGGCCAAAGAAGCGCCACAACAAGCGCCGCCTGATCCAGCCGCCGCTGGCGGCGCTGGCCTCGCGCAAGCTCGCCCTTGGTGGCTACCTGCACCTGGCGACCGATTGGGAGCCTTACTCGGAGCACATGCTCGAGGTGCTTGGCGCCGAGCCGCTCCTCGAGAACACGGCGGTCGACTACTCACCGCGCCCGGCGTATCGCCCGCAGACCAAGTTCGAGGCCCGCGGGCTCAGGCTGGGGCACGGCGTGCGCGACCTCGTATTTCGCAGGCGTGCCCGCTGAATGTACTGGTGTCGATACAAAAACTGCCCCGGAAGCCGCTCCAGGAGCCGACTCCGGCATTGAATTGTTCCGAATTCAGGGGAGAAACAGCTCGAGCAGCTCGTTCAGGAAACGCTGCCCCTTGGCCGTCGGCCGCAGGCGCTGCCAGTCGCGTTCGAGCAGCCCGAGCGATTCGCCCTTGGCCAGCGCGGCTTCCAGCGAGGTGATCTCCATCCCGGTGCGTTCGCGAAACAGCGCAATCGGAAATCCCTCGACCAGCCGCAGCGCATTCAGCATGAACTCGAACGGCAGTTCGCTTGCGGCAACCGTCTTGTGCTCGACGATGGACTTGCCCTCCGGGGCCATTGCCATGTATTCCCGCGGCTGCTTCGCGCGGGCGTGCCGCTGGACGCGGTCCGGGAAACTGATCTTGCCGTGGGCACCGGCACCCAGGCCGAGGTAGTCGCCGAACTGCCAGTAGTTGACGTTATGCCGGCAGCGCAGCCCGGGCCTGGCGAATGCCGACGTCTCGTAGTGCTCGAACCCGGCGGCGGCGAGGAGCGACTCGGCGTTCTCCTGCATCGACGCGGCCGCATCGTGCTCCGGCAGCGGGGGCGGATGACTGTAGAACACGGTGTTCGGCTCGAGGGTCAGTTGGTACGCAGACAGGTGGGAGGTGCCCCACCGGATGGCCTCCTCGATATCCGCCGTTGCCTCCTCGGCTGTTTGCGACGGAAGCCCGTACATCAGGTCGAGGTTGATGTTCTCGAAATTCGCCTGCGCGATCGAGATGGCCTGGCGCGCTTCGTCTGCGCTGTGGATGCGGCCCAGCGACTTCAGGTGCGCATCGTTGAAGCTTTGGATCCCGATCGACAGGCGGTTGATGCCGCAGGCGCGAAAATCGCGGAATTTGCCCGCCTCGAAGGTGCCGGGATTCGCTTCCAGCGTGATCTCGGCATCCGCCGCAATCGTGATCCGGGAGCGCAATTCCGAGAGCAGGCGGTCGATCGAGCTTGCGGCAAACAGGCTCGGCGTGCCGCCGCCGAAGAAGATGCTGTAGACGCGCCGTCCCCAGATCCATGGCAGCGCATTCTCGAGGTCGGCCACCAGCGCTGCGCAATAGGCGCCCTCGGGCAGGTCGCCCTTCTTCTCATGCGAGTTGAAATCGCAGTACGGGCATTTGCGCACACACCATGGCATGTGCACGTAGAGCGAAAGCGGCGGCAGGGCCTCAAGGCGGATCGAGCCGGGCTTCGCGAGCGCCACCGTGGCGGGCGCGGGCATCAGCTTGCCTGCCGCAGGCGCGCGAGCAGCCGGTTCAGCGCCACTCCACGGTGGCTGATGCGGTTCTTTTCGGCGCTGCCGAGTTCCGCAGCGGTCCTGCCCAGTTCCGGCAGCAGGAAGAGCGGGTCGTAGCCGAACCCATTCGTGCCGCGCGGCCGATCGGTGATCACGCCCGACCAGTTGCCTTCGGCCACCAACGGCTGCGGATCGGCGGGATGCCGCACGAGCACCATCACGCAGGCGTAGTGGGCCGACCTGGCAGCTTGCGCAGGCCCGCACGCGAGCGCGTCCAGCAGCTTTGCATTGTTGCGCACGTCGCGCTCTTCGCGATGGCCCTGCCTGCCCGCGAAGTACGCGGAGTTCACGCCGGGCTCGCCGCCGAGCGCATCCACGCAAATGCCGGAATCGTCCGCAAGCGCAGGCAGGCCGGACGCGCCGCTCGCATGGCGGGCCTTGGCAAGCGCGTTCTCGAGGAAGGTGAAGTGAGGCTCGGCGGCCTCGCCGATGCCGAGCTCGCCTTGGGAAACCACTTCGATGTCCAGCGGCGCGAGCAGCTCGCGGATCTCGCCAAGCTTGCCCGGGTTGCCGCTGGCCAGGACCAGCTTTTTCAACGTCGGCGTCAAATCGCCAAGGCGTGCTTCTGCGCTGTGACGAGTTCGCGGATGCCCTTGTCGGCGAGGCCGAGCAGCTGGTCGAGTTCCTTGCGCGAGAACGCGGCGCCCTCGGCGGTCCCCTGCACCTCGACGAACCCGCCGGCGCCAGTCATGACCACGTTCATGTCGGTGTCGCACGCCGAGTCTTCGGCGTAGTCGAGATCGAGCACCGCCGTGCCCTCGTACACGCCGACCGAAACCGCGGCGACAAACTCCTTGATCGGCAGCTCGGTCAGGTCGCCGCGCGCCTTGAGCCAGTTGAGGGCGTCGTGGACGGCGACAAACGCCCCGGTGATGGACGCGGTGCGCGTCCCGCCGTCGGCCTGCAGCACATCGCAGTCGATCTGGATCGTGCGCTCGCCCAGTTTCGACAGGTCGACCACGGCGCGCATCGAGCGGCCGATGAGGCGCTGGATCT
>CAZZDV010000099.1:0-7902 GCA_964652785.1 uncultured Bordetella sp.
GCCGAACAGCGGCGTGCTTTCGGGCGTCATCGGCCGCAGGCAGGCGCGCGCCTGCGCGCGCGGGAGGTGGGTCGCGCCCGGAAACAATTCTTCGGCCAGGGCGATCAGCCGCGCGGAGTCCTCCGGCCGGTGCTCGTTCCCGTAGCCCGAAAACTCCGCGCCGCCGGTCAGCCTCAGCCGATCGCCCATCGGGCAGTAGGCGACGAGTTTCGATTCATCCATGCCCGCATATCGCGGAGCGAGCCCCATATTGGTTAAGGGAATCGTGACCGAGCAGCCCTTGACCGGGTAGATCGGCAGTTCCGCACCGAGCTGGCGCCGGAGCGTTCCCTCGATCAACCCAAGCGCCACCACTGCGCCGTCGGTTTCGATCCGGCCCGTGGACGTGTCGACGGCAGTCACGCGATCGCCTTCGGCAACGATGGCTTTCACTTCGCAGTCGAGCCGGACCTTCGTGCCCATCGCCTCGCACGCCTTGAGGAGCTCGCGGCAGAACAGGGCCGAGTCACCGCTCTCGTCGCTTTCCGAGAATACGGCGCCTGCAACCGGCGCGTTCGCGAGGCCCGGGTCGATGCGCACGGCCTCTGCCTTGTCGAGGACACGGAAAGGGAATCCGAAGGCCTTCATAGGCGCCACTTTCCGGAGGCCGGCTTCGAGCGCGGCCTGCGTCCGGTAGAGGTACATTACCCCGCCCTGCTTGCGATGGAACTGCACCCCCGACTCGGCGGCGATGCGGCCGAGCTGTTCCTGCGAGTAGCGCACGTAGCGCACCTTGCGCTCGAGCAGCCGTGTGTAGCTCGCCGCATCGCAGCTCGCTAGGAATCGCAGTCCCCAGGCCCAGAACGCCGGGTCCCAGCGCATCGGGTACACGCGCACGGCCTGGTCGTTCCTCACCAGCGCCTTGAGGAAAGTCTTCAGCATCTGCGGGCTTGGCCAGGGAAACGCGCGGCTGGCCGAAACGATGCCGCCGTTCGCGCCGCTCGCGGCATCCGCAATGCGCGCGGCTTTCTCGATCACCGTGACTTCATGGCCGTCCTTCGCAAGGCACCAGGCCGTGGTGACGCCGGCGAGGCCCGCGCCGAGGACTGCGATCCGCACTACTTGTCCACCACTACTTGTCCACCGCTACTTGTCTACCAGGTGCTTGCGCATCAGCGGGACGAGTTCGCGCTCCCAGGGAAACCCGGACTTCTCGAGTTCCGCGGTGATGAGCTCCATCTCCTGGCGGCCGCGGTTCTGCGAAAGCTTCCAGCGCGTTTCGAGGCGGTCGATGGGGATCTCGAAAGCCACGATGGCGCCGAGCATCCCTTCCATGTAGCCGGGCGACAGCTTCTCGAACTCCGGCTGCCATTGCGGATCGTGGTGCGCGACGAGTTTGGCGACCGCCTTGCGCTTGGATTCACCGTCATGGAGGGCCCTGACCTTGCCGTACGCGTGGACCGCCGCATAGTTCCACGTCGGCACGCGCTCTTTTTGCGCATACCAGCGCGGCGAAACGTAAGCGTGGGCGCCATGAAAAACGACCAGCACCTCGTCGTTAAAAAATCCCTCCCACTGCGGATTGCTCTTTGCCATGTGCGCCAGGATCACAAGCTGATCACCGCGCTCCTCGACGAGCGCAGGCAGGTGGGAGGCCCGCGGCTCCCCCGAGGTTGCGGTCACCACGACCGCAAAATTGTTCGCGCGCATGAACTCGACGATTTCGGCGCGGTTTTCGATTTGGTTGTACGGTGGTGAGTACATGGCAGTGGGCTCAGTAGGAAGACAACACGTCGGGTGCCCGCGGCACGATGAGGGCGATCGCCTGCGCCGCGATGCCCTCGCCGCGGCCGGTAAACCCAAGCTTTTCGGTGGACGTGGCCTTGACGTTGACCACGGCGCCGGCCGGCAGGCCGAGGTCGGCGCTGATGTTCGAAACCATCTGTGCGATGTGCGGCGCCATGCGCGGCGCCTGCGCGATGATGGTCGCATCGACGTTACCCACGCTGAAGCCGGATTGCGCGACCTTCTGCGCGACCGAGCGCAGCAGCACGCGGCTGTCGGCGCCCTTGTAGGTGGGATCGGTATCGGGAAAATGCCGGCCGATATCGCCGAGCCCCGCGGCGCCAAGCAGCGCGTCGCAGATCGCGTGGATCAGAACGTCTGCATCCGAATGGCCCTCGAGCCCCTTCTCGTACGGGATCTCCACGCCGCCAATGACGAGCTTTCGCCCGGCGACCAGCGCGTGCACGTCGAATCCCTGTCCTATGCGCATCTTTGCCCCAGCATCGATTCCGCGATCGCGATGTCTTCCGGGAAAGTGACCTTGAGGTTGCGTCGGCTGCCCTGAACGATCCTCGGCTGCAGGCCCATGCTCTCCACGGCGCTCGCTTCGTCGGTCACCTCGCCGGGCGCGCTGCGCAAGGCTTCGGCGAGCAGGCCCGCGCGGAACATCTGCGGTGTCTGCGCAAGCCAGAGCCGGCTGCGATCCTCGGTGCCGGCGACCCGCAGGCCGCCCGCTTTGGTTGGGTTGCCGTTCGCCACCCGCTTCACGGTCTCGGGCACAGGCAGCGCAAGCAGGCCCCCCACGGGGTCGTTCGAAATCTCGGCCAAGAGCCGCTCCAGGTCCGCCGCGGGCAGGCAGGGGCGCGCTGCGTCATGCACGAGCACCCAATCGTCCGCGTCGACGGCATCCATCGCTGCGACCAGACCGTTCAGCACGGAGTCGCGCCGCGTGGTGCCGCCGCAATACAACGGCTCGACCTTGTCGCCGAATTCGCTCCAATCATGCTGCGCAAACGCCTTGTCCCCCGGCGCGAGGACCACAAATACGGTATCGATGGGCGGCATCGCCACACAGCGGATCGAGTGATGCAGCATCGGCTTGCCCGCAAGCGGCAGGTATTGCTTCGGCGCCCCGGCGCCAATTCGCACGCCGGTGCCCGCGGCCGGAATCAAAGCGACGTAAGTCAAGCGGAATTACTCACGTCGGGTTTCATTGAAACAGCAAATTATTCCGGAAATTCAAGCTTGTATAATACATGACGCGTTTCATCGGACAAGCGGAAACCCGCGCTTGCCGATGAACGCTATTTGCATTTGTGGACCCGGAATTGCTGAGCATGCATCGCGACACCCTGCCTGACCCGAACACCTCCCAGCCCGCAGGCCGCCGCCGGCTCACCCACCTCGCGGGCTCCAGTGACGCGCTGGCCATCGCGCGGCTGGCCGCCGAAGGCCGGCCGCTGGCCGTCATCAGCGCCACCGCGCTCGATGCGCAACGCCTCCTCGACGAGGTGCGCTGGTTCGCGCCGCAGCTGCGCGTCTTCCTGCTGCCGGACTGGGAGACGCTGCCCTACGACAATTTCTCGCCGCATCACGACCTGGTGTCGGAGCGGCTCGCCACGCTCTACCAGATCCAGCGCGGCGATTTCGACGTCGCGATCGTACCCGCTTCCACCGCGCTGTATCGGCTGTGCCCGCCGGCCTATCTCGCGGCGTACACGTTCTTCCTCGAGGTCGGCAAGACGCTCGACCCTGAAGCGCTCAAGGCGCAGTTGCTTACCGCCGGCTACGCCCATGTGACGCAGGTGGTCGCGCCGGGCGAGTACTGCATCCGCGGCGGCATCATCGACCTCTTCCCGATGGGCAGCGTCCTGCCCTACCGCATCGACCTCTTCGACGAGACGATCGAGACCATCCGGACGTTCGACGTAGACAGCCAGCGCACGCTCTACAAGGTGAACGACGTGCGGCTGCTGCCGGCGCGGGAGTTTCCGCTGGACGAGGCAGGGCGCGCCAAGTTCCGCACGCGCTTCCGCGAGATCTTCGAAGGCGATCCGTCGCGCAAGGGCATGTATCGCGACGTGTCGAACGGCATTCCGGCCGCGGGCGTCGAGTACTACCTGCCGCTCTTCTTCGACGAAGTCGCCACGCTGTTCGACTACCTGCCCGCGAAGGTGACCGCGGTCATCCATCACGACGTGCAGGGCGCGGTGATGGCGTTCTGGCGTGATGCGGCCTCGCGCTACAAGCTGCTCTCCCACGATCCGGAGAAACCGCTGCTGCCACCAGCGCAGATCTTCGTCCCGGCCGAGGAATTCTTCGTCAGGCTGCAGCCGCTTGCGCGTGTCGATGTAGGCGCGCCGCCGGACACAGCAACTGCGCCAGCGGCCGGCCCCCCTGCGGAATTCACGACCTCCGGACTGCCGGAGCTGGCGGTGGATCGCCGCGCCAACGATCCGCTCACGCGTCTCAAGGCCTTTTTGGACCGCTGCGGCCTCAAGGTTTTCCTTGCGGCCGAATCGCCCGGCCGGCGCGAGACGATGGCCTCCTACCTGGCCGAGTACGGCCTCAAGCCCGCGCCCGTCGCCCATCTCCCGGGCTTCCTCGCCGGCCTCGAAACTTTCGTGATCGGCGTGGCGCCGCTTTCCAACGGGTTCACGGTCCCGGCCGAGGGCTGGTGCATCGTCACCGAGAGCGAGCTGTACGCGGGCACAGTGCGGCAGAGAGCCGCGCGGACCGAGGCGGGCAAGTCCTCGGTCGAGGGCATGCTGCGCGACCTGTCCGAGCTCAAGATCGGCGACCCGGTGGTGCATGCGCAGCACGGCATCGGGCGCTATGTCGGGCTCATCAGCCTCGACCTCGGTGAAGGCGTCACCGAATTCCTGCACCTCCAGTACGACGGCGGCGACAAGCTCTATGTGCCGGTCGCGCAGCTTTCGGTCGTGTCGCGCTACAGCGGCGCGCAGCCGGACGCCGCGCCGCTGCACAAGCTCGGCAGCGGCCAATGGGACAAGGCCAAGCGCCGCGCCGCGCAGCAAGTGCGCGACACAGCGGCCGAACTGCTTGCGCTCTATGCCAAGCGGGCCGCGCGCAAAGGGCATGCCTTCACCATCAAGCCGCACGACATGGAGGCTTTCGCCGACGGCTTCGGCTTCGAGGAAACCGTAGACCAGGCCGAGGCGATCAACGCGGTCATCCAGGACATGACTTCGGGCAAGCCCATGGACCGCCTCGTTTGCGGCGACGTGGGCTTCGGCAAGACCGAAGTGGCGCTGCGCGCGGCCTTCCTTGCGGTTGCGGGCGGCAAGCAGGTGGCGCTCCTCTGCCCGACCACGCTGCTCGCAGAGCAGCACTACCAGACCTTTACCGACCGGTTCGCGCATGTCGCCGACCAGTGGCCGGTCAAGATCGCCGAGCTGTCGCGCTTTCGCACCGGCAAGGAAGCCACGCAGGTGCTCAAGGACATGGCCTCCGGCGCAGTCGACATCGTGATCGGCACGCACAAGCTCATCTCGAAGGACGCCAGGTTCACGCGCCTGGGCCTCGTGATCATCGACGAGGAGCACCGCTTCGGCGTGCGGCAGAAAGAAGCGCTCAAGGCGCTGCGCGCCGAGGTCGACGTGCTGACGCTGACCGCCACGCCGATCCCGCGCACGCTGGGCATGGCGCTGGAAGGCCTGCGCGACCTGAGCGTGATTGCCACCGCGCCGCAACGCCGGCTGGCCATCAAGACCTTCGTGCGTGACGAAGGCAACGGCGTCATCCGCGAGGCGGTGCTGCGCGAGCTGAAACGCGGCGGGCAGGTCTACTTCCTGCACAACGAAGTCGAGACGATCGAGAACCGGCGCCAGAAACTCACCGAGTTGCTGCCCGAAGCACGCATCGCGGTGGCGCACGGCCAGATGCCCGAGCGCGAGCTGGAACGGGTGATGCGCGACTTCGTCGCTCAGCGCCACAACCTGCTGCTGTGCTCGACCATCATCGAGACCGGCATTGACGTGCCCACAGCCAACACCATCGTCATGAGCCGCGCCGACAAGTTCGGTCTGGCCCAGCTGCACCAGCTGCGCGGGCGCGTCGGGCGTAGCCACCACCAGGCCTACGCCTACCTGATGGTGCCCGATGTGCAGGGCTTGACAAAGCAGGCCAGCCAGCGCCTGGAAGCCATCCAGCAGATGGAAGAGCTCGGTTCTGGCTTTTACCTGGCCATGCACGATCTGGAGATTCGCGGCGCCGGCGAAGTACTGGGCGAGAACCAGAGCGGCAACATCCTGGAGATCGGCTTCCAGCTGTATAACGACATGCTGGCCGAGGCGGTGCGTTCGCTCAAGCTGGGCCATGAGCCCGACCTGCTGGCGCCGCTGAGCGTGACCACCGACATCAACCTGCACGCGCCCGCCTTGCTGCCCAGCGACTACTGCGGCGACGTGCATCTGCGCCTGAGCTTTTACAAGAAGCTGGCCAGCGCCAAGACCGGCGAGCAGATCGACGCACTGCTCGAGGAGCTGGTCGACCGTTTCGGCAAGTTGCCGCTGCAGGCGCAGACCCTGGTGGACGTCCACCGTCTGCGGGTGATCGCCAAGCCCTATGGTGTGGTGAAGGTCGACGCAACACCGAACCTGACCACGATCACCTTCTGCAAAGACCCGCCGATCGATTCGACGCGCGTCATCGAGCTGATCCGCAAGAACCGTGAGATCAAACTGGCCGGCAACGAGAAGCTGCGTATTGAACGGACCTTGGCCGAGCCCCATGAGCGGGCCCAGATGGTGCGCGACGTATTGCGCAGCCTGGGGCAGCCGACGACCGCCGCGCCAGCGCCCAGGACGCTCGCCTGATACCTACCTTTCATATCAACCCCACTGGAGCCCGCATGCCGCTCATCGAAACTGCGCCCGATCTGTTCACCCAGGGCTTTGAGCCACCGCTGGCTTTGCGCGACTTCGGCTTGATCGCATTCGACATGGATTCGACGCTGATCAACATCGAATGTATCGACGAGATCGCATCGGCAGCCGGACGCAAGGCGGAAGTGGCGGCCATCACCGAGGCCGCAATGCGCGGCGAGATTGCCGACTACAAGGACAGTTTGCGCCAACGTGTCGCGTTGCTCGAAGGTGTACCGCAATCCCATCTCGAGACCGTGTACCGGGAGCGCCTGCAGTTCAATCCCGGCGCTGTGGAACTGGTCCAGGCCTGCCGATCGGCCGGACTCAAGACGCTGCTCGTCAGCGGTGGCTTCACCTGGTTCTCCGACCGTGTGCGCGACCGGCTGGAACTGGACTTCACCCGCTCCAACATGCTGGAGATGCATGACGGGCGACTGACTGGGCGCATGCTCGATCAGGAATGGGGCGACATCTGCGACGGCGAGGAAAAAAAGCGCATGCTGCTGCAGACCTGCGCCGCACTCGGGCTGGAGCCACGGCGTTGCATCGCCGTCGGAGACGGGGCCAACGACCTGCCCATGATGTCGGTTGCCGGCCTGTCGGTGGCTTACCACGCCAAACCCCAGGTACGCGCGCAAGCGATGGTAGCCATTGAGTCCGGCGGCCTTGACCGGCTGCTCGAGATTCTGCGCTGACGGCGCGGCCGGGCATTGGCCCGGCCAGAAATGAAAACCCAAACGGCGGCGCCGACCTTTTGCGCGGCCATTGCCAATACTGATGTTCTCTTGGCACCAATAATAATCTAGACTGGTCCCGTGTGACAGACTGGCCTTGCACGCACGCGGCAGGCAGGGACGGCGCCATTACCGACGGAGAGCAACATGAAACGCATCAGCAATCTTCTGGCCTGGGGCGCATTCGCCATCGTAGTGGCCTTGGGTGTGCTCAACTGGCACACCCTGATGGTGCCGGCACCACTCGATCTGGTGTTATGGAAAGTGGAAGCGCCATTGGGTGCTGTGCTGCTGGCCGTGACAGGTGTTTTGCTGGCGTTTTTCCTGGTCGCCTTTCTGCACAACCAGATCGGCTCGCTGCTGGAAACCCGCAAGCTGCTCAAAGAGATTCAACGTGTGCAGGATCTGGCGGACAAGGCGGAGGCATCGCGCATCGAAAATCTCCACCAGCTGATTTCGACCGAATTCCGGTTGCTCAATGAACGCATGGGATCGGCCACCGTCGTCAACCTGCC
>CAZZDV010000099.1:7912-10556 GCA_964652785.1 uncultured Bordetella sp.
GTCAAAGTCAATGCCAGCAACACACGCTGGTCGATGCAACTTGGCTGCTCCCGCAGTGTCATACCGCATAGATTCTTCCATTGCCTACAACTGGAGCCACCATGAACTTCACATCTTTCGGCCGTATCGTCTTTGCAAGCGTTGTCGCACTGGTCCTTTCGGCATGCGCCGGATCTGCCAAACAGGCGAGCACGGGCGAATACATCGACGACACGGTGATGACGTCCCGGGTCAAAGCGGCGCTGCTCAATGACCCGGCTGTCAGTGGCCTGACGATCAACGTCGAGACTTACAAAAGCACGGTGCAGCTATCAGGTTTCGTCAAGACCGTTGCCGAGCGCAATCGGGCGGTGCACGTATCGCGCACCGTGCCGGGGGTCAAGCGGGTCCAGAACGACATACTGATTCGCTGAACGAACGCTGTGCACGTGGCACGAACGGCGCTCTGCTGGGCACATTGGCGCAACCATGCGCCCAATCACACCAACAACCGTAGACACCATGAACAACAACAGCCCAATGCTGACCGAACTCGATGGCGTCGAGCAAGCCGCAGTTCTTGAGTTGACGCGTCGCTGGACCGATGGCCCTGGTTCATTGCCCAGCGGGTAGGTATACCCGCACTCGCCGATCCCTCCACATGCAGCAAATCCTGGCCAGCGCAGTCAACCATACCGCGTGGCTACGCGTTGAAGTCTTGAAACCATTGCTTGGCACAGCCAAAGATGTTTGGTTATGATGAATTGAACTTTGTCAGGGGGAGCCACTCGCAATCTTGCAGGGCTCTCACATCAAGGAGGAAAGGGATGTCGATATTTACCCGCTACCAGGGTCGTTTCGAAGCAGCGCAAGAAGAGGAAATGTCGATCCAGGAGTATCTGGATCTGTGCAAGAAGGATCCCACCGTATATGCCAGCGTGGCCGAGCGTATGCTCAGCGCGATTGGTGAACCGGAGCTGATCGACACCCGCAATGATCAGCGCCTGTCGCGCATCTTCGCCAACAAGATGCTGCGCCGTTATCCAAGTTTTGGTGACCTGTATGGCATGGAAGACGCGATTGAGCATATCGTGGCTTATTTCCGCCACGCTGCGCAGGGCCTGGAGGAGAAGAAACAGATCCTGTATCTGCTGGGGCCGGTAGGCGGCGGCAAGTCCTCATTGGCGGAGAAACTCAAGTACCTGATCGAGCGTATCCCCATCTATGCGATCAAGGGCTCGCCGGTTCACGAGTCGCCGCTGGGTCTGTTCAATCCGCTCGAAGACGCCAAGCTGTTGCAGGACGACTACGGCATTGCACCGCGCTACCTGAGCACCATCATGAGTCCATGGGCGGTCAAGCGCCTGCAGGAATTCCGCGGCGACATCACCAGGTTCCGCGTCGTCAAGTTGCACCCGTCGGTGTTGTCACAGATAGCCGTTGCCAAGACCGAGCCCGGCGACGAAAACAACCAGGACATCTCGTCGCTGGTGGGCAAGATCGACATTCGCAAACTGGAAACCTATTCCCAGGACGACCCGGACGCTTATTCCTATTCCGGCGGCTTGTGCCTGGCAAACCGCGGTGTGCTGGAGTTCGTCGAGATGTTCAAGGCGCCGATCAAGGTGCTGCATCCCTTGCTCACCGCGACCCAGGAAGGCAACTACAAGGGCACCGAAGGTTTCGGAGCGATCCCCTTCGACGGCCTGGTGTTGGCACATTCGAACGAGGCCGAGTGGCTGAGCTTCAAGAACAACCGCAACAACGAAGCCTTTCTCGACCGGATCTATATCGTCAAGGTTCCATATTCGCTGCGCGTGTCGGACGAGATCCACATCTACGAGAAACTGGTCGCCAATTCTTCGCTGTCCCAATCGCCTTGCGCGCCCGACACACTGCGCATGCTGGCCCAGTTCTCGGTGCTGTCGCGCCTGAAGGAACCGGAGAACTCGAGCATCTTTTCCAAAATGCGCGTCTACGACGGAGAAAACCTCAAGGACACGGATCCAAAGGCCAAGAGCTACCAGGAGTACCGCGATTTCGCCGGTGTCGACGAAGGCATGACCGGTCTGTCGACGCGTTTCGCGTTCAAGATCCTGTCGCGGGTCTTCAACTTCGACCACCGCGAGGTTGCGGCCAACCCGGTGCATCTGATGTACGTACTGGAGCAGCAGATAGAACAGGAGCAGTTTGCGCCCGAGGTCGAGGAAAAATACTTGCGCGCCATCAAGGAGTTTCTGTCGCCGCGCTATGCCGAGTTCATCGGCAAGGAGATCCAGACCGCGTACCTCGAGAGTTACTCCGAATACGGGCAGAACATCTTCGACCGCTATGTGACCTACGCCGACTTCTGGATCCAGGACCAGGAGTACCGTGACGTCAATACCGGCGAGATGCTTGACCGGGCCGCGCTCAATGACGAACTGGAGAAGATGGAAAAGCCGGCGGGCATCTCCAACCCCAAGGATTTCCGCAACGAGGTCGTCAATTTCGTGCTGCGTGCCCGGGCCAAGAACGATGGGCGCAACCCGAGTTGGACTTCCTACGAAAAGCTGCGCGTGGTGATCGAGAAGAAGATGTTCTCGAACACCGAAGACCTGCTGCCGGTGATCTCGTTCAACGCCAAGGCCAGCGCCGACGATCAGAAGAAACACCAGGACTTCGT
>CAZZDV010000099.1:10566-13668 GCA_964652785.1 uncultured Bordetella sp.
CTTCGTCGACCGCATGATCAGCAAGGGCTACACGGAGAAGCAGGTGCGGCTGCTGTGCGAATGGTATCTGCGGGTACGCAAGTCGTCCTGATGCGGGTCTGATCGTGGACAACCCATGACGGTGCGCATCGTAGACCGCCGGTTCGACAGCAAGCACAAGAGCTCGGTCAATCGCGCCCGTTTCATCAAACGCTTCAAGGGCCAGATCCGCAAGGCGGTCTCCGACGCGATCGGCCAGCGCGGCGTGCGCGACCTTGACAATGGCGAGAAGATCGGTATCCCCGGCAAGGATATAGAAGAGCCGCAATTTTCACATGGCCGCGGTGGCGTCTGGGAGACCGTCAGCCCGGGCAACGACCGTTTCGGCCAAGGTGACGAGGTTGATCGACCTCAAGGCGGCGCGGGCGGCGCCGGCGCCGGAAAAGCCAGCAAGGATGGACAAGGACTCGACGAGTTCATGTTCACACTCACACGCGACGAATTCCTCGACATCTTCTTCGACGAACTGGCATTGCCCAACATGGTCAAGCGCCAACTCGCGCGCATCGAGCAGTTCCGCCGGGTCCGTGCCGGCTTCACGCAAAGCGGCGTGCCGACGAACATCAACCTGGGGCGCACGATGCGGGGCGCCGCCGGACGCCGCATTGCCGTCGGGGCGCCCTATGCTGCACGATTGCGCGTGCTGGAGAAAGAGCTGCGCGAGCTGCTGGCGGCTGCCGACGACTCGCCGCAGGCGCCAGAACAGGTTGCGAACCCTGAAATCGAACGGCTTCGGCGCGAGATCATCCGGCTGCGGGCACGTATCGAGGCGGTGCCGTTCATCGACACCTTCGACCTGCGCTACAACAACCGGATTCGTATTGCGCAGCCGTCGACGCAGGCGGTGATGTTCTGCCTGCTCGATGTATCGGGATCGATGGATGAACAGCGCAAGAATATCGCCAAGCGTTTCTTCATGTTGCTGTACCTGTTCCTGACGCGCAATTACGAGCGCACCGAGGTGGTGTTCATCCGGCACCATACCGTGGCCAAGGAGGTCGATGAAGACGACTTCTTCACCTCGCG
This sequence comes from uncultured Bordetella sp., assembly GCA_964652785.1. Classification (GTDB taxonomy): domain Bacteria; phylum Pseudomonadota; class Gammaproteobacteria; order Burkholderiales; family SG8-39; genus SZAS-79. Next base: position 11,632 of record CAZZDV010000099.1, read on the forward strand.
CGAGACCGGAGGTACCGTGGTGTCGAGTGCGCTGGAGTTGATGCACCGCATCATCGCCGACCGCTATCCCAGCGCCCTGTGGAATATCTACGGTGCCCAGGCGTCGGATGGTGACAACTGGAATGACGATTCACCCCGGTGCCGCGCCTTGCTGGAAGAGTCGCTGCTGCCGCTGACCCAGTATTTCGCCTATATCGAGATCACCGACGGTCCACCGCAGAACCTGTGGCGCGAATACACCCGTTTGCAGACGACACATCCCGGGCATTTCGCGATGCAGCGCATTGCGGGAGTCACCGACATCTATCCGGTTTTCCGCGAGTTGTTCAAGAAACGTGCGCTGGATCAGGTATGAGCCGCAGGCCGTTCCCAAGGCGAATCCCGCAGTGCGTAGCACGGAGGGTACCCCAGTGAGCCGAACCCACCAACGCACACTGCCCGGCGGTTCGGAATGGACCATGGAGGCGATCGAACAATACGACGCCGCAATCGGTCGTATCGCTGCGTCCTACCAGCTCGATTGCTACCCGCACCTGCTCGAGATCATCAGTGCCGAGCAGATGATGGACGCCTATGCGTCCATCGGCATGCCGGTCTATTACCACCACTGGTCTTTCGGCAAGCACTTCCTGGCCACCGAGAACCGCTACAAACGTGGCCAGATGGGCCTGGCCTACGAGATCGTCATCAACTCCGACCCGTGTATCGCCTATCTGATGGACGAGAACACCCTGCCTATGCAGGCGCTGGTGATCGCGCATGCCGCATACGGGCACAACTCGTTCTTCAAAGGCAACCATCTGTTCAAGCAGTGGACCAGCGCCGATGCAATCGTGGACTACCTGGTGTTCGCACGCAACTACATCGCCCAATGTGAGGAACAACATGGCGTGGCCGCAGTCGAGCGTGTGATCGACGCCTGCCACGCGCTGCAGTCGGTCGGGGTCGACCGCTACAAGCGGTCATCGCAGCTTTCGCTGGCCAAGGAGACCCAGCGCCAGCAGGATCGCGCCGATTACCTGCAAAGCCAGGTCAATGCGTTGTGGCGTACCTTGCCCCCGCTGCAGGAGCGCGAACACCCCAAGCAAGACAAGCGCTTTCCGTTGGAGCCAGAGGAAAACCTGCTGTATTTCGTTGAGAAGCACGCGCCCTTGCTGGAACCCTGGCAGCGCGAGGTCGTGCGCATCGTGCGCAAGATCGGCCAGTACTTCTACCCGCAACGCCAGACCCAGGTCATGAACGAGGGCTGGGCGACTTTCTGGCACTACACACTGCTCAACACCTTGTACGACGAAGGTGGCGTTTCGGATGGTTTCATGCTTGAGTTCCTGCAGTCGCATACCAACGTGATCTACCAGCCGCCGTACAACAGCCCGCACTACTCCGGCATCAATCCGTATGCGCTGGGCTTTGCGATGTGGCGCGATATCCGACGCATCTGCGAGACCCCTGACGCGGAGGACAAGGCCTGGTTCCCGCAGATCGCCGGGTCGCCGTGGCGCGACACCTTCGACTTCGCGATGCAGAACTTCAAGGACGAGAGCTTCATCGCGCAATACCTGTCCCCTCGCCTGATGCGCGAGTTCCGCCTGTTTTCCGTGCTCGACGACGACAGTCGCAGCAAGCTGCGTATCGGCGCGATCCACGACGACGCGGGATACCGGGAACTACGCCGACGATTGTCGGAACAATACGACCTGGGCCGGCGTGAGCCCAACCTGCAGGTCTGGAATGTCGACTTGCGTGGCGACCGGTCGCTGACCCTGCGCCATTACGCGCACCAGCGCCGACCGCTCGACGACTCGACGAGCACGGTGCTCGGGCACATGGCCACCCTGTGGGGCTTCACGGTGCGGCTCGAACGCCAAAATGCGGACGGAAGCGTCGAGCTGGTGATGCAGAAGTCGCACGAAAAACGCGCGTCCGCCCCGTTGCAGCTAGCGCCCTGAGCCACAGCGCGGCGGCTCACAATGTGACACCTCCGCGCAATGCGCTGCGGTGCTGTGAGCCTTGGGAACGGCCCGGCGGCTCATAAGG
>CAZZDV010000100.1:0-1449 GCA_964652785.1 uncultured Bordetella sp.
CGGCACCTTCACGATGTAGACCCGGTCGAGGAACGCCTCGTTGTTCTTGTTGTTGCGGAAAGCCTTCCACTCCGACTCGTTCGAGTGGGCGAGGATCACGCCGGTGAACGGGATCGCCGAGAAGCCCTCGGTGCCCTTGAAGTTGCCTTCCTGCGTGGCGGTCAAGAGCGGATGCAGCATCTTGATCGGGGCCTTGAACATCTCGACGAACTCCAGCAGGCCCTGGTTCGCGAGGCACAGGCCGCCCGAGTAGCTGTACGCATCCGGGTCGTCCTGGGAAAGCGACTCGAGCTTGCGGATGTCGACCTTGCCGACCAGCGACGAGATGTCCTGGTTGTTCTCGTCGCCAGGCTCGGTCTTGGTGATCGCCACCTGGCGCAGGACGGAAGGCTGCACGCGTACCACGCTGAACCTGGTGATGTCGCCGTCGAACTCCTTGAGGCGCTTGAGCGCCCAGGGGCTCATGATGCCGTTGAGGTAGCGGCGCGGGATGCCGAACTCGGCCTCGAGCATCGGGCCGTCGCGCTCGATGTTGAACAGGCCCAGCGGCGATTCGTTGACCGGCGAGCCCTTGAGCGCGTAGATCGGGGATTTTTCCATGAGCACCTTGAGGCGCTCGGCGATCGACGACTTGCCCCCGCCCACCGGGCCCAGCAGGTAGAGGACCTGCTTGCGCTCCTCCAAACCCTGCGCGGCGTGCTTGAAGTAGGCGACGATCTGCGCGATCGCCTCGTCCATGCCGTAGAACTCCCGGAAGGCCGGGTAGCGGCGGATGATCCGGTTGGAGTAGAGCCGCGAGAGGCGAGTGTCGTTGCGCGTGTCGATGACTTCCGGCTCGCCGATCGCCGCAAGCATGCGTTCGGCTGCGGTCGCGTAGGCCAGAGAGTCGCGCTTGCACAGGTCGAGGTACTCCATCAGCGACATTTCCTCGTCGCTCGCTTTGGCGTACTGCTCGCGGTACAGATCGAAAAGGTTCATGGCCGGACTCCCAATGTGCTCTCCATTGACGGTTCTTTCGAGCCGCTGCGGCCTCGCCGCCCTCTGGTAACAGCAAGGAGCAGACCAATGAGCGCTGGCGCGAATCCGCGCCCCATGGCGATGTGCCTGCGTAGGAGGACACCTACTGCGAACTCGTCACAGAGTCCTACATCAGGTAATCCCGATTACACAGTTGAAATCTTCGTGAAGGACCCAAAGCGGACGCTCGCTAGGGCTTCGTCCTACAGGGCATCAGGTGCGCAGCAGAGTGACGCAATTGATCACTGCGTAAAGTCTTCGCTGGATTGAAAATACACGCTGGTCCATTTGAAAGGATTACCCGCTCCGAATCTCCAGCCCGCGTGGGATTTCGCACTAAGGCAAAGGCGTCCGCCGCCTGGTCAATACTGCCAAAATCAACTGGAAGTCCAGAACTGGCGCGGCGAACCGGGCGAAATGCTGCCACCCTCC
>CAZZDV010000100.1:1549-5920 GCA_964652785.1 uncultured Bordetella sp.
GGCAGGAGTGGCACCGCGTGGCGGTGCTGAATTTTTCGGGCTTCGGCGAACTTCGGCCCGCGGCCACCGTCATACCGTGATGAAAAATCTCACCTCACTTCTATTGGGCGCGCTCATGGCGTCATTCATGCACACCGTGCCAGCGCAAGTCGGACAAGGCGGCGCGCAAAGCGGCAACGCGATGGGCAGTCAAAGCAGCGGCGGGCAGGCAGGGCAGGCAGGGCAGCTTCGTGCCAAGCATGCGTCGGTTGCCGATTCGCTCAAGACCAACCCGTACAAGCGGCCGATGCATATCGAGTCGGCGGAATCGTCCACGGCGCTGAAGGGCGACGTGTATGCGCTCCTGCCGCATCCGTTCGCTGAAGTCGCCGCCGCGCTCACCAAGCCGGGCGCCTGGTGCGAAATCATGATCATGCCGGTCAACACCAAGGATTGCCGCGTCAGCCAGCGCTCGGGCGGCACCACCGGCGTGACGATGCGGATCGGGCGCAAGTTCGACCAGCCGATCAAGGATGCCTACCCGATCGACTTCACGTACCGGGTCGCGGACGACACACCCGAATACTTCGCCGTGCGCCTGGATGCCGAAACCGGCCCCCTGAGCACGAAGGATTATCGCGTGATGGTCGAGGCGACGCCGGTCGAGGGCGGGAAGACTTTCCTGCACCTGCGCTATTCGTATGGGTTCGGCATGGCCGGCCGTCTGGCGATGCAGGCCTACTTGTCCACCGTCGGTGCGAGCAAGGTCGGCTTCTCGACGGCCGACGGCGAACTGGTCGGCGGCATGCGCGGCGTGGTCGAGCGCAACACCATGCGCTACTACCTCGCCATCGAGTCGTACCTCGGTTCGCCCGGAGCCGACGGCCTCGACAAGCGCCTGCAGGCCTGGTTCGACGGCACCGAGCAGTACGCCCGTCAGCTGCGCGAGATCGATCGCTCGACCTACATGGCGATGAAGCGCAAGGAAGTGCAGCGCCAGCAGACCGCCCAAGACAGCGTCAACAGCAACCCGGTGGCGTCAGGTCGGCTGTAAGGCTGCAGGCTCGGGCGGGGTCATCGAGCGCCACCATCCGGATGTCCACGCGCGGCGAGGCGAGCGATTTTTCCAGAGTGTCGATGGGCTAAAATCGGTGCATGGATACCCCACTGCTTGAAACAATCGAGGCCCAGACCGGCGCGAATCCGTCGGCGAGCGTCATCTGGATGCACGGACTGGGCGCGGACGGCCATGATTTCGAGCCCGTCGTGCCCGAGCTGCGGCTGCCTTCGAGCCTGCCGGTGCGCTTCATCTTCCCGCACGCGCCGGTGCGCCGGGTCACGCTCAACAACGGCATGGCGATGCGCGCCTGGTACGACATCCTCGAGCTGGGCGGCGTGCGCGAAGACGGCGAAGGCTTGCGCGATTCCCAATCCTCGATCGAGGCGCTGATCGCGAAGGAAGCCTCGCGAGGCATCCCGGCCGAACGCATTGTGCTCGCCGGGTTCTCGCAGGGCGGAGCCATCACTTTCCAGGCCGGGCTGCGCCATCCGCAACGGCTCGCCGGCCTGATGGCGCTATCGACCTACCTGCCGCTGGCGGGCACCGTCGAAGCCGAGCGGCACGCGGCCAACCTGGACGTGCCGATTTTCATGGCGCATGGCAGCTCGGATCCGATGATCGCCATCGGCCGCGCGCAGCAGTCGCGCAAGATGCTCGAAGCGCTGGGATACGAAATCGAGTGGCACGAATACCCCATGCCGCACTCGGTGTGCCCGCGGGAGATCGTCGATATTTCGGCGTGGCTGGTAAAGGTGCTCGGCCAGGCCTGATCAGTTTTCGCGGATCATTTCGCGGAAACGGGCGATCTCGAAGTCGTCGCCCTTGTCTTCCACGGATTGCGGCATGTAGACGTGGAAGCGCCCGCCGCGTTCCGATTCCAGGTTCTGGCCCGGCACGAACACGCCGGGCTTGAACACGATGCGCACTTCGCCGCTGTCGGGCTCGCCGGTCTTGAGCACGACGCCCTTCTCGGTAGTGACGCCGGTCCAGAAGCTGCCCGCGACCGGCGCTTTAGAGATCGACTGGATCCCGACGCGGGCCTGCCCGCTGCCGACCTTGTTGACGCGGCGCACGATGCCGGTGACCCAGTTATTGCCGCCCTCGGGCCGCATGGCGATCAGCGCGCCGACCTTGAGCCAGTCGCCCTTCACCTGCTGGACGATGGCGCCGAAGCCGCCGGCGCTCACGTTCTCGACGATCCAGCTTTCGACCGCGGTCGACTCGAAATCCAGCGACTCGGATTCGCCCAGCACCCCGAGCAACCCGTCGTAGCCGTGCGCGACCGAAAGCCGCGACTTGACCATGTGGCGCGGATGCTTGCGCTCCGGCGGCTCGAGCGCCCAGTAGAGCGCGAGGTGCGAGAGCACGTCCATCACGATCTCGGGCTCGTACGCCTCGCCAAGGTTGAGCGCGGAGGGCACCTGCCGGCTGGACCCGATCTTCTGCAGGTGCGCATTCACCTCGGCCAGCGCCGCGGACGCGCCGAAGCAGCGCAGGGTCGGTGTTTGCTGGGGCGGGCGCACGAGGCGCTGCGGCGCCATGTTCTGGTTGAGGTCGGTCCAGTAGCTCATCTCCGGGCCGGGAGTCGAAGAGAGTGCGAACTTGGGCGTGAAATCGCCGATCAGGCGCTCGGCGAGGTCCGCCTCGATCGGCAGCAGCGCATCCGGCGAGCTGGCGCTGAACACCACGCCCTTCAGGAATTCCTGCTGCGGCGTCGATTCGCCCGGCAAGCCGGGGTACACGGTGACCTTGGTGCCGGCGAGCCCGCGGAACTCCGCGAACCCGTAGACGCGGTTGAAGATGCCCCACGCGCTCAGGTCCACCGGGCCGTAGCGCATGTGCATCCACTTGATCTGCTGCGAGATGCTGCGCAACGCGCGCACCAGCAGGAGCGGCAACTGCGCCTTGACCGCGTCCGCGCCCTTGGCGCCGGTCACGAACTGGTCGACCGCGCGGCCAAAAGCGTTCCCGGCGTGGCTCCAGTAGTCGTGGATGCCTTTCCAGAGCCGGTTCTCCTGCACCTTGGAGGGCCGCACGGTTGCGAAATACTCGCGCGCGAGCTTGCGGGCGCGCGGCTGGCCTGCCTCGTCGATCTGCAGGAGCAGCTGGACGCGCTGCTCGAGCTTGAAACCTTCGGCCATCGAAACGGATTCGAACCAGTGCGAGAGCTCTTCGAGCGCCTTGACCGGGTCGTGCGCCGGCAGGTCGTCGAGGAGGCGCCGCGCCTCCCTCGGATCGGCCATCGGATGGTCCGGCTTGCCGCCGCCGAACAGCTTGAGCATGAATGTTTTCCCTTGCGAAGGGCTGAATGATGCCCGGGCGGGTAAGCCCGCGCAACCTTGGCTACAATCGATCACATTTCACGCCGTTTCAATCGCCCCCCTCACTCTCACCGCCCATGCGTTTCCTGATCGTCGACGAATCCGGCACTTTTCGCGCAGAGCTTGCGCTCATGCTCCGCGAGCGATGGCCGGATGCCGGGACCATATGAGTGCCCCTCCCATCACCGCTTCAGGCCCCCTTCGCGTTCCAGGCGAGCGCCAGTACCTCGACCTGCTTGCCACCGTGCTCGCGCGCGGCGCGACCAAGACGGACCGCACCGGGACCGGCACGCGCTCGGTGTTCGGCGCGCAGATGCGATTCGACCTGGCGATGAGCTTCCCGCTGCTCACCACGAAGAAGCTGCACCTCAAGTCGATCATCTACGAGCTCCTCTGGTTCCTGACCGGGGACACCAATGTGCGCTGGCTGCAGGAACGCGGCGTTTCGATCTGGGACGAGTGGGCCGACGGGAACGGCGACCTCGGGCCGGTGTACGGGTACCAGTGGCGGCATTGGCGCACGCCCGACGGGCGCGAGATCGACCAGATCGCGCAGGTGGTGGACTCGATCCGGAAAAAACCCGATTCGCGCCGCCACATCGTCACTGCATGGAATCCGGCGGACGTCGAGCGCATGGCGCTGCCGCCCTGCCATGCGCTCTTCCAGTTCTACGTGGCCGAGGGCAGGCTCTCCTGCCAGATGTACCAGCGCAGCGCGGACCTCTTCCTCGGCGTGCCTTTCAACATCGCCTCCTACGCGCTGCTCACATTGATGATCGCGCAGGTGACTGGGCACACGCCCGGCGAGTTCGTGCTCACGCTGGGCGATGCGCACCTTTACCTCAACCACCTCGAGCAGGCCGGCGAGCAGCTCAAGCGCAGCGAGCGGCCCTTCCCGCGCATGCGCCTGAATCCAGAGGTGAGGGACGTCTTCGGCTTCAATTACGAAGACTTCGTGCTCGAGGGGTACGATCCGCACCCCGCGATCAAGGCGCCGATCGCCGTCTAGCC
>CAZZDV010000100.1:6020-9580 GCA_964652785.1 uncultured Bordetella sp.
GTGTGGGCCTACGAGAACGATTCGGTCGAGGAGGCCGCGAAGCTCATGGCCGAGCACCAGATCCGCAGGCTGCCCGTGCTCAACCAGGACAAGCGCCTGGTCGGCATCGTCGCGCTTGGGGATTTCGCCGTGGAAAGCACCGATATCGCACCGGCTGCGGAAGCGCTGCAGGAGATCTCGCGCCCCTCGTAATCGGGGTGTAGTCCATCGGGCGACACAACCTGCGCCCGTTGCCGACAGGCGCCCAGCGCGGGTTCCTCTATTCTCCAGAAGACGGGGAATACCACTTTTTACAGAGGAATTTGAGATGAACCTGAAACTCGCCGCAGCCATCGTCGGCGTGCTTAGCCTTTCGGCATGCGCGTCCACTTTCGATCGTTTTTCGACCAGCGACACGTATGTCGCACCGCGCGCCAGCATGTACGCACCCGACACGACGCCGGGCGCGGGTGCAGCCGGTGGTGGCGGCGCGGGTGCCGCCACGGTGCGCCGCTAGAAAAAAAAGGGCCCGCCGTCGGGGGGGAGTGGCGAGCCCTTGCGAGAACCAACGTGACGCACTACTGCGCGGGGAACCTCTTAACGGGGCTTTCCCCGGTTGCTGCCTGAATTCCTGTTCAGAACGCTCCTTTGGACCAGAGCTGGAACAAATAAACGAGACCCGCGGCCGCGCAGAGGTACACCACGAGGTTTGCAGTGGCCGCCTGCTCGCGAGTGGTCGTCCACGTGCGGGCCACCCAGCCCACCACGCCGAACACCACCATGAGGCCGATCGCGGCCACGCCGCCTGAGAAGCCGCGGCCCATGAGGGAGGCGATCCAGCCCGCGGGGGCCAGCAGCTTGTAGATCGTCCCGCAGATGCCGACCACCACCAGGACCGTAAGCATGAAGCCCCAGAGGGTCTGCAAGAAAACCGCGGACTGCTTTTGCTGCCTCAACGGGTGTTGCCGGTACGTCTGCATCTTTCGCTCCCTTTAGCCGGCCACGCCGGCAGTGTCGATAATTCGTGCGTACGGCGCCTGCGCATGGGCATTCGACGTACGGATGAGTGCTGCATCCATGACTGCGCCCGCTGCGACCGCGACGCCGAGCGAGCGCAGGTGCCGCTCGGCCGCGTGGATCACCACTTCGGTCAGGCCGCATTCGTCGAGCAGGTGGCCGAACCTGCCGATCTCTTCCTCGTTCGGGACCGCGTCGGGCTTGAGGCAAACGAAGGCGCGCATCGCGCTCGAATCGCAGATCGACTCGCGCACGGCCGCATCGGTCAGCCTGTACCAGCGCTGCAGGAAGAAGATCCTCAGCAGTCGGTTGAGCTCGATCTGGTGCGGGCGGCGCCTGAACGGATTGGCATAGATCGGCTCGACGAGGGCGCGCAGCTTGTGCCACGGCACCGCGCGCTCCATCTCCGCGAGGAAGATTTCACGTTGCGTGGGAAACTTGGGGCTATCCATGACCTTGCTAGTGCAAGGCGTGTGCCAGCGCGGGATTCGGCAATCGCGTCAGGCACTTGATCGCGGAGTGTGAACTAGTTCCACGAGCGTAAGAATGTGTTAACTGTCGGGCCGAGGCGACAGCCCCGCGGGTGAGATTGCGAGACCGTTGAAGCGACGGGCTTTTTTCTGTCGCCGACGAACGACAGAAAACGGAGGACAAAGCTCTCGTGGCGACAACCGTCCCTGAAGCTACCCTGTGGTCTTGAAAAGGGCCGGCTCGAGCGCGTGGCGCTCGAGCAGGCGGTAGAACTCGGTGCGGTTGCGGCCGGCCAGCTTCGAAGCCTGCGACACGTTGCCCGCAGTGAGCTTGAGCAACTGCACGAGGTAATCGCGCTCGAATGCGCGGCGCGCCTCGTCCAGCGGCGTGAGCGAGCTCTCGGCGTGGTCGATCGCCTGCCTCACCAATGACGCGGGCACAACATCGGTCGTTGCCAGCGCCACCGACTGCTCCACCACGTTCAGCAACTGGCGCACGTTGCCCGGCCAGGGCGCTGCGATCAACAGTTCGAGGGCTTCGGGCGAGAAGGCCTGCGCGCGCTTTTCATAACGCGCGGCCAGCCGCTTGAGGAAATGGCCCGCGAGCAGCGGGATGTCCTCGCGCCGCTCCGCCAGCGTGGGCACGACGAGCTTGACCACGTTCAGGCGGTAGTAGAGGTCCTCGCGGAACTCCCCCGATGCGATGCGCTCCTCGAGCTTGCGGTGCGTAGCCGAGACGATGCGCACGTCGATCGGCACCGACTCGTTCGCGCCCACCGCGCGCACCGTGCGGTCTTCGAGAGCACGCAGCAGCTTGACCTGCAGCGCGGGAGGCATGTCGCCCACTTCGTCGAGGAACAGCGTGCCGCCCTCGGCCGCCTGGAAGAGGCCGCGGCGGTCCTGCGTGGCGCCGGTAAACGAGCCTTTCTTGTGGCCGAAAAGCTCGGTCTCCAGCAGCCCCTCGGGAATCGCGCCGCAGTTGACCGCGATGAAGGGCCGCTCGCGGCGGCGGCTCGCGCGATGCACTGCGCGCGCTATCAGCTCCTTGCCGGTGCCGCTGGGTCCGAAGATGCAGACGCTTGCGTCGGACCGCGCGACGAGCCGCGCCTGCGAGAGCAGGTGCTCCATCATCACCGAGCGCGTGACGATCTCGGCCCGCCAGTCGCCGGGCTCGCCCGCTTCGCCCGGCGCGAGACGCAGCGCATCGGCCACCGTATCGGTGAGCACCTTGCTGTCGAACGGCTTGGTGAGGAAGCTGAACACGCCGCGCCGCGTGGCGGCGACCGCCTCGGGGATCGTGCCGTGCGCGGTGAGGATCACGACGGGCAGCGAAGGCGCCTGCCGGTGAATCGCGTCGAAGAGCGCCATGCCGTCCATGCCGCGCATTCGCAGGTCGGTCACGATGGCGGCCGGCCGGCTGGCGGCGAAGCTCGCAAGCGCCGCCTCCCCGGATTCGACCGCGGTGACCGCGTAGCCCGCGGCGGTCAGCCGCATCGAGATCAGCTGGAGCAGGTCGGCGTCGTCGTCGACTAGGAGGATGCGGCGGGGTTCGGTCACGTCGGTGCTCAGTTTTTCCGGGCGCGCTGGCGCTCTTCGCGCTGCATGATGGAGCGCTCGATCGATTTCATGGCCTCGATCTGCTCGCGCAGGGCGTCCTGCTTTTTCGTTTCGGATTTCTCCATGCGCTGCCTTTCGGCGACCTGCGCATGGAGGAGTGACGCGAGGTCGGCTACCGGGCGGTCCGCGGGAGAAATCACCGTGCCGGTGACCAGCGGCTCCAGCAGCGCGAGCGCCCGCGCATCATCTCGCAGGCCCGGCGCCGGCTGCGCATACAACCCGCCCAGACGCACGCGCAAGTACGCAGAGGGCGCTCGCGAGAACGCCATCGTCGACTGCGCGAGCTCGCGCTTGTGTTCAGCGGGACCGGCGCGCGCCACGGTGGCGAAATAGCCGATTAGTTCGACCGCGCGCGTATCCGGGGGAAGCTCGCGCCGCGCCTCGATCGGCAACTCGCGCGGCAACTCGCGCGGCGGCTCGAGCGTCCGGGGCGTGGGCGTGCCTGCACAGGCAACCAGCAGCAGTGCGCCCAGCAGC
>CAZZDV010000100.1:9680-13667 GCA_964652785.1 uncultured Bordetella sp.
CCAGCAGCAGTGCGCCCAGCAGCGCGGCGCAATGACGAAGGTGAAGAAGCGTCATGCGGCGCCTCCAGCATGGCGCGGCAGCACAACGCTGAAGCGCGATCCGGAGCTGTCAGAAGCAACGCCGATCGTCCCGCCATGCGCCTGGACGAATTCACGCGCGATCGCCAGGCCCAGGCCGCTGCCCTCGACGCGGCCCTGCCCCTGCGCCCGGCCGCGGAAGAAGGTGTCGAAAATCGAGCGGCGCTCGTCCGCCGGCACGCCCGGGCCGGTATCGCTGACCGCAACGCTCACCGACTCGGCATCCTCGGTGAGCGCGATCGAAATGCGGCCGCCCTCTGGCGTGAACTTGAGCGCGTTGCCCACGAGGTTGTCGAACACGGTGCGCAGCTTCTCGCCGTCGGCCTCGATGCTTGCGGGCGGCACGGTCAGTTCGACGGTCTGGCGCTTGGCCTGCGCCTCGAGCGCATGCGCGTCGGCGACTTCGCGCAGGAGGATCTCGAGCCGCACGGGCTGGCGCTCGAGCGTTGCGGCCGCGTGCAGCGCGCGCTGGTAGTCGAGCAGGTCCTCGATCATGCGCTGCAGCTTCACGCTGTTCTCGCGCAGGATGGCCACGACTTTCTTCTGCTGCGGCGCGAGCGGGCCGCCGACCTCGTCGTGCAGCAGCTCGGCGCCTTCCCGGAGCGCGGTCAGCGGCGTCTTGAGCTCGTGGGAGATGTGCCTGAGGAAGCGGTTCTTCTGCGCCTCGAGCTCGGTGAGCCTGCGCCTGAGCCAGTCGAGGCGCTCGCCGAGGTACTGCAGGTCGTCCGGGCCGGTCACGCGGATCGGGCGCGTGAAATCGGCGCTGCCGAGCTGGCGGATCGCCGCATCCAGCTCGCGGATCGGGCGCGCGATGATCCTCGTGAGGATCAGCGCGATCGCCATCGCGAGCGCCAGGGTGACGATGAGCAGCAGCGACATGCGCTCGCGCACGAGCTCGGCAGAGGTGCGCAGGCGCTCGACTTCGCGGTCGGCGATCACATAGCTGATGGCGAGCACCTCGTAAGCGCTCTCCGCGAGGTCGCCCGCGCTGCTGCGCACGAGCTTCGCGTCGAGCTTGCCGCCCGCGGGCGCGACCAGCAGGTCGTGGAGCTTTTGCTCCTGGTCGATGGTGCGGTTTAGCGCCGCGACCTGGTCTGCGTCCAGCGGCAGGCGCGAAAGCTCGATCGACACGACGCGAAAGCTCTTGCGCACGCGCGCGTAGTCGGCAATGAGCTCCGGGTCGGCGAGCACGATGTACTGGTGCGCGATGCGCTCGATCGAGCTGATGCGGTTCACGAGCGACCGGCTGGCGCGCGCGGCCTGCGCGGCGTTGAACACCGCGTTCTGCGCCTGTTGGGCGAGGCGCTCGGTGTTCAGCGCCGAGAACATCAGCGCCATTGCAAGCGGCAGGGCGACCAGCAGGAAGCCGGCGACCAGCAGCTTGAGGAACGAGCGCGGGAAATGCTTCGGTGCGAGCTGCGGGGACATGCTGCCTATAATTGCACGATGACCGAAACGGCCGACAGGGCGAATGTCACATCCCCCGGGACCCCCGACGCCGGGCCCCGCGTGTACCTTGTCGCCGCCGTTGCGGCCAACGGCATCATCGGCGCCGGCAACCGCATGCCATGGCACCTGCCCGAGGACCTGAAGCATTTCAAGGCGCTGACGCTCGGTCATCCGGTGATCATGGGCCGCAAGACCTACGAGGCCATAGTCGCAAGCACGGGCAAGCCGCTGCCCGGGCGCGAGAACATCGTCGTGACGCGCACGCCGGGCCTCGAGATCGAGGGCGTGAGCATCGCTTCTTCTGTCGAGGGGGCGCTGGCTTTCTGCATTGGCGAGCCGGTGGTGTTCGTGATCGGCGGAGGAGAGATCTACAAGTGCGCGCTGCCTCTGGCAGACGGCATCGTCATGACCGAGATCAGGAAAGACTATCCCGGCGACACGAAGTTCCCGGACTACGACCGCGCCGCCTTCCGCGAGTCGCAGAGGAAGCCCCAGGTTTCGTCAGGGGGGGTGCCCTTCGACTTCGTGCTCTACGAGCGGAAGTAGGCACCCGGGCGGCGGCTACCCCGGCTGCCGGACGCAGTCGATGAAGTATTCCATCACGCCCCCCTTGGGCTCTTCGACCAGCCCGTGGATGTCGGTCTCGAAGCCGGGGAACATGCGGTTGAACTCGCGCGCGAACTTGAGGTAACTCACGATGGTCGCGTTGAAGCGCTCGCCGGGGATCAGCAGCGGGATGCCCGGCGGGTACGGCGTCAGCAGCACGCTGGTCACGCGGCCTTCCAACTCGTCGATCGGCACGCGGTCGATCTCGCGGTGCGCCATGGCCGCGAACGCGTCGGAGGGCTTCATCGCGGGCTGCATGTCGGAGAGGTACATCTCGGTGGTCACGCGGCCCACGTCGTTGGCCTTGTACATGCCGTGGATCTGGTCCGAGAGGTCGCGGATCCCCAGGCGCTCGTAGCGCGGGAAGGCCTGGCAGAACTCGGGCAGCACGCGCCACAGCGGCTGGTTCTTGTCGTAGTCGTCCTTGAACTGCTGAAGCGCCGTCACCAGCGTGTTCCAGCGGCCCTTGGTGATGCCTATGGTGAACATGATGAAGAACGAGTAAAGCCCGGTCTTCTCTACGATGACGCCGTGCTCGGCGAGGTAGCGCGTGACGATGGCCGCCGGAATCCCGCTCCTGGCGAACTTCCCCGACACGTCGAGGCCCGGCGTGATGACCGTGGCCTTGATCGGGTCGAGCATGTTGAAGCCGGGCGCGAGGTTGCCAAAGCCGTGCCATTTCTCGTTGGCCTTGAGCACCCATTCCTCGCGCGGGCCGATGCCGTCGGTGGCGACCTTGTCCGGGCCCCACACCTTGAACCACCAGTCCTTGCCCCACTCCAGGTCGACTTTCTTCATCGCGCGGCGGAAGTCGAGCGCCTCGATGATCGACTCCTCGACCAGCGCCGTGCCGCCGGGGGGCTCCATCATCGCGGCCGCCACGTCGCACGAGGCGATGATGGCGTACTGCGGCGAGGTGGAGGTGTGCATCAGGTAGGCCTCGTTGAACGAGTGACGGTCGAGCTTTCTCGTCTGCGACTCCTGGACGAGGATCTGGGAGGCCTGCGAGATGCCCGCCAGCAGCTTGTGCGTCGAGTGCGTCGCGTAAATCATCGCGTCTTTCGCGCGTGGCCGGTCGCGGCCGATGGCGTGCATGTTCTTGTAGAAGTCGTGGAAGGTCGCGTGCGGCAGCCAGGCCTCGTCGAAGTGCAGGGTCTCGATCGAGGAGTTCAGCGTGTCCTTCAGCATCTCGACGTTGTAGAGCACCCCGTCGTACGTGCTTTGCGTGATGGTGAGGATGCGCGGCTTTTTCCGCTTGGCCGCGCGCGCGAACGGGTTGGCCTCGATCTTCCTGGCGATGTTCTCGGGGCTGAACTCCTCCAGCGGGATCGGCCCGATGATGCCCAGGTGGTTGCGCGTCGGCGTAAGGAAGACCGGAATCGCGCCGGTCATCGTGATCGCATGCAGGATCGACACGTGGCAGTTGCGGTCGACCACCACGATGTCGTCCGGGGCGACGTTGGCATGCCAGACCATCTTGTTCGAGGTCGAGGTGCCGTTGGTCACGAAAAAGCAGTGGTCGGCGCCGAAGATGCGCGCGGCATTGCGCTCCGAAGCGGCGACCGGGCCGGTGTGGTCGAGCAGCTGGCCGAGCTCGTCCACCGCGTTGCAGACGTCGGCCCTGAGCATGTTCTCGCCGAAGAACTGGTGGAACATCTGCCCCACGGGGCTCTTGAGGAACGCCACGCCGCCCGAGTGCCCCGGGCAGTGCCATGAATACGAACCGTCCTGCGCGTAGTGCGTCAGCGCGCGGAAGAACGGCGGCGCGAGGCCGTCGAGGTATGACTTGGCCTCGCGGATGATGTGGCGCGCGACGAACTCCGGCGTGTCCTCGAACATGTGGATGAAGCCGTG
>CAZZDV010000101.1:0-13516 GCA_964652785.1 uncultured Bordetella sp.
GCGTTCAACCGCCTGCGCGATCGCGAGATCGTCGGCAAGCTGTTCGACGAGCTCGGTCCCCGCTATGCGAAACGCAATGGCGGTTACCTGAGCATCCTCAAGAACGGCTTCCGCAAGGGCGACAACGCGCCGATGGCCCTGGTCATGCTCATGGACCAGCCCGAGCGTCCCGTCGAGGCGAAGCCCGCCAAGGCAGCGGAGAAATCCGAAGCCTAAGCTGTTCGGGCGGCAGAAGAAAAAGCCGGCCGCGAGCCGGCTTTTTTTTCATGTAGGGGGTTCTCGATTCCGTTCGGGACTCCGGCGGGCCAGCGCCTATAGTGCACACTTCGGTGTCACACAAAGGCTGGGCGAAGCGCAACGCCCGGGGTGGTCGAGGATGCAAGCTCCGGGGTCGGGTCCGGCAGGGCGGTCGGGATTGGCGACGCGCACGCGTCTGCGCGCGATTGCCTTCTGCGTCCTTACAACGCTGGTTCCGGGCGAGGCCGGCAGCCTCGGATTCGCCAGCCAGGTGACCCCCGGACTGGTTGCTTCCTACACACGCAGATTCGGCGCGGCGACCGGCGAGCGGCTCGTCTCCTGGGTGGAGTTTGCCCGCGTGCAGAAGAACGCACCGCGCGTGAAGCGCCTGCTCGAGTTTCCCGCCACCGAAGTCGAAGCGCTGCAGCTGGTCAACTCCTACTTCAACCGCATTCCCTTCGTGTCTGATTCGGCGCACTGGTCCGCCGAGGATTACTGGGCAACCCCGGCAGAAACCGTCAGCAGCAACGGCGGGGACTGCGAGGACTATTCGATTGCGAAGTATTTCCTGCTCAAGGAGGCCGGCATCCCGATCGACCGCTTGCGCATCACCTACGTGAAGGCGATGAAGCTCAACCAGGCGCACATGGTCCTCGCATACTACGCGGCGCCCGGCTCCGAGCCGCTGATCCTCGACAACCTCGAGGACCGCGTGCGCCCCGCTTCCGACCGCCCGGACCTCGTTCCCGTTTACAGCTTCAACGACGACGACGTCGTGCTCGTGCGAGACTCGCGCAAATCCAACCCCCGGCAGATTCGCGCTTGGCGCGACCTGCTCGTAAAACTCGAAGCAGAGACCCGGCTATGACCCTTGGACGCCAGCTTCTCATCGGGCTGTCGATCATCTTTGCCCTCCTCGTGCTGGGGATCGAGACTATCTTCGTGCAGAACTCGCGCAGGTACCTGCAGCAGCAGCTCGACGCGCATGCTCAGGAAACCGCGACATCGCTCGCGCTTTCCCTCGGGCAGGGCATGAAGTCGCCGGACCCTGCGCTGGCCGAAACCTTCATCAACCCGGTTTTCGACCGCGGTCATTTTGCGTCGATCAAGCTGCTCGGGGTCGACGGCAGGCCGATGGTCTCCCGCGAGCTTGGCGAAGTGCGGGACGAGATCCCTGGCGCGATCAAGCGACTGCTGCCTTTCGATGCGCCCACCGGCGAAGCGCTGGTCAGCTCCGGCTGGCGGCAGATGGGGCGCGTTCTCGTAGTCGTGCACCCGCGCTTCGCGTATGCGCAGCTCTGGCATACGGTGCTCGAGTCGCTCGCATGGCTGGGGGCGCTCTACCTGCTGGCGCTCGTTGCGCTGCGGCTTTTCCTGCGCGGGATCCTGCGTCCGCTGGACGCGATCGAGCAGGCCGCGCTCGCGATCGGCCGGCGGGAGTTCGGCGAGTTCAGGCTCGAAACCGGCACGCGCGAGCTGCAGCGCGTCGGGCGGGCCATGAACGAGCTCTCGGTCAAGATTCGCGATGCGATCGCGCAGGAATCCTTGCGCGCCGATCGTCTTTACCAGCAGGCGTTCGAGGACCCGCTGACCGGAGCCCTAAACCGGCGCGGACTCATACAGCAGGCGCAGAGTCTGCTTGCCGAAGACGCCGAGCTCTCGTCGGGTGCGCTCGCGTTCGTTAGCATGATCGGCCTGGAGGAGGTCAATCGCTCGCTCGGTGCGGCCAAGGGAGACGAACTCATTCAGGAGCTTGGCGAAGTCATTGCATCCCAGGCCGAGGGCGGCGAGCAGCTTGTCGGGCGATGGCAAGGCGCCTCCTTTGCGGTGCTTCTGCCCAACCGCGACTTTGCGGGTGCGCGCACCTGGGGTGAATCCGTGTGCCGCCGGTTTGCGGCGCTGTTGCGCGAGCAGTCGGTTCCGCCTGATATTTCGGTTTCAGCCGGGCTGGTCCACTTTGATGCCCAGCACCCGGAGTGGCTCGACCTCGAGCGCCAGGCGGACCAGGCGCTTGCGGAGGCCATGCAGCGGGGCGACACCGCTTGTGTGTCGCGCCCACTGGATGTCGGCAGCACCGAAGCGCGTTCAGCAGACGAGTGGAGAACGCGCCTCGAGGACGCGCTTTCTTCGAACGGCCTCGTGCTCTATGGCCAGAAAGTGTTCTCGCTCCCGGGACGGGAAATCCTCCACACCGAGATCATGTCGCGGCTTCTCGAATCCAATGGTCGCGCGGTGGCCGCAGTGGCGTTCGTCCCGGCCGCAAGCCGTCATAATTTGTTGCCGCTTATCGACCGCGCATCGCTCAACCATCTCTGGGAGCTGGCTGGCCGCGGCAATGCGCTCTCGGGCGCGATAGCCGTCAACGTTTCAGCGCAAAGCCTCGAGGACGCGGATTTCCGAAAGGAATTGCGCGAACGCCTGATCGGCACCCCGGCGCTCGCCGAGCGGATCGTGTTCGAGCTGTCCGGCTATGCGGTCATCCACAACCTCGCGCTTGCCGAGAACTTCGCCGCGGAGGTGCGCGCGCTCGGGTCGCGTTTCGCGATCGACGGGTTCGAGCTTTCGGGTGCGTCGCTGCGCGTGGTCCACAGGCTGCTTCCCGAGTACGTGAAGCTGGCCGAGAGCTATTCGCGCGGGATCAAGTCCGACGCCGACCTGCGGTTCCTTGTTGAGTCCCTGATCCGGATCGTTCGTCCACTCGAGATCCGGCTGATCGCCAGCAACGTCGAGGACCCCGGGCTGCTCGAGCAGCTGTCGGTGCTCGGCTTCGACGGCTTTCAGGGTTACGCGGGCGATCGCCCGGCGCCGCTCTAAAAACGGCGGCGGCTACGCGATCAGGATCGCGCGATAGTCATTCACGTTGGTGAGTGTCGGGCCGGTCACCACCAGGTCACCGATCCCGGAGAAAAACGCCCATGCGTCGTTGCCAGCGAGGAGCTTCCTGGCGTCGAGCCCCGACGATGCCGCGCGACTCAGGGAATCCGGGCAGAGCACGGCGCCCGCGTTGTCTTCGGAGCCGTCGATGCCGTCCGTGTCGGCCGCGATGGCGTGCACACCTTCCATACCCCCCAGTTCCACACCGAGCGAGAGCAGGAACTCGCTGCAGCGGCCGCCGCGGCCTTTCGCGCGGACCGTGACCGTGCATTCGCCGCCCGAGATCAGCGCGACAGGGGTCTTGAACGGCGCCCCATGGACGCGGACTTCCCGCGCGACTGCGGCCATCACCTTGCCGACCTCCCGCGCCTCGCCGGTGATCGAATCTCCCAGGATCGCAGGCGTAATCCCCTGCGAGCGGAACACTTCAGCCGCGGCTTCGAGCGAGCGATGCGCCGTTGCCACAACCCGGTTCTCGGTGCGCGCGAAGACCGGGTCGCCTGGCTTCGGCGTCTCGGCGATGGCGCCGCGCAAGCCACCCTCGAGATGCGTTTTGACTCCGACCGGCGGGGCAACGGCGTATTTCGCGAGGATCTCCAGCGCATCACGATAGGTCGTCGGATCCGGCGCGCACGGCCCGGAAGCGATATGGGTCGGGTCGTCCCCCGTGACGTCCGAGATCACCAGCGCCAGGATCCGCGCGCGGCACTCGGCCGCCAGCCGCCCGCCCTGGATCGCGGAGAGGTGCTTGCGAACCGTATTGATCTCCTGGATCGGCGCGCCGCACATCAAGAGCTGCCGCGTGACTTCCTTGAGGTCCGCCATCGTGACGCCTGATGCAGGCAGCGAAAGCAGGCTCGATCCGCCGCCGGACACCAGCACGAGCAGGAGGTCGTCCTCGCCCAACCCCCGCACGCTTGCAAGAATCTCGCTCGCGGCGGCTTCACCGCTTTCATCCGGCACGGGATGGCCCGCTTCCACGACCCGGATGCGCTCGGTCGGCAGGCTGTGCGCATAGCGCGTGATCACGAGCCCCGAAAGGCCGGCGCTTTTCGGCCAGTTGCGCTCGACCGCGGCGGCCATCGACGCGGCGGCTTTTCCGGCACCAACGGCGAGAGTGCGGCCCGCGGGCGGGCCAGGAAGGTGAGGCGGGACGATGACCAGCGGGTCCGCGGCTGCCACTGCCGCGCGGTAGCTCTCGATCAGCAGGCGGCGCGGATCGAACGCGGGCGTCCTAGCCAAAGGTTTCCCGGGCGGCCCGCCCCTTCAGCGCATACAGCTTGGGGTAGAACTCGCGGAAAACCTCGCGGATCTCGTCCGCCGGGATGTCGGCAAACGATCCGCGGTCGCGCAGGTACTCCATGTGCCGCCGGCCGTCGGAATCGAACGGGTGGAAGATCGAATCGTTGCGGCCGTCGAACTCGAGGGGCTTGACGCGGAATTTCTCGCACAGCGCGAGGTTGAAGGCGGGAGTGGCCTTGACCCACTGGCCTTCGATGAGGAGTTCGGCGAAGCCGTGATAGATGAACTCGTCGCGCCCCATGACTTCGAGCAGGCGCGGGGTGGTCAGGTGGTTCTTCACGTCCGCGAACCCTACGCGCGAAGGGATGCCTGTGGCGCGCGCGACCGCCGCCAGCAGGGAGGCCTTGCCGACGCAAAACCCTTCGCCCGCCGCCAGGCAATCGCTCGCCCTGAACGCGGAGGGTTGCGTGAAATCGAGGAAAGGGTTGTAGCGGATCCGGTCCCGCACCGCGTAGTAAAGGGATATTGCGCGCTCGAGCGCACTGCCGCCTTTAGCGTGCTCCGCGGCGAACGCCTCGATGGCGGGATGGCTGCTGTCGATGTACTCCGCGCTCGAAAGATAGGGGTCGGGCGGGTTCACTTGTCGAGCTTCATCATCTTGCGCGTGCCGGTAAACAGCGCGCTGGACTGGTTGCAAAGCTCGTCGACGATCGTGAAGTGGTCGGCCCCCGGCACGATGACATCGGCGGTCACGGCCGATTTCCAGCGTGCGCCGAGAAGCGCATCCTGGCGCTTGAACTCCGAGCTTTCTTTTGCGCCAACCGCTGTGACCACGGGTGCCCGAGTCGCTGGCGGCAGGAATGCAGGCGACACCTTGAGGGCCGAAGCTTCATCGAGCTTGAGGTCGCCATTGAGCCAATCGACCTGCACGATCGGCCGCAGGTCGTAGACGCCGCTGATCGCAAGCGCGCCCTTGTAGAGGTCGCGGGGCAGCTCGTCGTCGTACACCGACCAGAGCGCCGCCATCATCATCGCGGCCAGATGCCCCCCGGCCGAATGGCCGGCGACATACAGCCGGTCCTGGTCCATGCCGTAGTCCTCGGCATGCTTCCACAGCCAGCCGGAGGCTCTCAGCATCTGCTTGACGATTGCCTCGATGCTCACGTGCGGGCACAGGTCGTAGTTGACTGCGACCAGCGAAATCCCGGAGTCGACCAGCGCCGGCGCAAGGAACGAGAAGTCCTGCTTGTCCATCGCGCGCCAGAAGCCGCCGTGGATGAACATCATGCAGGTCCCGTCGCCTTTTCTCGCCGGGAAGATGTCGAGCATCTCGCCCGCGCTTTCGCCGTACTGGCGGTCGAGGTAGCAGATCATCGAGGAGCGGGTGCGGGCGGACTTGTCCGCCCAGCGCGCCATGACTTCGGGATGGTTCGGAAACAGCACGCGATTGTTGTACTCGCGGCTGTAGAACTCGCTATCGCTCATGTCTTGTCCATCCGACGGCAGCCCGCGAAGGTCAGCCGCGATGCTCCCTAAGCAGCCCGAGCGCGGCCTGCGCCGGGCGGTCGGAATATGAAAAAAGGACCGCTTCCTGCGCGGTTTCGAATTGCACGGGTTGCCACGAGGGCACGACGAACGTGTCCCGTGGCTCGAATGCGAAGGACTCCTTGCCGATCGTGACCGTCCCGCTGCCTTCGGCCACCGAATAGATCGTGCCGTCGGTCGAGCGGTAGGGATTCGACCGGAACCCCCGCGGCAGCAGCTGGATGAAGGCGCCGATCGTCGGCATCGCGAAACCGCCGGTGAGCGGGTTCACGAACTGCATCTTCCATCCGTGGCACTCATCGGGTGCCTGGACGCGCGCAAGGCAGGCGAGCGTTTCGCGGCTGCGTTCGTACGGATAGTTGAAGATCGGCGAAGTCTTGGAAGCGGGCAGTGGCCCAAGCGGCACCATGTTGTTGCCGTAGCGCGCGTAGGAATCGCCTTCAGCCTTGGTGACCGGCTGCTCGTCCTCGGCATAGGTCTCCATGAACTGCGCGCCGAAGAGCTGCAGGATCTGGATATCGAGCCCGTCCATCCAGACGACCGGCTCGTTGCCCGGGTTGCCGTGATCGTGCCAGGTCCAGGAGGGCGTGATTATGAAGTCGCCCGGGTGCATGGTCGTGCGCTCGCCATCGACCGCTGTATACGCGCCCGTGCCCTCGACGATGAACCGCAGTGCCGACTGGGTATGCCGGTGGCTAGGGGCCACTTCGCCGGGCAGGATGAGCTGCAAGCCGCAGTAGAGGCTGCGCGTGATGCAGGATTGCCCGCGCAGGCCCGGGTTCTCGAGGATCAGGACGCGCCGGATCGCCTCTGCGGCGGTAATCAGGCGGCCGGACTCGAGGATGAACGGACGGATGTCCTTGTACTTCCAGAGCGCAGGCAGGCAGCCGCTGGCCGGGAGCGGCGGCACCAGCGCATGCAGGACCTCCCAGAGCGGCGTCAGGTTGTCCTTGTCGAGGCGCGAATAGAACTCCGCACGCGAGGCCGCCTGCTTGTCGGGCCCTGCAACGGCGTTTGCGGCAACCTGCATGCACTGCTCCGGATGTGCGCTGGAGGCCGATTTTAGCAAAACGTCCTCTCAGGAGGGGGTAATCCAGGGGCGTATCAGGGCGATTTCGCCAGCCAAAACACGGGTTTACCGCCCATTGTCGGCTTGCCCAGGCTGCTCGAGAGCGCCTTACCCTCGGGGTCGGCAAGGGCGGCGTTCCGCGCGCGCGCGATGGCCGCCGCCTGCTCCTTCGGGTCGGAAGTGGGCGGGTTGTCGACCAGCGCATCCATGATGGCGAGGAAATTCGCCTTGCCGCGCCGGTGCGTGTCGCTGTAACCCTTGATGAGCCGCGCGCACTCCGCGATTTCCAGCGCGAGGTCGTGGTCCCGTCCCGCCGCTTCGCGGATGCGGTGCAACCACGCATCGATCTGCCCCTGTTCGACCTGGTAGCGAAAGGAGTGCGGGCGCCAGGCTTTGAGCCACGCCAGCGAGCGCACGAGCAGGAAACCCAGCACGCTGGTCGTCTTGATGTGCATGCCCACGTTGTAGGCGTGCATCTTGTCCTTCGACTCGGCCCAGTTCACCAGTCGGCGGCCGAGCGCGGGCGGCAGGATCGAGGCGAACTCGTCCACGCCTGGCTTGAGGAAGTCGATGATCACCACCGGCTCGCCGTCACCGGCCCGCGCTTCCTTGCGCACTCGCTCGAACCGGCTCGCGCGCGTCTTGAGGTCCGCAACGCGGATGATGTCCTCGAAGCTCATCCAGAGCGCGAGGTGGCGCGCGGTCTCCTGCGCGAGCTTCCCGCCCAGCGGCTGGATCGCTTTCATGCGTTCCCGGAAGAGTGCGACGTACGACGGGCCCTGGTAGTCCAGCAGCCGCGCCTCGCCCAGCGCCATGATGTCCGGCTCGGCATCCGGTGCGGCGGGGGCCGGCGGCTGCGCGCGCGCGGCCGCGAGGTCGAAGCCGGCAGCGAATCCGCGCAGTGAAGCCTGCGCGCCGCGGCCCGACTTGCCGATCGCCTCTTCGCAGGCCGCGCGCGTGAGCGGAAGCGAGCCCGAGCCGGCCATGGCGCCGAACAGCACCGCGTTGATCACCGTGCCGTTCACGCGCGCGATCTCGCGCATGTCGAAGAGCACCGCAAGCTTCGCGAGGCCTGCGGCGGCCGCGAGCACTTTATCGCTGTCGAAGCGGCCGTCGGCCATCTGCATCTTTTCGCTCGTGGCATAGATGCGATGGGTAGAAGCGATCAGCGTAGTCCTCTCCGGGCTTACGAAGCCGTTCTGCATCGCGCGCCCGGCTTCCATGAGTTCGGAGGCGACCATGATGTCGACGTTGCCGGGATTAGGCGTGAGCGCCATCATCGGCTCGCGGCCGCCGAGCGTGTCCCGCCGCGCGGGGAAGATCTCGAGGTAATACGTGGTGGCCCCGGTGCGTTGCGCGACACCGGGGATCGAGGTGGCCTGGACCGGCAGTCCGCTTTGCGTAGCCGCTTCGACAAGCCACTCCGCCATGACGCCGCCGCCTTCGCCACCGAGCGCGGCAATCAGGATGGAGATCGAACGCTGCGGCAGCGGTTCGCTCATGAAGCGGCCGGGGACTTCGGCATGAGCAATCCAGTGACGAGGGCCCGGGTCCGCGCGATGAAGCGATCCCAGGCGCCGGGGTTCTGCACGACCTCGGCGCGATAGAACGACGGGCATAGCACCGCTGCGTGCGCGTTCTCTCCGCACAGGCCGCACCCGACGCACCCGTCGATGACGGTGGCCACGGGGTCCTGGCGCAGCGGATCGGGGTTGTCCTTGATGGTGAGCGTCGGGCATCCGGAGATGCGGATGCACGAATGGTCGCCGGTGCAGGTGTCCTCGTCGACGCCGTACTTCACGCGTACGAGCCTTTTGCCGGAGGAGAGCTTTGCGGCGTTTACCGGCCGCAATTTCCTCTGGCGCTCGAGCTGGCACTCGCCTTCGGCGATGATGACCTTGAGGCCCTGGAATTCGGAAGTCATTGCCTCTTTGAGGGTTTCCGCGACCGCGCCGACGCGATAGTTGTCGACGGTCTTCATCCAGCCGACGCCAAGACCCGTAAGCGTGCGCTCGATGCCCATGTCGTCGGACTTGTGCTCGCTGTGCTGCGGCGAGGAGGGCAGCTCCTGCGTGCCGGTCGCCGAGCTGTAGCCGTTCTTCATGATGACGAGGATGCCGTCGCTCTTGTTGAAAACGGCATTGGCCACGCCGGAGGTGAGGCCGTTATGCCAGAACCCCCCATCGCCCATGATCGTCACGGTGCGCTTGCCGAACATGCTGTTGATCGCGGAATTCGACGCCATGCCCAAGCCATAGCCGAGCACAGTGTGGCCGATGTTGAAAGGCGGCAGCGTCGAAAACGTGTGGCAGCCGATGTCGGCCGACACGTGATACGCACCCAGATCGCGCTCGACGAGTTTCATCGCCGAGAATACCGGGCGCTCCGGGCATCCCACGCAGAAACCCGGAGGACGCGCAGGGATCGGCCCGCCGAGCAATTCCGCCGCGCGCTTCCTGGGTGCGGTGAGTGCTTCGAACACCTTGTGGATCCTGCTGGTGTCGGTGCCTCGCGGGGACACCTGTTCGATGAAGTTCGCGACGCCGGTGAGCACCACTTCGCCGGTGTATTCCCCCGCCAGCGGCAGGAGGCCCTTGCCGTGGAGCACCGTGGTGTCGTTTCCAGCGCGACGCAACATCGCCTGGATCGCGTCTTCGATGTACGCCGGCTGGCCTTCCTCGACCACCAGCACCGCGCGCTTGCCTTCGCAGAACGCGGTCACTTCCTCCGGCACCATCGGATAGGTTACGTTCATGCAGTAGATCGGGATGCGCGATTCGCCGAACGCGTCGGCGAGGCCGAGTTGCTGCAGCGACCGCATGGTCACGTTGTACATGCCGCCCTGGCAGAGGATGCCGACGTCGCTCGTGTCCGCGGCGAACACTTCATTCAGGCCGTGCTTGCGGATGAACTCGACCGCGGCCGGCCAGCGCACGTCGATCTTGTGCTTTTCCTGCGCGTACGTGGAGGGCGGCAGGCTGATGCGGCCGAAGTCGAACTCGGGAGCGGGGAGGAAATTGCGCCGCGAAAAATCCGAGGCGCGGTTCGCCTTGGTTTTGAAAGTGCCCTGCACATGGCAGGCGCGAATGCGCAGCTCGAGCAGCACCGGCGTGTTCGAAGCCTCGGACAGCTCGAACGCTTTCTCCACCGTCTCGACGATCTTGGGCAGGTTGGGGCGCGGGTCGAGCAGCCACATCTGCGATTTCATCGCGAAGGCGTGGCTTCTTTCCTGGATGATCGAAGCGCCTTCGCCGTAATCTTCGCCCAGCACGATGAGCGCGCCACCCTTCACGCCGGCAGAGGCAAGGTTTGAAAGCGCGTCCGAGGCCACGTTCGTGCCGACCGTCGACTTGAAAGTCACCGCGCCGCGCAGCGGGTAGTTGATCGAAGCGCCGAGCATCGCGGCCGCGCCGGCCTCCGACGCGTTCGTCTCGATATGGATGCCGAGGTCGTCCATGATGTCGCGCGCGTCGTTCAGCACATCCATCATGTGGGACACCGGCGCGCCCTGGTAGCCGCCCACGTAGGCGACGCCG
This sequence comes from uncultured Bordetella sp., assembly GCA_964652785.1. Taxonomy (GTDB): domain Bacteria; phylum Pseudomonadota; class Gammaproteobacteria; order Burkholderiales; family SG8-39; genus SZAS-79. The sequence goes on from CAZZDV010000101.1 coordinate 10,504, forward strand.
GACTGCAGCAGCGCCTTGGTGACCGCGAGGATGCCCTCGCCATGGAAGGTCTCGCCTTCCCCGAGCTTGAGCTTCTCGACTTCCTCTTTGAACGAGCGTTCCATCGCTTACCTCTTCAGCCCAGAAATTTCGGCAGCCAGAGCGCCACTGCGGGCACGAAAAACACCAGCGCGAGCACCAGGATGCTCATCAGTACGTAGGGCACGACCGCCTGGAAAATATGGCTCATGCGGACTTCCGGCGGCGCGACGCTTTTCATGGTCATCAGCAGCAGACCGTGGGGCGGGAGCAGCAGCCCCAGCTGCATGCAGATGAGGAACATTACACCGAACCACACCAGGTCGATGCCGAAAGTCTGCACCACCGGAATGAAGATCGGCAGGGTAATGAGCATCATGCTGACCTGGTCCACGAAGATCCCGAGGAAGATCAGCAGCAGCATCATGCCCGCGATCACCACCATAGGCGAGAGCCCCTGGCCGGTAATGAGCGAAACAAGCCCGCTGCTCGCCCCGGAAAAGCTCAGGATCTGCGAAAACGTCGTCGCCCCGACGATGATGAACAGGATCATGCCCGAGATGCCCACCGTGCCGCGCAGGGCCGCCAGCATCGCCTTGGGGGTCAGGGCCCCATAGGCCATGGCAAGGACCATCGTCGCAAGCGCCCCGATCGCGGCCGATTCGGTCGGCGTCGCCCAGCCGGCCGACATGGAAGCCACGACGATCGCGAAGATCGACACGAGCGGAACGACGTACTGGACGAAGGGCCGCAGTTTCTCCCAGCCGTGGAACTCCTCGAGTGCGGTGGGCGGCGCCAGCCTTGGGTCGAGCTTCACGCGCACGATGATGTAGATCACGAAAGAGATCGCGAGGATGAGCCCCGGCACCACGCCGCCCATCAGGAGCTTGGAAATCGAAATGCCGGAAAGGCTGCCCAGCAGGACCGTGAGCGCCGAGGGCGGGATCAGCATGTCGACCGCGCCGATGGCCATGATCGGGCCAGTCGCCATGGTCGGGTGGTAGCCGCGCTTGAGCATCACCGGCAGCATCAGGCTGCCGAGCATGGCCGTGGTCGCGATCGTCGAGCCCGAGATCGCCGAGAACACCGTGCCCGCGACCACCGCGACCACGGCGAGCCGTCCCGGCACCTGCCGGATCAGGCGCTCCACGCCGTCGATGACCTTGACCGCAAGGCCGGTGTGGAACAGCACTTCGCCCATGAGGATGAAGAGCGGGATCGGCGTGAGCGAGAAGCTGGCGACCGAGCCGACGCTGTTGCGCGCGAGCTGGATGAGGCCGGCCTCGCCGCCCAGGAACAGCAGCGCGCCGGTGATGTTGATCGCGAGGAAAGTGAACGCTACGGGCAGGCCGAGGAACAGCAGCACCGTCGAGCCGCCGAGCATCAGCCACGCCGCAGCCTGCCAGGCCATCCGCGTTGCCCGCCCTCAACCCGCGGTCACGGCGTCATCGCGCGGCGCGCGCTCGCCGAGATACAGCCGGTGCATGCGAAACAGCATCTCGACCGCCAGCATCAGGAAAGCCACCGGCAGCGGGGCGAGGATCCACCATTCGGGCATCACCAGCGTCTTGATCGAGAGCGAGGCGCCGGCGAAGCTGGCCATCACCGCGCGCAGGCCGTACCAGGCGATCACGAGGCAGCAGGCGAGGCCGATCGCATCGGAGGCCCATTCGAGGTACCAGCCGATGCGCGGCGGAAGCGCGCGCAGCAGGATGTCCACGCGGATATGCTGGCCGCGCCGCAGCAGCCACGGCGCCGCCAGCATGGTGACCAGGTACAGCATCCACTCGGACACCTCGTTCGACCAGGCGAGCCCCTGTACCCCCGGGATCAGCCGGACATTGCGCAGCAGCACGTCGGAGCAGATCATCAGCGTCATCGCGAACACGATCGCGCAGGCCGCGAACGCGAACGCGTTCAGCAGCCTGCCCCACGCCGCCGAGAGGCGCTCCACCCGCTACTTGCTGAACAGCTTGCGCATCTGCGGAGCGTGTTGCGGGCTTACCTTGTTGAAGGAATCCCACGCCACGGCATAGGCCTTGTCCACGTACTGCTTCGAGGTGGCCGCATCGAAAGTGATGACCTGGATGCCGGCCTGCGCCTGGCGCTTGGTGTCGGTATCGTTCAGCACCTTCCATGTTTCGTTCTCCGCCTCGGCGGCGATCATGTGGCGCATGAGCAGGTCGCGCTGCGCCTGCGTCATCGATTTCCACTTGCCCAGGTTCATGATCAGCGACACCTCGGCGCTGTAGAAACCGGGGTCGACGCGGAACTTGGTCTTCTCCTGCCAGTTGGCGTCGAAGATGCCCTGGATCGGCCAGCCGTAGCCGTCGACCACGCCGCGCTCGAGCGCCGTGTACACCTCGCCCGGGGGGGTGGTGATCACGGTCGCGCCCATCGCCGCGAAGAAATCGCGGTACACCGGCGTCACTCGGATCTTGAGCCCCGTGAGGTCGGGCTTGTCGATCTTCTTGTTGAGGTACAGGTGGAAAGGCGTGTACTCGATGACGCGGCCGATGTACTGCAGGCCGGCCTTCTCGTTCCAGATCCGGTTGACGAGGTCGATCGCGCCGTTCCTGCGCAGCTCCTGCATGCTGAGCTGCGTGAGCTTGAGCGCGTCGGCCTCCGGCATGATGTTCGTGTAGAACGCGCCGGTCGCCATGCCGATGTCGATCACGCCCGCCTGGACCGCCTTGCCGACCTCGAACGGCGGCATCGCCTTGGGTCCGCCGATGAAATTGAGTTGCAGCTGTCCCTTGCCCTCGGCATTGAGCTTCCTGATCATGCCTTCGAGCTTCTTCACGTACTCGGTGTTCTCGGCGAACGCGCTGACGACCTTGAGCGTCACTTCCTGGGCCGCGGCAAGCGGCGCGAAGGCGGCCGCGCAGGCCGCCGCAAAGGTTGCGAGCGCGAGCTTCAGCTTGGGTCGGAACATGGTCTCCTCCTGTTGTCGAGTGTTGGCAAGGTTAGGTGTGAGACGCGTGTTTGTCTATCT